>JAZKHF010000001.1:0-1233 GCA_040385545.1 Pseudomonadota bacterium
GCCGGCGCGCGCGTTTCGATTGCTGATACCATTCACTTTGCCAAGGGGCGTGATCGACAGGTCTCGCCCCTTTGGCGTTTTTGCCGTCCGTGGACGGCCAGTATTGGCGCGGGGTGGAGCAGCCCGGTAGCTCGTCAGGCTCATAACCTGAAGGTCGCAGGTTCAAATCCTGCCCCCGCAACCAATATTACCCCCGTCCGTGGCCCTAACCGATGTCAAACGTCGCCTGAGCGACGGATGTGTGCGATCCACCAAGTCGGTATTCTGGCGACACCGCGAACGAATCTTTCGCCCACGGCTTCAGAAGCAGAAGATTATCGCACGAAATCACTGTTCCCGGGCAATGCTCCGACAGCATTTTCGTGTTCCAGCATTCAAATGCGGGAACCTGTCCGTGGAAAACAGGATAGACGAACTCGATCGACGATCTACTATGATTGTCAACCGGGGACGATTCTTGACCACTTCACCACCACTCGAACCACTCCGCTACCATCGCGCTGTGGTCGATCATTTGATCAAATATGAACCCGAGATATGGCATTGGGCGGCGTCACAGGAGACACGCGAAGAACAACTAGGCGAGATGAGGGCCCTTTTGCTGCGTCAGACCTACCGACTTGCCCCCGATGTGCATCCGGAAATCTATGAGGATTGCAGCGCGGTATCGACCAGGCTGGCAATCGAGGCACCCGTGACCATCTATCAGGCACCCGATGGCACCATGAACGCCGCCTTGTGGTACGTGCCGGGAGAGATTCACCTCGTGTTGCACGGACCCGTGCTCGAGAAACTCTCGCGCGCTGAGCGCGTCGCTTTAATCGGCCACGAGCTGGCGCATTATAAATTATGGTCGATCGACAACGGCATCTATCGCAGTGCAACGACAATTCTGGACCATGCGCTGGCCTATCCCGGGGCATCGCCGAGCCACGCCGAGACCGCTCGCCTGTATCGTCTGACGACCGAACTTTATGCCGATCGCGGCGGGGCAGTGGCGGCTGATTCCACTGCACCGGCGATCGACACCCTCATCAAGACGATGACCGGTCTCCTCAGCGTCGATACAGCATCATATCTGCGCCAAGCGGCCGAACTCGAACCGAATGCGCCGGTATCGGAAGGCGAAACGCATCCAGAAATCTTCCTTCGCGCGCAGGCGCTGGACAAATGGTGGCGCAGCGATCCAGACTTGGAGCCGTGGCTCGACAGGCGTCTTCGGGGACCACTATC
>JAZKHF010000001.1:1243-5032 GCA_040385545.1 Pseudomonadota bacterium
CGATTGCCGCTCTCGACCTGCCGCGCCAGCACGACATGATGGCGATGACGCGCGGCGTGCTGGCACGGCTGGCGACCGATCCGGCAGCGCAAGGCGACGCAGTGGTCGCCCAATTGCAACGCTACTTTCCGGACTGGAACGCTAATGAGGCGCCGATCGACGACGCGTCTCTGTCGGTCGATGCGATCGATGCGGAGACTCGCGAGTATCTGATCGCACTGAGCTTCGACCTCGCCATGGCTGATCCGGACGGCCGCGATGCGATGCTGGTTGCGGGCGCGCGGTTGGCGCAAGATATGGGCGGGCTCGAGGCGTTTCGCGAGGGGTTGAAACGCGATCTCAAGATGAACCGTCAGTCGATTGCGCGCTTGCTCGCACCGCTGGGCAAGGCAACGGCATGACCGCAGAGCGTGTATCGCTGCGTCAGCGGTTGATCGACGATGGCGGTGCGATGCCGTCCGAAGATCTGCTGCGCGCGATGTTGCCGCTGATGCGCCAGGTTGCCGCGCTCCATGCGCGCGATTTGGTCGCAGACTTGAGCGACGATCAAGTGATAGACCGTGATGGAGAGCTGGTGCTGGGTCGACCGGAAGGCCGTGTACAGCAACTCGACGAAACGGGAATCCGCGCGGTTCAGCCGCACGTCTCCTCGGCACTGCGTGTGGTTGGCGAATATCGCGTCACCACCGACACGGAGACCGGGTCGCAGTTCGACGACCTGCGCACCTCGACCGCCGAAACAACCGGGCAAGCTGTGCTGAAGCCGGCGTTTCTGACCGGATACCGTTGTTGGGAAGAGCAGGTCGGGCACCACGACGATCAGACCGATATCTTCCTGATCGGACTGATCCTCGCGAGTCTCGCGTGCGGTCTAGACTTCAACGACGAGATCGACGTCAAACGCTTCTCTTCCGAACAGGGCAACCTGTTTCGGCTCAACCGCTCGCTCCACCCGGTGATCGCTTCGCTGATCGGTGAGATGACCGCACTCAACCGGCACGAGCGGGCGGGCGACCTTGCCGCCGCTGCTCAGCGGCTGGAGCAGTACCGCGATCAACCCGTCGGACTCGACATCGATCGGGTCTTGGCCGACGCGAGTGGCGCGCCCACCCGCCGCGTCGCTGTGCTAACGCATCTGCGGGACAGGTTGTTCGACTTGTCTCGTCGCAATCGGCTGATCCATTTTCGCCCTACTCAGGCGTCGGTGAACCTGACCGTTGCCAGCGTGCCAATGGTGATGCGGATCGAGTCGATCCGCGCCGAACAATTGTGCACATGGGCTGGGCGCTTCGCGGGCGAGGTACTTGGGGCAGGCAAGGTTTCGCTGGCGAAGTGGCTACGGTTCGAGGACCAGCCCTATCTGCCGTCTGCCTTCGATCGCATCATTGCGGAAACGCGCCGCGACCGCGCCGAGTACGGGTTCAGCCATCTGCGCCTGGTCATCGCCTATTTGCGCTGGCACAATCTGAAGGATGCGCCCGAAGACCGCATCCAGTCCCCGCTGCTGTGGCTGACGGTTGAGGTCGCGAAGCAAAAGGGTGTGCGCGACCAGTATTTCATGCAGGTGGCGGATGCGGAGGCTGAGTTCAACCCGGCATTGAAGCACTATCTGCGTCAGTTGTACGACATCCATTTGCCGGAACGCGTCGATTTGTCACGAACATCGATCGAACAGATTCAGGCCGATATTGCCGCCCAGATCCGCCGCAGCGAGCCCGGCGTTACGCTGGCGCTGACGACCAAGCCGGAGATCGAACTCATCCATCAAAAGGCCGTGCAACGGATGCGGGTATTCCAGCGGCGGCGCGGTGCAAATGTGCGCGGCAGCGGCGTATCGCGTCCCGAATTCAGCTACGACCGTGACGATTACCGGCCGCTCGGGCTCGCCTTGTTCGAAAAATATGTGAAGCCCAGTCCATTGCCACAGCGCATTGCAGTGGGTGCGCCGATGCCGCCGCGCCCCGACCGGATGGTAGCAGAAGCGATGTCCTATGCCTTGGCCGGGGGCGATGGACATCGCTTCGCGTGGGAGATCGACCTGACTCAGGTCACGCTGGCAAACTTCAATTACAAGAAGATGTCGCTGGTCCGTGACTACACCCAGCTGATCGACGACCGGGTGACTCCGCCATCCTTCGACACGCTGTTCTCGATCGAGCCGCGCGCGATCGAACAATCGCCGCCGCCGCCACTTGATCCATCCGATTTGTGGAGTGTCGTCCCTGCCGACGCGACGCAGGAGGCGGCGGTGTCGCTGGCGCGGACGGGACGGAGCTTCATCATCCAGGGGCCACCCGGCACCGGCAAGTCGCAGACCATCACCAATTTGATCGCGGATTACGCCGCACGTGGAAAACGTGTGCTGTTCGTATGCGAAAAGCGCGCTGCGCTCGATGTGGTGTTCAACCGGCTGAAGCAAGCGGGGCTCGACCGGCTGGCCTGTCTGATCCATGATTCGCAAGAGGACAAGAAAGGGTTCATCCTCGATCTGAAGGATTGCTACGAGCGCTGGAGCAAGGCCGACGACGCCGTCGATCATCACCGTGCCGTGCGTGTGCAAACCATCGACGCACTGTCGCGCCATCTCGGTCGCATCGAATCATTCGACCGGGCGATGATGCGATTGCCGCCCGACTCTGCAATCAGCCTGCGCGCGTTGATCCGCCGTCTGTTTGCCTTGCCCGCGCCGGGCGATGCCGATCCCGGAATCCGGGAGCGGCTGCCGACGCCATCGGAGTGGGACGCTCATCGCAATCTCGCCGATCGCATTCATCGGGCGGTCAGCGATTCGTTCGGGCTGGTTGGTTTGGCCGAACACCCGTTTTCGCGATTGTCGGCCTCCATTATCGCGAACGAGCGCAGCTACGCTGTCACCGAAGAGATGGTGGTGGAGGGCGAGCAATTGTTCGACCGGCTCGCTCCGGTGCTGGACGATGAAGCTGTTTTGTTGTCCGCAGACATGACGCTCACCGAGGCGCTGACGCTGGTGCGTGCAGCCTCGGAAGCGATGCGGACCAATCTGGCAGGCAATCTTGATCTGCTCGACGCAGGATCGGCAGCATCGCAGATGTTCGTCGATGCCCGCGCAAGATGCCAGACAGCGGGTGCCAATCGCGCCGCCGCCGCCGAGGCGGCGGGGCATTGGCATGATCCGCTGGCTCCCGACGACGCCGATGCTGCGCTTGATCACGCGCGACGGCAGGAGCCGGGCTTCTTCAAGTTTCTGAGCGGCGGCTGGCGGCGGCTGAAACGGACGGTCCGCGCCCGCTACGATTTTTCCGCCCATGCGGTCGAACCTAGCGTCACGTCGGTGTTGCAGCGCCTGGTCGAACTTTATGCCGCAACAACGGCCGAAGAGGCGGTGCGTGCCGCGCTCGAACAACGGTTCGGGACGGCGGACGCCGATGCGCTGGCGATATTGCGGGACGCCTGGTCGGACGCCGATTCCCCGCTTTTGGTGCGTCGACTGATCGCCAATGCCAGAAATGCCGCCGATTCGGTGGCCGTCCTGACACGCGAGGCCAGTGCCGGTGTCAAGATCGAGGCGCTGTCGGCTTTGTATGCAGGCCGTCTCGACGGGGCCGACCGGATGACACTGGGCACGCTGGCCGAGGCCATGCGTGATATGCGCGAAGGCATGGACGATTTACCCGACTTGCTGCCACTGCTTCAGGCGGCCGATCAGGCCGGACCGGGCACTGCCTTTGCGCTGCGGTCGCTGCCGTTCGATCCGCCGCAGATCGAGGCGATGATCCTCGATGAAGCGATCTCGCGCGTGCTTCGCGTCGA
>JAZKHF010000001.1:5048-8256 GCA_040385545.1 Pseudomonadota bacterium
CGGCGTTGCAGCGTTTCGACGCCGCCGAACTTGCCTCGAGCGCACGCCGAGCGGCAAGGGCCACAACGATTCTGCAGGGCGACAATGCAGCGTGCATCGGCGCCGCCGGCCAGCACAAATTCCGCGACCATGTTCGCCATTCGACGCTGTCGGGCACGCAGCTCGACACTCAGGCGCGCGCGTTCAAGAAAATCTATTCGACGGGGCGTCGCGAACTCGAACATGAGTTCGGCAAGACTATGCGCTATCGTTCGATCCGCGATCTGGCGGGCGATGAGACAGGCGCGGTCATCAACGACCTTAAGCCGATCTGGTTGATGAGCCCGCTGTCGGTGTCCGATACGCTCCCGCTTCAGGCCGATCTGTTCGATGTCGTGATCTTCGACGAAGCCAGCCAGATACCGACCGAGGACGCGGTTCCCGCGCTCAGCAGAGCCGCGCAAATCATCGTCGTCGGCGACGAGATGCAATTGCCCCCGACAAGCTTTTTTGCTGCTGCGCGCGACGAAGACGAGATGCAGGTGACGGTCGAGGAGGACGGCGAGACAATGGCAATCCTGCTCGATGCCGACAGTCTGCTCAATCAGGCTGCGCGCAGCCTGCCTGCCACCTTGCTTGCCTGGCATTATCGCAGCCGGTCCGAAGCTCTGATCAGCTTTTCGAATGCTGCGTTCTACGACGGGCGGTTGGTCACCATACCCGACAAGACAATTGCCGAGGCCGGTGCCTCGCCCGATCCGGTGCGGTCGGACGCCGATGACGCGGCGGCGGATAGCATCGACCGGCTGCTGGCTCGCGCGATCAGCTTTCATCCCGTCGCCGATGGCTTTTACGAGAAGCGCGCCAATGTGCCCGAAGCGCGTCTATTGGCAACGATGGTGCGCGACTTGCTCGGTCGCGAAACTGGTCTCAGCATCGGAATCGTCGCCTTTTCCGAAGCACAGCAGACCGAGATCGAGAATGCGCTCGACGCGCTCGCGGCACAGGATCCAGGCTTTGCCGCCCGACTCGAGGCCGAGTATGTCCGCGAGGACGACGGCCAGGTGAATGGGCTGTTCGTCAAGAATCTGGAAAATGTACAGGGTGACGAGCGCGACGTGATCCTGCTGAGCATTTGCTACGCGCCCGATCGGGCCGGCCGGATGGCGATGAACTTCGGCCCGATCAACCAGCGTGGCGGCGAGAAGCGGCTCAACGTCATCTTCAGCCGGGCAAGGCACCATATGGCGGTCATCTCGACGATTCGCGCCGAAGCGATCACCAATACCCACAATGATGGTGCGCGCGCGCTTCGAACCTTTCTGTCGTTCGCCGAAGCACAGGCGCGTGGGGATGCGCGCCACGGCCAAACTATTCTTGCCACGCTCAATCCCGAAGCGGAGCGCGTGTTCGCCCGGGTTGCGGCGCCAGATCCGCTGCGCGACACGCTCGCCGCCGCTTTGCGCAGACGCGGCCATGTCGTCGAGGAATATGTCGGCAGCGCGAGCTTTCGCTGCGATCTTGCGATCCTCGAGCCCGATGGCAGGAGCCATGCGCTCGCCATCCTGCTCGATAGCGACGCGGGCAATGCGGTCGCCGAACGCTATGTCTTCCAGCCAACGATTCTGAGGAATTTTGGGTGGAAGGTGATCGATATCCCTTCGCACGCCTGGCTGCGCCATCCCGACGCGGTGATCGCGCAGATCGAGGCAGTGTTGCGCGGCGATGGCGGAGCGATCGACGACAATCCGTTCGAACCGGGGGCGTCTGTTCCGCGACCGGCTGAACCTGTAACGCTCTCGCCAGAGGCCGAGGCGGTGCCAGAGCCGGTGTCGGACGATGGATCAAGCTTTACCGAATTCGAATTTCGTCAGGGAACGTCCGACAAATTCTGGAAGATAGCGGTAACGGGCTGCGATGTGACAGTTGTATACGGACGCCGGGGCACAAAGGGCAGCTCGGTCGTCAAGAGTTATGAAACCCCCGATCGCGCCAGACGCGAAGCCAACACGCTAACCCTGGAAAAGACGCGGAAAGGCTATGTGGAGATCGGCTGATTCCGGTCTCTCTTTCTGGCGGGGGGCGATGTCATCGAAGCATCGACATTGCGTCCACCCTCAGCCCATCTCCCTGACCCTGAGACAAAACAGCGCCGCGACGATAAGGCAGCCACCGCCGAGCAGGATGACGTTGCGCGGATCGCCACCGAGCAGCGATTCATAGAATAGCGGCAGGGTCAGCGTCTGGATCAGCATCGGGATAACGATCATCATGTTGAAGATGCCCATATAGACGCCGGTGCGTTCGGGCGGGATCGAGCGCGCCAGGATGACATAGGGGGTGCCCATGATGCTGGCCCAGCCGATGCCGATGCCGATCATCGGTGCGAGCAGCAACAGCGGATCAACGATCTGCGGGATCGCCAGCATACCGGCTCCGGACAGGCCGATGGCAACGGCATGGACCGATTTCGCGCCGATCCGTCGAACCAGCGGCATCAACGCGAAGCCGGCGAGGAATGCGATGAAATTATAGAAACCGCCGACCTGTCCGTTGAGCAAAGCGGCGTCGCGATAGCCTTGGCTGGCGGCATCGCCGGTATCGAAGATGCTCAGCGCCAGCGCGTTGACGACGAACTGCCAGTAGCAGAACATGCCGTACCATTGGAACAGCATCATCCAGCCGAGCTGGCGCATCGTCTGCGGCATATCGCGGATCGCCTCGACGATCTCGACCAGCGTCGCACCCGTCGTAAGCGGTTTCGAGCGAACATCGGCGATTTGCGCCGGGGTCAGGGGCAGCTCGCGCACCCGCCACACCGACCAGACGATGGTGGTGAAGGAGAGGATCGCGCCGATGACGAAGGCGAGACGGGTGACGTGGGGAATGCCATTGGCATCGACCGCATCCTTGTCGAACCCAGCCAGCACGAACAATGTCGGCGCGAGATAGGCTAGCGTCTGGGCGAGGCCGGTGAAACTCGCCTGCATCAGGAAACCCGAGGGTTGCTGTTCGGCACTGAGCCGGTCGCCGACATAGGCGCGATAGGGCTCCATGGTGATATTGTTGGCGGCGTCGAGGATCCACAGCAGGCCGACCGCCATCCACAGCGTAGAACTATACGGCATCGCCAGCAGGCACAGGCTGCAAATGATCGCGCCGATCAGGAAATAGGGAGTGCGTCTACCAAAGCGGCTCAGCGTGCGGTCGCTCATCGCGCCGACGATCG
>JAZKHF010000002.1:0-10256 GCA_040385545.1 Pseudomonadota bacterium
GGCAATGCCGTGTTCCGCTCGATCAACGGCAAGCGCCTGCCGCGCACGCCGCGCTACCAGCTCAACGCCAGCGTCGGCCAGTCGATCGACGTGGGTTCGGGCAAGTTCGATTATGTCGCCTCGGCGGGATACCGGTCGAGCCAGTTCATGACGATCTTCAACGGCGAGGATTTCTCGCCCGAGACGCCCGAGCGGCGGCTTGACGACAAGGTCAATGGCTATTGGACCTTCGACGTCGGTGCCGGCTACAGCCACGGCCGCGAGGGCAAGATCCGGATTGAGGGATATATCAACAATCTCACCGACGCGGTTCACGAATCGGCGATCATCATCACCCAGTTCGACAATACCCGCTTCTTCACCCGGCCAAGGACTTATGGCGCGCGCATTCGCCTGAAGATGTAGCAACTGGACGAGAACCCGCCGGTGCCGCTCTCGCGGCGCCGGCGGTGCCTGGCGGAGGAATGTAATGCTTGCCTTTCGACCATCCCTGCTGGCGATGGCGGTCATCGCGTCTCCCGCGGGATCGCAAGGTGCCGCTGAGCCCGACCGCGCACCGGCGGGTTACGTCAAGGTGTTCGCCGACGAGTTTGACGGCACTGCGATCGACCTGTCGAAATGGGCCTATGACACGCATCGCAATGCGGCCGGCTGGTACAATCAGGAAAAGCAATATTATGCCGCGGGCCGGCCCGAGAATGCGCGCATTGAAAATGGCCGGCTGATCATCGAGGCGCGCAGCGAGACCCTCGACAAGGCGCGCTTCCCCGACTTCGGCGGACAGCGCTACACTTCGACCCGCCTGTTCACCAACGGCAAGGCGGCCTGGACCTACGGCTTCTACGAAATCCGCGCCAAGATCCCCTGCGGGCGCGGCACCTGGCCGGCGATCTGGATGCTGCTCGAGGATCCCAAGGTGAAATGGCCCGACGGCGGCGAGATCGACATCATGGAGCATGTCGGCTTCGATCCCACCAAGATCCACCAGACGCTCATCACCCGCGCTTTCAATTACAACAGCGGCGTCCAGCAGACCAAGTCGTTCACCCTGCCCACCGCCTGCACCCAGTTTCACCGCTACCAATTGCTGTGGACCGACAAGTTCATCGTCACCGGCGTCGATGACGAGCCGAAGTTCATGCTCAAGAACGTCAAGGGCGGGCGCGATCGCTGGCCGTTCGACCAGCCGATGCATCTGTTGCTCAATATCGCCGTCGGCGGCACCTGGGGCGGCCAGAAGGGCATCGACCCCGCCGCATTCCCGGCGAAGATGGAGGTCGATTACGTGCGGGTCTATCAGCTGCCGGGGGGAAAGAAGTGATCGTTCGGTCCCTGCTTGCCGCGGCGGCGTTGGTTGCGATCGGCGGTTGTGCCACGCGCCACGCACTGCCCTTCGCGGCGCCCGTCATCGCCCCACAGACCGTGGAAGCCCGCGCTGCCGCGATCGTCGCGCGCATGTCGCTGGAACGCAAGGTGTCGCAGCTGGTGATGCCCGACATCGCCTCGATCACCGCCGCCGACGTCGCCGCCTATCGCTTCGGCACCATCCTCAACGGCGGCAACAGCGGCCCCGGCGGCGACGACAAGGCGGCAGCGCCCGAATGGCTGAAGCTGGCCGACGCCATGTGGGACGCATCGATGCAGCCACTGCCCGATGGCGAGCCGGTGGTGCCCCTGCTTTGGGCGACCGACGCGGTCCACGGCCATAACAATGTTCCCGGCGCGACATTGTTTCCCCACAATGTCGGGCTCGGCGCGACCCGCGATGTCGAGTTGGTGCGCAAGATCGGCGAGGCCACCGCGGCGGAGATCGCGGTCACCGGCATCGACTGGACCTTCGCCCCGACCATCGCGGTCGCCACCGACACGCGCTGGGGCCGCGCCTATGAAAGTTATGCGCAGGATCCCGCTTTGGTCACCGCGCTGGGCAAGGCAATGGTCGAAGGACTGCAAGGCACGAAGGGCAGCGCCACCTTCCTCGACGACCGCCACGTCATCGCCACTATCAAGCATTTCTTCGGCGACGGTGGCACCGGCGGCAAGGACCAGGGCGATGTCGCCGGACCACTGCCCGAGATCGAAGCGGTCCACGCCGCCCCCTACCCCGCCTCGATCGACGCCGGCGCACAGAGCGTCATGGCCTCTTTCTCCAGCATCAACGGCGTCAAGATGCACGGCAGCCGCGAATTGCTGACCGGCCTGCTTCGCGACGCGATGAAGTTCGACGGCGTGACCGTCGGCGACTGGAACGGTCACGGTCAGATACCGGGCTGCACCAACATCGTCTGCCCGCAGGCGCTGATGGCCGGGCTCGACATCTACATGGTGCCCGAGGACTGGAAGGCGCTCCATGCCAACCTTGTCGCCGGTGCGCGCGCCGGGACGATCCCGATGGCGCGGATCGACGAGGCCGCTGCCCGCGTGATCGCGATGAAGCTTCGCGCGGGAACGTTCGATCGGCCGCGGCCGTCGGCGCGTTCGCTTGCCGGCAAGTGGGATGTGATCGGATCGGCGGCGCACCGCGATGTCGCGCGGGCCGCGGTTCGCCAGTCGCTGGTGCTGCTCAAGAATGACAATGTGCTGCCGATCAAGGCCTCGGCCAACATATTGGTGGCCGGTAAAGCCGCCGACAGCATCGCCGCCCAGTCGGGCGGATGGTCGATCACCTGGCAGGGCGGCGGCGACCTGACCAACGCCAACTTCCCTGGCGCGACGTCGATCTTTGCCGGGATCGCCGCCGCGGCGCGCGACGGCGGCGGGAACGCGACCCTGTCGAGCGACGGCAAGTTCACGCGGAAGCCCGACGTCGCGGTGGTGGTGTTCGGCGAGCCGCCCTACGCCGAATTCATGGGCGACCGGCTCGACCATCGCCTCGACGACGAGGAAGGTCTGGCTCTGCTGAAGCGCTTCCGCGCCCAAGGCATCCGCACCGTCGCGGTGTTGCTATCGGGTCGTCCGCTCTGGATGAACCGCGAGATCGCCGCCGCCGACGCCTTCGTCGCCGCCTGGCTTCCGGGCAGCGAGGGCCAAGGCGTCGCCGATATATTGGTCGCCGACGGCTCGGGCCGCCCGCGCCACGATTTCACCGGCATGCTGCCGTTCGTCTGGCCCGCCGACTGCGCCGCGGGAAGCCCGGCCCTGTTCGCTTATGGACAGGGCGGAAGCTACGCCCGGCCCCCGCAACTGCCCGCCCTGCGAGCAACCTGCGCCCGCACTGCCGGTGCCCCCGCCAATCGCACCTTGTTCCTGCGCGGACCGGCAAGCGGCGTTTCGCTGATCGCCCGCGATGGCGGCGGCGAGCAGATGCTTGCCCGCTGGACCGGCAACTCGCCCGGCGGCGCGGTCAAGGTCACGCCGTTCGATCTCGGCGCCCAGGAAGATGCACGCACTTTTAGCTGGACCGCGCCTGCCGACCTGCTGGTCCGCTTCGGCGGATCGGCCGGACCCACGGGCAGCGTAGAGCTGGTGTTCGCACTGGTCGCCGCACCCGGCGGGGCGGTCACGCTCACCGGCGCGTGCAAGGATTGCAAGCCGGTCAGCATCGATTCCACGCTTCGCCTGGCCAGCGACAAGGGCCTTCGCACCGCGCGCATTCCGCTCGCCTGTCTCAGCGATCGCGCGGTCGAGGGGATGACCATTCGCGCCGAAGCGCCGGTATCGCTGCGATTGAAAAGCTTGCGTATCGTCTCGCAATCCGGTCCTTCTTCCTGCCAGGGTCCATTCTAAAGGAATTTCGTCGATGGCTGTCACGTCCGCCCCCGCATCCGACACCGGGGCCATCGCCGACGCCGGGCGCACCGATGCCCCCGAGCTTCGCCTGTTCGTCATGGCTTTGTTCTTCATCTTCGGCGGAATCACATCGCTCAACGACGTCATCATCCCCAAGCTGAAGGAGCTGTTCACGCTCAATTATACGCAGGCGATGCTGGTTCAGTTCTGCTTCTTCACTGCCTATCTGGTCATCGGGATCCCCGGTGCGCAGCTGGTCAAGAAGATCGGCTACATGCGCGGCGCGGTTACGGGGTTGCTGATCATGATGGTCGGCTGCCTGATGTTCATCCCGGCATCGCAGACCGCGACCTATGGCCTGTTCCTGTTCGCCCTGTTCGTCCTCGCCAGCGGCGTCGTGATCGTTCAGGTCGTCGCCAATCCGCTGATCAGCCTGCTCGGGCCGGCCAGGACGGTTCACAGCCGCCTGACCTTCGCGCAGGCCTTCAACAGCCTTGGCACGACGATCTTCCCGTGGGTGGGCGCGGCACTGATCCTGGGCGGACTGGCCAACATGTCGGCGGCGCAATTGTCGGGCGCGGAGCTCGATGCCTACCGCACCGCCGAGACCAAGGCGATCGTGGGCACTTATATCGGTTTGGCCGTTGCTTTGGCCGTGGTCGCGCTTGCGGTCTTCCTGTTCCGCAACCGGCTGAAAGGCGAGAAGCACGAACCGAGCTCGCCACTCGACGGCTTTTCGTTGCTCAAGCGTCCACGCTTCGGCCTGGGGGCGCTGAGCATCTTCCTGTACGTCGGCGCCGAAGTCTCGATCGGTTCGCTGATCGTCAATTATCTCCAGCAGAGCCGCGTCATGGGCCTCAACGAGGCCGCCGCCGGATCACTGATCGCCTTTTACTGGGGCGGAGCGATGATCGGACGTTTCATCGGCTCCTATTTCCTACGAATCCTCAGCCCGGGACTGATCCTTGCGGGGGTCGCGATCGGCGCAATCGCGTTGATCCTCATTTCAATCAACACCACCGGCGCGGTCGCGGGCTACAGCCTGCTGGCGATCGGGCTGATGAACTCGATCATGTTCCCGACCATCTTCAGCCTCGCCTCCGAAGGGCTTGGGTCGCGGGCCGCCGACGGATCGGGGATCATCAACATCGCCATCTTCGGCGGGGCGGTTATCCCGCTGCTGACCGGAATGCTGGCCGATGCGTCGGGCAGCCTGGGAATCGCATTGCTCCTTCCGGCCGCCTGCTATGCGTTGATCGCATACTTCGGCATGTTCGCCCGAAGGCCGGCCGAATCGGCGTAGGAGTAACCGCATGACCCGGACGATCGCCGTTGCCGACATAGGGGGCACGCATGCCCGCTTCGCGATCGCCACGGTGGATCGGGGCCGGGTCGTCGACCTTGCCGAACCGGTAACGATGAACACCGCCGACCATGCGAGCTTCCAACTCGCTTGGCAGCACTTTTGTGCGCTCAACCCAGGCGACGAGCCCGATGCGATCAGTATCGCCTTCGCGGGGCCGGTCGGTGGCGATGTGCTCAAGTTGACCAACAATCCCTGGGTCATCCGCCCCGCGCTGATGAAGGAGAAGCTGGGCGTCACTGACTTCACCATCGTCAATGATTTCGGTGCCGTCGCCCATGCCGTCGCGCAATTGGGCGACGCGCATTTCGACCATCTGTGCGGTCCCGACCGACCGATTACCGACCATCGCCTGACCAGTCTCGTTGGGCCGGGCACCGGGCTTGGCGTGGCACAATTGCTGCGCGCGGGGGATCATTATCACGTCATCGAAACCGAAGGCGGCCACGGCGATTTCGCGCCGCTCGATTCGCTCGAGGATCATATTCTGGGCTTCCTCCGCCGTTCGCTTCGCCGCGTGTCGGTCGAGCGGATCGCGTCGGGTCCCGGTCTGGTCAACATCTACCAGGCGCTGGCCGCGATCGATGGCAGGGCAGTACCCGACATCGACGACAAGACATTATGGACCGCCGCGCTGGACGGAGCGGATCCCCTCGCCGGGGCCGCGCTGGATCGCTTTTTCCTGTCCCTGGGCGCGGTTGCCGGTGACCTGGCCCTGGCCCATGGGGCGAATTGCGTCGTGCTGGCGGGCGGCCTGAGCTACCGGATACGCGATCTTTTCGCCCGGTCCGGTTTCGCCGACCGCTTCGTTGCCAAAGGCCGGTTCGAACGGCGCATGGAAGCAATCACGGTGAAGCTCGTCACCCACCCGCAACCCGGCCTGTTCGGCGCCGCCGCCGCTTTCGCGGAAAGCCATCTATGACGATCGACGACACGAGCGACCTAGCTCGTTGAATTTCTCATCCCGATTCTTCTTGGTTAGACATTGAAAAACGGCTAAAAACCAAGAATGAGCAAGCTCGGCTCGGGCCTCCAATTTGTACGCTATAACGAAGGCACGCCATGGTGAAGGCCACATTGCCCCTGCTCGCTGCACTGCTGCTGGGCGCGTGCAATCCGGAACCCGCGCCGCTGGTGACTGTCAACGATGCCCGGGTGACCGCCCTTCCTACCTCTGCCGCCGTCTATTTCACGCTTGCCAACAGCGGTGGTCCTGACCGCCTGCTAGCGGTCGAGGCCGCCGGCGTTGGACGGGCGAGTTTGCATGAGACCAGCATGGACGGAGCAATCATGCGGATGCGGGCGATCGATGGCGGAATCGAAATCCCGGCGAAGGGACAGGTACAGCTGGCGGCCAGCGGCAAGCATGTCATGATCCAGGATCTTGCGAAGCCCTTGGCGCCCGGCTCGTCGATCCGGCTGACCTTGAACTTCGAGCGGCAGGGCAATGTAACAGTTAATGTGTCCGTTGGCGGTCCGCGATGAACCTGGGACGGATCCGCCTGATCCTCTGGCTACTGGTCGGACTGGTGGCGATCGCGGGCCTGATCATCGCCTTGCGCGGGCCGCCTGCCAGCCGGGAAATCGTCAGCAGCCAGTCGATGAGCGAGATCGGCGGCCCGTTCCTGTTGACCGGCAGCGACGGCCAGCCCTTTTCCAGCGAGCGACTGGCGGGCAAGCCTTACGCGCTGTTTTTCGGTTTTACCCACTGCCCCGATGTCTGCCCGACGACGCTGGCCCGACTGGCCAAGCTGCGCAAGCAGGTCGGCAAGGGCGATGACGCCTTCGCCATCGTCCTTGTCAGCGTCGACCCCGAGCGCGACACACCGGCGGAAATGGCGCGCTATGCCGGACTGTTCGGAACGCCGGTGATCGCGCTGACCGGATCAACCCCGGCGATCGAAGGCATCAAGGCGTTGTTCGGGATCACTGCCGAAAAAGTGCCGCAGCCAGGGGCCGACTATACGGTCGACCATACGGCGACCACCTTCCTGATGGATGCGCAGGGCAAATTCGCCGCGACCATCTCCCCAAACGAGGGGGATGAAGCAGCGCTGGCCAAGCTGAAGCGACTGACGTCGACCTAGACGAGGCTGTTCCGTCAAATCGCGGAAGGAGCCTATTACATTCGCCTGGGCGATTTGTAGCGACCGTGCATCATCTGTGTCTTTTCGACAAACGGAGGGTGGACGAATTGAGAACGCGACCGTAATGGCCCCCGCGAGCCCCTCAATTCCGCGGCTCAAATTTCAAATGATGAGGTCTTTTGTGAACCGTTTTCTGACTCTCGCGCTCGCCGCGAGCGCTTTCGTCGCCACCCCGGCCCTGGCCCAGGACGCCGCCGTCGGCCATGATTTCTCCGGCCCGCGCGTCGGCGCCAACATCGGCTTCGCCGATGACAACATCTTCGGCACCGAAGCCTTCACCTATGGCGTCGACGTCGGTTACGATGTCGCCGTTGGCGGCGCGGTTCTCGGCATCACCGCCGAGCTGGAAGACAGCAAGGACATCAAGCGCGAGCTCGCTTTGACCGCCCGCGCCGGTGCGCGCGTCGGTGACAACGGCCTGCTCTATGTGACCGGCGGTTACTCGAACATCCGTGCGTTCGGCGTGAACATCGACGGCGTGCGCGTCGGCGTTGGCGGCGAACTTGGCCTTGGCCAGAGCGCCTACGTCAAGCTCGAGCAGCGCTACGGCAACTATCAGTTTGGCCTGGAACTGTACCAGACCATGATCGGCGCCGGCATCCGCTTCTAAGCGATCCCGCTACCGACAAAGGAAGGGGCGGCTACGGCTGCCCCTTTTTTTGCGCCTCCAGCACGCGCGAGAGCAAGCGGTCGATCGCGGCCAGGCTTTCGGGCTCGTCGAGGCTCGGCGCGTGGCCGACCCGCGGAACGGTCACCAATTCAACATCGCTAATCTCGCTTGCCATCCGGCTTGCGACCTCGGCCGACAGCAGGTCGGACAATTCTCCGCGAAGAATGGTCACCGGGCGACCGTCGAGCGCTTCATACAAGGGCCAGACATCGGGCGCGGACGCGGCGCTCTCGAAATTGTCGGCGATTGCCATGTCATAGTCGAATATTATGGCGTCCCCGTCTTCGCGAGCGAGGCGCCGGACGAAGCGGTCCCATTCGGCGTGACCGTAATCAGGATAAATGTCATGGTTGCGCGCGGCCATCCGGTCGATCGCATCGTCCCATCCGGAAAAGCATGTTTCCTTGCCTACATAGCCGGCGATACGGTCGATCCCGGCGAGATCGATGACCGGCCCGACGTCATTGAGTAGCGCTCCAGCGATCCGCTCGCTATTTCCGAGCGCGAGGGCCATCGTGCAAATGCCCCCGAGCGAGGTTCCGACGAACACCGCGTCGGCGATCCCCAACTGGTCGAGCAATTTCAAAATGTCGGCAACATAGACCATCGGCTTGTAATTGCTCGGGTCGGGATCGAAGGCGCTTCCCCCGCGACCGCGAAGGTCGATCGAGATTACGCGCCAATCACCTGCATAGCGGTCCGCCACCGGCTCAAAATCGCGAGCGTTGCGGGTCAGGCCGGGAATGCACAGGATCGGCGGTCGATCGCGGTCGCCGTCATGATCGCGATAGTGGAGCTTCACCCCGTCGGCGCTGTTCCAGTATCGATCGGTCCAAGTCGCCATCACGCTTCCCCCACTCATCGCCCTCCCCTATCGCGAGGCGATGGCGGACACGCAACCCTATCGGCCCGATCCGGCGATTCTAACGCTCGGGGATGGCTTTTTCGACCCGGTCGAGGCTGCCGGATTCCCGAAGCACCAGGTCCGCTTCTTCAACCGACGCTGGGCGGAGCAGGTTGGCCTGGGGGCGGTGGACGTGGAAGCCCACTTCGGTCGCTTCGAGCCACTGCCCGGCAATCTGCCAAAGCCACTTGCGCTGCGCTATCACGGACACCAGTTCCGCCATTACAATCCCGACATCGGCGACGGGCGCGGCTTCCTGTTCGCGCAGCTTCGCGATGAGGACGGCCGCCTGCTCGACCTTGGCACCAAAGGATCCGGCCAGACCCCATACAGCCGGTTCGGCGACGGCCGGCTGACGCTGAAAGGCGGGGTGCGCGAGGTGCTGGCGACAGAGATGCTCGAGGCGCTGGGCGTCAATACCTCGAAGAGTTTCGCTCTGGTCGAGACCGGTGAGGAGTTGCAGCGCAACGACGAGCCGTCGCCGACCCGCTCGGCGGTGCTGACTCGGCTGGGCCACGGTCATGTGCGGATCGGGACGTTCCAGCGGCTTGCGTTTCACGAGGATGCGAAAGGGATCGCCAAGCTGGTCTCGTACAGTTTGCGCACTCTGTTCGACGAAGAGAGCGACGATCCGGCGCGGCTGTTTGACCTGGTGGCGGCGCGAACCGCGACGCTCGCCGCTTCCTATCTTGCCGCGGGTTTCGTCCATGGCGTGCTCAACAGCGACAATATCAACATCACTGGCGAGAGCTTCGACTACGGCCCGTGGCGTTTCGCGCCGACTTGGGACGAAAGCTTCGTCGCGGCCTATTTCGACCATGGCGGGCTCTACGCATTCGGCCGACAGCCGGAGGCGATTCACTGGGATCTCGCTCAACTCGGCGGCTGCCTGGCATTGGTGACAGAGGGGCCATTGCTGGCGGCGATCCTCGATGCTTGGTCGGCGCGGTTCGAGGATTCGCTGGTCGAGGCACTGGTACGGCGGTTGGGGATCGCGCCCGAGCCGGAACGCGATCGCGCCTTGGTGTCGGCGATGCTGACGGCGTTGCGCCGGCAGGACGACACGATCGATCGCTTCTTCTTTGACTGGCGCGGCGGGCGCGTGCCGGACGGCGGCGATCCGGCGCTGGCGAAACAGCTCGCCGGGCGCAGCGCATTGGCGCACGCCCTGGACCATGATTACTGGCAGGATGCGGACCCCTGCTCGATGCACATCGAAGAAGTGGAGGCGATTTGGGCAGCGATAGCGGAGCGTGATGACTGGGGACCGTTCGATCTGAAAATCGCCGCGATCCGTCGCATGGGGGCGGCCCATGATGTGACGCCATGACGGCGTCTTGCGCTTGACCCGATCGCGCGGGCATGGTGGGCAAGCGCAGTATATTTCCGGGGTATTCGTTTGACCGACAGGCTGATTTCGACCGAACCGGCGACCGGCGACGA
>JAZKHF010000003.1:0-16110 GCA_040385545.1 Pseudomonadota bacterium
CCGCTGACGCCGCGGATCGCACCGGCGAGGTTGTTGACGGCCTTGGCACGATCATCGCCGCCGCTGCTTGCTTTGGCCGGGACGCTTCGCCGCTGATATCGCGACACGTCGGCACCGGTGACGAACGTCGGGTTGACGTCAGTTGGACGGCTTGCGATCGCAAGCAGCATCTGACGTTCCTGACCAGGATTGCCGGTATCTGAAACCTTGACCTCGCCACTGGCGACAGCGCGCTCGAGTTCGGCGGCATTTTCCGCAATCGAACGAAGCGACAGTGACAGCTGGCCGATCGACTGGGCAACGGCCACCTTTTCGGCGATGCGCGGCGTTGCTTCCAGCGTGACGGTCGACACCACCTTTGGAACGGTCTTGCCTTCTTCATCCTTGCCGTCGATCCGCTGATCGGTGGCTAGGACGCGCATGTTGCGGACAATGGTCTCGCTGACGCGCAGCGGCGGACCGTCGCCACCGCCCCGAACTTCCTGGGTCAGGACGACATCGACGCGGTCGCCGGCGAACACGAAGCCGGCAACACCGCTGGTCGCGGACACAGGCACGGTGACGGCGCGCATGCCCGGGCCAAGTGCCGCGGCAAGGAAGCCCCGATCATTGGGGCCGACAAGCGCGCCGCGAGTGACCGGTTGGCCAGCAGTGACGGGATTGCGAACCACCGTGCCGAGCAGCTTGCTGATGTCGCCATCAGGACCGCCTTCGATATAATAGGCGTTCTGGACCATCTCTTTCGGCCAGGCCTGATAGGTCAGGCTTTCCTGATCGACGATCGTGCCCACCGGCAGCGCCTTGCGGGCAACCAGGATCTTGGGTCCGAGCGGAACCGCCGGAGCGGCCTGTGCCTGGGCTGCCCCAGCCCCAGCGAACATATTCTTGGCCATGACAGCGGTAACCACTGCAATGACCAGAGCTGCTACCAGCAGTGCGACTTTCTTCACGTCCATGGCGATTACGCCTCCCCAAAGGGTCCCCTTGATCCTCACAGACATCAGGCAAATTGGTTAAGAAAGCGTTGGGCGAGAATCCAAAGCGCGCCGATTGCTATGGCAACTCCATAGGGAACCTCGGGTTTTTCGATTTCTTTTTTGTCGTCGCCAGCTGATGCGCGGCGAAATTTTACGCGATGGAGAATCATAACCACGACAGTCAGCAGGCCACCGGCAAGCGACATGATGACCAGAAACTTGACCGTCGATGCCGGCGAGAACCACAGCGCCAACGCGGCGGCCAGCTTGACGTCGCCGCCGCCCATCATGCCGATATAGAAAGTCACCGCGAGCGCCGCGAAAACCGCCAGCGCGACCCCGATTTGGATCGCGGCGTCGGGCCAGAAGGGCAAGGCGATCGACCACCAGTAGAGCGGCGCCATTAGCGCGACCGTGGCGTTGAGCCGGTTCGAAATGGTGAACGTCCGCATGTCGATAACGGCCGCCACCACCAAGATGATCGCCAGCGCCACGAGCAGGAATTCGGTGAATCCAAAATTAGTCATGACACAGCCTCTAGACGGTCCGGCTTTCCAAACCGTAACCGGGGTGAATGGATCGATATGACATTGTGATCGTCGGGGGTGGGATTGCCGGGGCCAGCCTTGGTGCACGGCTCGCCGCCGACCATAGGATCCTGCTGATCGAAAGCGAAGATGTCTGCGGTCGCCATTCAACCGGCCGCTCGGTCGCATTCTGGCAGGCGAGCCTCGGCGGCGACACGCCCGAGCGACGGCTCAGCCTGTTGTCCAAGCCGATGTTCGATTCGCACTGGCCTGGGTCGGAGGCACCCCTGCTTCGCTCTCGGGGAGCCCTCCATCTGACCAGTGATGGCCACGACCTGGTGGAAGGCGGCAGTGACCTGAACGGCGAATTTGCACTCCAGCGGATTGATCGCGAATCGCTCGATCGGATGGTGCCTGGTCTTCGCGATCAATGGACCGGAGCATGGTGGGAGCCGAGCTGCGCCGACATCGAGGTCGCGGCATTTCATACTGCATGCCTCACGGAAATCCGGCGCGCCGGTGGCACGGTGCGGACCGATTCGCCATTGCTGGCAGCGAGTCGCTCGGGTGAGGGATGGATTGTGAAGACGGGGCTGGGGGACGTCGGCACCGACCTTCTGGTCAATGCGACCGGGGCATGGGCCGATGCGGTGGCCACCGCCTGCGGCCTGCCGCCGATCCCGATCGAACCGCGCCGCCGCACCGTGGTCCAGCTGCGCGTCCGTCAGCGGGGCCTTCACGACCTGCCGCTGACGACCGACCTCCACGCCAGCTTCTACTTCAAGGGCGAGGGCGACAATGTCGTATGGGTCAGCCCGCTCGACGAGACACTGGCCGATCCGTGCGATGCCGCGCCCGAGGAAATAGATGTCGCAATGGCGATCGATCGATTCGAGCAAGCGGTGACCTGGCCGGTCGAGGTAGTCGAAAGGAAATGGGCGGGTTTGCGGAGCTTCGCGCCGTCGCGACGGATGCAATTCGGCTTCGACCCGCTGGAGCCGCGCTATTTCTGGTGCGCGGGACAGGGCGGCATGGGCATCCAGACCGCGCCAGCCGCGTCCCTTTTATGCGCTAGCCTGATCCGAGGGGAAGGGATGCCGGCCGAGCTAAACGGCACCAATCCGGCGGATTTCGCGCCCCGGGTCACCGCTTAGCGCCGTTTTTCCGCTTCCGCGCAGGCGAGCGCATCGGCGCGTTCATTCTCGGTATGTCCATTGTGTGCCTTCACCCAATGCCATTCGACACGGTGCGGCTCGGCGGCGATGAGCAGCGCCTGCCATAGTTCGGCATTCTTGACGGGTTTCTTGTCGGCGGTGCGCCACCCGTTCTTGCGCCAGCCGTGAATCCACTTGGTGATTCCGTCGCGCAGATAGACGCTGTCGGTGGTCAGGCTGACCCGGCACGGCTTCTTGAGTGCGTTGAGTGATTCGATCGCGGCCATCAGTTCCATGCGATTGTTGGTCGACGGCTTTTCGCCTCCGGACAGCTCGCGTTCCTTGCCACCCGACCGAAGCACCGCGCCCCAGCCGCCCGGGCCGGGATTGCCTTTGCATGCGCCATCGGTGAAAATTTCGACTTCGGGAAGCTCGCTCACTTAATCGACGAGCTCGCGCGGCAGTTTGAAGATCATGCCCTCGTTGACATGCGCGGCCTCTTCTTCGGTCACGTCAAACCGGGTCCGCAACGCATCCACCACTTCGCGCACCAGCACTTCGGGGGCCGACGCGCCCGCCGTAAGCCCGATTGTTTCCGGCTCACCGAACCAGTCCCAATCGATGTCCGAGGCGCGGGCGATCAGCCGGGCAGGGACGTTCAGTCGCTCTGCTACTTCGGCCAGGCGCAGCGAGTTGCTGCTGTTGGTCGCGCCGATCACCAGCATCTTCTCGGCCCGCGGCGCGATCGCCTTAACCGCCGCCTGACGGTTGGAAGTGGCGTAGCAAATGTCCTCGCCCTTGGGCCCGCGGATCGAGGGGAAGCGGTGCTGCAAAGCGGCAACTATTTCCGAGGTGTCGTCGACCGACAAGGTAGTCTGGGTGAGGAAGCTGAGATTATCGGGATCCTCGACTGCGACCGTCTCAGCCTGTTCAAGAGTTTCGATAAGGGTCATCGCCCCGACCGGCACCTGGCCGAAGGTTCCGACCACCTCGGGATGGCCGTCATGGCCGATGAAGAGAATGTGCCGTCCCGCTTCGATCAACCTTTGTGCCTGGCGATGGACCTTGCTGACCAGGGGGCAGGTCGCGTCGAGATAGTCCAGACCGCGCGCCTCGGCCGCCGCGGGGACCACCTTGGGTACACCATGCGCGCTGAACACCACCGGGCGACCGTCGGGCACTTCGTCCAGTTCGTCTACGAACACCGCCCCCATACCGCGCAGCCGATCGACCACGAACTTGTTGTGGACGATCTCGTGCCGGACATAGACCGGCGGGCCGTAGAGCTGGATCGCCTTTTCGACGATGGTGATCGCGCGGTCGACTCCGGCGCAGAAGCCGCGCGGCGCGGCGATCAGTATATGTAGGGGAGGAAGCATGGCGCCCATGTAAGCGATTGCTTGCAGGCAGCCAAGGCGCTTCCTATGACAGAAGCAACTGTTGCCGGCCCCGGCCCGCGCCGAAAAGGATCTGCGTTCGTGAAAACCCGCTTGCTGTCGATTGCCTGCCTCGCCCTTCTGGCCTCCTGTTCGAAGCAGGGCACGGTCGCCGATGGCGGCATCTATATAACGCGCTCATCTTGCCCACAGCTTGGCATCCCCGCCGGCACTGGCGATATTACGACGTTCGACCCCGCCGGCAGTACCGATTCCCGCGCCATCGATATTGTCGCGACTATTACCAATCTGCGCGCCAGCTGTGACGAAGCCGGTGCACAGGTCCAGTCCATCGCCAGCTTCGACGTCGTCGCGACGCGCCGTGAGGCAAGTGCCGCGCGTCAGGTCGTGCTGCCGTTCTACAATGTCGTGATGCAGGGGGGGAACCGCGTCGTCGCGAAGAAGGTCGGGGCCGTGGCGCTCGATTTCGCGGCCGGAAGTGTCCGCGCGCAAACCAGTTCGCGGGTTGCGGTGGCGGTCGATCGCGCGTCCACCGGCTTGCCCGAGGATGTCCGCCTCGAACTGACCCGCAAGCGCAAGGCGGGCGATGCCGACGCGGCGGTCGATCCCTTGTCCGACCCCAAGATCCGTGACGCCGTAGCCCGTGCCACCTTCGAGCATCTGGTCGGGTTCCAGCTGACCCAGGAGCAATTGCGCTACAATAGCACCCGCTAGGCACGGTCCGGCCGCGAATCGTTTGACAGGGTCGAGGCTCGCCGCCATGCCGTTGCCTGTCCCGGGTTTCGGCCCGAGGGACGCGCGGGAGAGCTCCTATATGTTTCCCATCAAAGTCTTACTTTGATGGGTTTTCTGATGGAGCGCCGAAGGAGCAACCGCCCCCGGAATCTCTCAGGCAAATGGACCGCGTGCGCCCGGACAGTCTGGAAAGTGTCGGCGCATTGGCGTTGGCCGCCGAAGGGGTAACCCGCCCCAGTCTTGGCCGAAATGCCTTGGCGACGGTGGGGAAAGCTCTCAGGTCTCAGTGACAGAAGGGGGTTCGGATTGGGGAGGCTCGTCGGGAGCGTCGCCTTGCCGAGCCAATTTCTGAAAGCGAGACCGATGGCCGAGACCGACACCGCCGACATCCAGACCCTCGCGCTCGACGCCTGGCATCGCGACCACGGCGCGCGAATGGTGCCGTTCGCCGGCTATCATATGCCGGTGCAATACGACGGTGTCATCGCCGAGCATCTCTGGACCCGCACCGAAGCCGGCCTGTTCGACGTCAGCCACATGGGCCAGCTGACCTTCCACGGCGACAACGTCGACATGGCGCTCGAGACCTTGCTTCCGGGCGATCTCCAGATCCTCAAGGACGGCCGCCTGCGCTACTCGATGCTGCTCGACGAGAGCGGCGGGATCATCGACGATCTCATGGCCACCCGCCGCCGCGATCATTTCTATGTCGTCGTCAACGGCGCGACCAAGAATGGCGATATCGAGGAATTCGAACGTCGCCTGCCGCGCGGGATCGTGGTCGATCACTGGAAGGAACAGGCCTTGCTGGCGCTTCAGGGGCCGCGCGCGGCCGAGGTGCTTGAGGCACTTGCGCCCGGAATCGCGGAGCTGAGCTTCATGCAGGGCGGCCAGTTTGAGATTGCCGGCACCCCCGCGTGGATCAGCCGCTCGGGCTACACCGGCGAGGACGGGTACGAGATTTCAATCGCCGCCAGGGCCGCGGCCTCGGTCGCCGATGCCTTGCTCGCGCATGAGGCGGTCAAGCCGATCGGGCTGGGCGCGCGCGATTCACTGCGGCTGGAGGCGGGCTTGCCGCTTTACGGCCACGATCTCGACCGCGAGACCACCCCGGTCATGGCCGATTTGCAATTCGCGATCGGCAAGCGTCGCCGCGCCGACGGCGGTTTCCCCGGCGCGTCGCGCATCGTCGGCGAGATCGACCAGGGCTCGGTCCAGCGCCGCATCGGCCTGAACGTCGAAGGCCGTCAGCCCGTGCGCGAGGGTGCGTTGATTCTCAATGGCGAAGGCAATGAGATCGGCCGCATCACCAGCGGCACCTTCTCGCCCAGTCTGCAGCGTCCGATCGCGATGGGCTATGTCGCTTCCGCGCAGGCCGAGCCCGGCACCGCGCTCAAGCTCGAGCAGCGCGGCAAGATTTTTGACGCGGTCGTCACCCCGATGCCGTTCGTCCCCCACCGCTATCACCGCAAGCCAGCAGGAGCCTAAGCCATGACCACTTACTTCACCGGCGAGCATGAATGGATCAAGGTCGAAGGAGACACCGCCACGATCGGCATTTCCGACCACGCCCAGAACGCGCTTGGCGACATCGTGTTCGCTGAAGTGCCCGAGCAGGGCAGGGCGCTCAACAAGGGCGACGAAGCAGCGGTGGTCGAATCGGTCAAGGCGGCAAGCGACGTCTATGCCCCGGTCGCGGGCGAGGTGATCATGGGCAATCCGGCGCTGGCCGACGACCCCGCGCTGATCAACCGCGATCCGGAAGGCGAGGGCTGGTTCTTCAAGATGACCCTGGCCGACGCGGGCGAGCTCGACGGACTGATGGACCAAGCGGCCTACCGCGAATGGGTGAAGACGCTCTAGTGCTCCAGCACATATCCCGAAACCATTCGTCCCGAGCCTTCGTCGAGGGACCTTCTGTCCGCGCGAGACGTGTCTCGACGAAGGCTCGACACAAGCGGATCGGGGATAGATCCTGATGTCGATATTGACGACCTCCACCTCCCAATGGGACGCGGCCGATTATGCCCGTGTCGGCGGCTTCGTGCCTGCGTTGGGCCAGGCGGCGCTCGACCTGCTCGACCCGCAGCCGGGCGAACATATCCTCGATGTCGGCTGCGGCGACGGTACGCTGACGCTAAAGATCAAGGAAGCCGGCGCCGATGTCGTCGGGATCGACAATAGCCTGAGCATGATCGGCGCGGCGCGGGCCAAAGGGCTCGACGCGCGCCTGATGGACGCCGCGGAGATCAAGTTTGTCGAAGCGTTCGACGCCGCGTTCAGCAATGCCACCCTGCACTGGGTAATCGACAAGGAGCGCGCCGCGCGCGCCATCTGGTTCGCGCTCAAGGCAGACGGACGTTTCGCCGGTGAGATGGGCGGGGAGGGCAATCTGGCGCGGCTGCGCGAGGCGCTCGACGATGTGCTGGTGGTGCGCGGCTACGGCCCGCCGACCTATGCCGCCAACTGGTATCCGAGCGTCGAGGAATTCGTCGACCTGTACGAAAGCGTCGGCTTCCGCGACGTCGATGCGCGGCTGATCGAACGCCCGACCCCGCTCGAGCATGGTGTCGCCGCCTGGGTCACCACGTTCCGCCGCGGCTGGCTCGATCGGGCCGGCGTGCCCGAGGTCGAACGCGAGTCGATCGCTACCGAGGTGGCCGACCGCGTCGGCACCAACATCGCCGACTATGTCCGTCTCCGCTTCATGATGAGGAAGCCGAAATAATGCGTTACCTGCCGCTGACCGACGCCGACCGGGCCGACATGCTGAACGTGATCGGCGCAAGTTCGGTCGATGATCTGTTCATCGACGTGCCCGAGGAGGCTCGGCTTGACGGACCGATCCACGGGCTTCCGATGCACGCGACCGAGATGGAGGTCGAGCGCCACCTGGGTGCCCTCGCGCGCAAGAATATGGTGGCGGGGGAGGTGCCCTTCTTCCTCGGCTGCGGTGCTTACAAACATCACATTCCGGCCAGCGTTGACCACCTCATCCAACGCGGCGAATTCTTGACCGCTTACACCCCCTACCAGCCCGAAATCGCGCAAGGCACGCTGCAGGTATTGTTCGAATTCCAGACCCAGGTCGCGCGGCTCTATGGCTGCGAGGTCGCCAATGCCTCGATGTACGATGGTTCGACTGCCTGCTGGGAAGCGATCGGCATGGCGCGCCGGATCACGCGGCGGACGAAGGCGATTCTGAGCGACGGACTGCATCCGCATTATGTGTCGGTGTGCCGGACGATGGCCAGGTTCACCGGCGACACGCTCGATACTGCGGTGCCGATGTTGGATGCGGGGACCGATGCCGAGCGGCTGATTGCCAGCATCGACAAGGACACCAGCTGCGTCGTCGTCCAATATCCTGACATTCTTGGCCGGATCGCCGATCTGCAGCCGATCGCCGATGCCGCCCATGCGGTGGGCGCTTTGCTGGTCGCGGTGGTGACCGAGCCGGTCGCCTTGGGCCTGATTAAGGCGCCGGGCGAAATGGGCGCCGACATCGTCGTCGGCGAGGGCCAGTCGATCGGGGTCGGGCTGCAGTTCGGCGGGCCGTACGTGGGCCTGTTTGCCTGTCGCGAGAAGCATGTCCGGCAAATGCCGGGCCGGCTGTGCGGCGAGACGGTCGACGCCGAGGGCAAGCGCGGGTTCGTGCTGACCCTTTCGACCCGCGAGCAGCATATCCGGCGCGAGAAAGCGACCAGCAACATCTGCACCAACAGCGGCTTGTGTGCCTTGGCGTTCAGCGTTCACATGACCCTGCTGGGCGAGAAGGGGCTACGGACGCTGGCGGAGATCAACCACGCGCGCGCGGTCCTGGTTGCCGGGCGACTGGCGGCGATCCCTGGGGTCGAGCTCGTGAACGACGCCTTTTTCAATGAATTTACCGTCACATTGCCGGTCGAGGCACGGCCCGCGGTGCATGCCATGGTCGAAAAGGGCGTGCTTGGCGGCGTTTCGCTCGGGCGGCTGTACCCCGACGATGCGGCGCTTGCCAACGGACTGGTGATCGCGGTCACGGAGACGGTCACCGACGCGGATATCGATGCCCTGGAAGCGGCGCTGACGGAGGTCGTGCGATGAACCAAGTCAATCAGAGCGGCTGGAAACCAAGCACACCCGACGCAGTGGCGGGAGAGGCCGCCACCACCACCGGCAATCGCGCACTGATGCTCGAAGAGAAATTGATCTTCGAGATTGGTGACAATGACACGACCGGAGTGGATTTTGCGGGCAGCGCTCCGGCGAAGGCCGGAGCCTTGGCAAATGAGGGGCCATCTTCTCCAACGCTCCGGCCTTCGCCGGAATACAGGCTTGCAGGCTTGGAACGCACCGCCCCGATCAACCTTCCCGGCCTGTCGGAACCCGAGACCGTCCGCCACTACACCCGCTTGTCGCGCCAGAATTATGCCATCGATCTCGGCCTGTTCCCGCTCGGCAGTTGCACCATGAAGCACAACCCGCGGCTCAACGAGAAGATGGCGCGACTGCCCGGCTTCGCCGACATCCACCCGCTCCAGCCGCGCGAGACGGTGCAGGGCGCGCTCGAACTGATGAACGAGCTCGCCTTCTGGCTGATCGACCTGACCGGCATGGATGGAGTCGCCATGTCGCCCAAGGCCGGCGCTCATGGCGAATTGTGCGGAATCCTCTGCATCCGCGCCGCGCTGGAAGCCCGCGGCGATGCGCGCTCGGTCGTCTTGGTGCCCGAAAGCGCCCACGGCACCAACCCGGCCACCGCGGCCTTCGCCGGCTACAAGGTCGAGAATATCCCGGCGACAAAGGGAGGCCGGGTCGATCTGGCGGCGCTCAAGTCCCGGCTCGGTCCCGACGTGGCGGCGGTCATGATCACCAATCCCAACACCTGCGGGCTGTTCGAGCCCGAGATGAAGGCGATTTCGGACGCGGTCCATGCCGCGGGCGGATTCGTTTATTGCGATGGCGCGAATTTCAACGCCATCGTCGGCAAGGTCCGCCCGGGCGATCTTGGCATCGATGCGATGCACATCAATCTTCACAAGACCTTTTCCACTCCACATGGGGGAGGCGGTCCGGGCTCGGGGCCAGTGGTTCTATCCAAGGAAGTCGGACAATTCGCGCCGCTGCCCTACACGGCGCGCACCGCCGATGGCGTCGTCCACCTGATCGAAGAGGAACAGGCCGAGGCATTCTCCGCCGAGCATTTCGGCGGACGAGTACAGAGTTTTGGCCGCATGACCGCCTTCCACGGCCAGATGGGCATGTTCACCCGCGCGCTTAGCTACATCCTCAGCCACGGGGCCGACGGGCTTAAGCAAGTCGCCGAGGACAGTGTGCTGAACGCCAACTACATTTTGCGAAGCCTGGAGGATGTGCTCGAGGCACCGTTCGCGTTCAGCGGGCCGTGCATGCATGAGGCGATCTTCTCCGATCGCGGCTTCGCCGATGGCTTCTCGACCATCGACGTTGCCAAGGCGCTGATCGACGAGGGTTTCCACCCGATGACGATGTATTTCCCGCTCGTCGTCCACGGCGCGATGCTGGTCGAGCCGACCGAGACCGAGAGCAAGGCCAACCTCGACCAGTTCATCGTCGCGTTGCGCTCGATCGCGGAAAAGGCTCGCGCGGGGGATGAGTCGCTGAAGGCGGCACCGGTGTTCGCACCGCGCCGCCGCCTTGACGAGACGCTCGCCGCGCGCAAGCCGGTGCTGACCAGAATCCCGTCCCCGACGGCGCGGATTGCGGTGAAGGAGCCATGATCGGCGGGGGGTAGCGGGATGAACTGGGACCAGATGTTCAGCCTGACCAATGCGGTCGCGATGATCGGCTGGCTGATCCTTGCCGTCCTGCCCCGAAGGCCGCTTGCCTTGTCGGCAGTTCTCTATCTCGGTGTCGGCCTGTTGTGCCTTGCCTATTTTCTCCTGATCGCCGGCTCGCTCAGTGGATTTATCGATTCCGGTAGATTGCCCGGTACACCCGAACCGAACCTGCTCGACTATTCGATCGCGGGCCTGCGCCCCCTGTTTATGAGCGACGGCGGGATCGTCATCGGCTGGACCCATTATCTCGCCTTCGACCTGTTCGTCGGCCTGTGGATCGCCCGGGACGCCGACGCCAAGCGGGTAGGGCGGCTGGCGCAACTGCCATTCCTGTTCCTGACCTTGATGGCCGGCCCGATCGGCTTGCTAGCCTGGCTCGGCATCCGCGGGATTGTCGGACGTCGCGGCGCGCGCGCCGATGGCTGACCAGATACCACCCTATAACATCGGCGATCTTGGCGGCGATGTCCGGCGGACTGCCCCTGCCGCCGCGCGCAATGTCGTTGCGATTCAACATATTCTCGCGGACTGGTTGCCAGCGACCGGGACGGTGCTCGAGATTGCGAGCGGGACGGGCGAGCATGCACTGGCCTTCGCGCGTCGCTTTCCCGATCTCGATTGGCAGCCGAGCGATCCGGATCAGCTTGCGATCGCCTCGATCGACGCGTGGCGCGCCGGTGGTCCCGGCAATCTGCGCACGCCGCTCCGGATCGATGCCGCCGCGGACGGCTGGGCGATCAAGCGCGCGGACGCCATCCTCTGCATCAACATGGTGCACATCAGCCCATGGGAAAGCTCCCTCGGATTGCTCGATGGAGCGGCACGACTGCTCGGGCCTGGCGCACCGCTGATCCTGTATGGAGCGTGGCTGGTAGAAGGCATCGAAACCGCGCCATCCAATCTGGCGTTCGACGCCGACCTCAAGACGCGCGATCCACGATGGGGTTTGCGGTCGCTCTCCGAATTTCGCCATCAGGCTGCGCAACGCGGGCTGACTTTCGTCGAATGCCGCGCCATGCCGGCGAACAACGTGATGATATTATTTCGACGCGCTGCGCCAGCGTCGGGTTAGGACCTCGAGCCCAACGACCCAGCCGATCCCCAGCGCCCAGCCACCGATCACGTCGCTGGGCCAGTGCACGCCCAGAATGGGGCGGGTCGCACCGACGAGAAGGCTCGCTACCAGCGCAATCGCAACGGCCCGACCGCGCCGGCGCGGCGGGGCCGCGATCAAGGAAATGGCGAGAAACGTGATCATGGAGTTACCGGCATGCCCGCTTGGAAAGCTCATCGAGTGAACGTCGACGGGATACGGATCGAACGCCGGCCGTGAACGGTCGATCGCCAACTTGAGCAATTCGATCGCTATGCGCCCGCCGATGACGATTGCGGTCAAGGACAGAAGGTCGCGCCAGCGCTTTGCATCCGCCAGGAAGGTCACGGCCAGGAGCAGGATCGCCAACAAGGCCGGGGCGCCGCCAAACAGCGTCAGGATGATCGCGAACTCAGTCAGTCCGTATCGGGCGCTCCGCTCAAATGCGAGCTCCGAAATCATCCGGGTGTCGGGACTGAAGTGAAGCCCGCCGATCAATCCAGCGGTTGCGAAAATCAATACCGACGCAACGACGCACAGGGTGACTGCGGTTCGACCGGACAATAACCGCATTAAACGAAACCTTTACCCAAAGCGGATAGACCTGAGTCATGGACGAAAGTGCAATCACTCAAAACCGGCGCGCGCGGCGTTCGCACGTCCTGATGGCCGCGTCCATCGAGGCGGGCGGAGAAATCGTCAGCGTCAAACTGCGCAACCTGTCGTCCGAAGGGGCATTGGTCGAGGGCGGTAACTTGCCGTGCGCCGACAGTCCGGTGATCTTCCGGAAAAAGGAATTGAAGCTGGCCGCACGCGTTGCATGGGTCAGCGGCGGTCGCGCGGGTATTGCGTTCGACACTCGTCTCGATCCTGAGGCCGTGCTTCGCCATGTCCCCAGGTCCAAGCCGCAGGCCAAGCTTGATTTTCGCCGACCGCGGATCAAGGCCGGCGATCTGTCCCCGGGCGAGCGCAAAGTTGCGGAAGACTGGATCTGGGGCGATCCGCTCCACAATCTCGGCGACTGAATCTTCTTACTTCACGCCTGACCCGATCAGGCGGCGCGTCGCTGATCGCGAATGGCACGGAGCCAGTCGACCAGCTCGGCCAGGGGCAACAGTCGATTGAAGGTCACGCCCAGGCAGCCATCCTCGCACCACCGGACAGCGGCCGGTTGCGGAGCGAGCCCGGGAAGCGACAGCACGAGGTCCGCACCGGCATCGATCACCCGATTACTTTCCAGCTTGACCCCACCCTGCGATATATCTTGAACCCGCATCCGGTGGACTTCGCCGCCGTCGCGGACGTTGGCGAAACAATCGACCTCGATCCGCGGCATGCGCGGGCGCGGTCCTTCGCTCGAGCTCGACAATATCTCGACGATATCGACCGGCCGATCGAATTCGACCCCGACCGATCCTTCGTGCAGCCATGCCACCTTGCAGGAGACCAGGAACCCGGTCTTGAGTTCGATGGTCAGTTCGGCGCCTTCACGAAGCTGACAATAGGGCCTGATCATCATTCCGCCTTCGGAGATGTTCTTGATCAGACAGAGTTCCCGGCGACCATCGACAGTCATAGCACCGACCCGGAACAAGGTCAGGTGGCGTTCCCCCTCACGACGATCGGACGGTGCGGGCGCTTTAGAAGATAGCGAATAAGCGGTCGTGCTGACCGAAAACGCATCACCGACACCATCCATAAGCCACCCGGTCCAATTTCTGTCCGACGGTCGTAGGATCGCGGACAAAGATGTGAATATCTCCAACCGGTTACCAGATGGTTGCGGGTTCGTGCATTGCGGTTGCAAATTGGGCGGTTGCATCGGGAGAATTGGAATTGGTGAGCCCTGCTGGGTTCGAACCAGCGACCTACTGATTAAAAGTCAGTTGCTCTACCGACTGAGCTAAGGGCCCCAACGATGTGGTGCGCCGCAGCGCTTAGCCAAGCGGACGCCGCCTCGCAAGGCGTGACGCAAGGTGACGCGCGGTCAGTGCACCGATTATTGGCCAGTCGGGCGCGATGGACGCCAGCGGCCCGATCGCAAAAGCACGGATCGCGAGGCGGGGATGGGGGATGGTCAGGCGAGTCGAGCGCACATTGCCGCCGCTCCACGCCAATATGTCCAGATCAAGAACTCGGGCTCCCCAGCGGCGACCGGGGCGGCGGCCATAGTCGCGTTCAATTGTCTTGAGCGCCGAAAGAAGCTCATGCGGGTGAAGCCGCGCTTCGATGAGCACCACCGCATTGGCGAAGTCACGTCCCGCTCCGCCTTGGGCGGGGTTGATCAGGATCGGGGAGGCATCGAACAGCCCGAACTGCTGGTCCAGCCGGGCAATCGCGGCCGCGATCACCTGCGCCGGGCGGCCATGGCGGCCGTGCGGTCGATTCGACCCGAGCGCGATGGCGTAAAGGTGCGTAGCGTGAGGCAAGAAATCCGTTTGTCCTGAGCTTGTCGAAGGACCGTCCTTGTTCGCTACGCGAAAGAAAAGAAAGGGCAGGGCTTCGACAAGCTCAGCCCGAGCGGTATCTGTGGCGGATGTTGAGTCCCGCCGACCTGTCGCCATTGCCCAAATCCGAAGCACCACGCGATTGCCCGCTGTGTCCGCGGCTGGTGGCACTCCGCGAAGAATGCCGCGCCGAGCATCCCGATTGGTGGAATGCGCCGGTGCCCGCGTTCGGCGACCCGCAAGCGTGGCTGGCGATCATCGGCCTTGCGCCGGGCAAGCATGGGGCGAACCGAACCGGGCGGCCCTTCACCGGCGATTATGCAGGGGATTTGCTCTATGCGACGCTCGCGAAGTTTGGCTTGAGTGAGGGGGCATACGACCAACGCCGCGACGACGGGCTGCACCTCAAGGGGGCGATCATCCTCAATGCGGTCAAGTGCTTGCCACCACAGAACAAGACACTGCCGATCGAGGAAACCAATTGCCGACCGTTCCTCATGGACGCGATCGCCAGCCTGCCCAACCTCACCACCTTCATCGCGCTCGGCAAGGTGGCGCATGACAGCCTGTGCCGGAGCTTCGGCGTGCCTCTGGCGAAGGCGAAATTCGTCCACGGCGCGGTGCACCCATTGCCGAGCGCGCTGACCCTAATCGATAGCTACCATTGCAGCCGCTACAACCAGAATACAAAGCGTCTGGACGCCGCGATGTTTGAATCGGTCTTCGCTACAGCGCTCAAACGTTCTGTGTGAGCCGCCCATAAAGCTCAGGTCGGCGGTCCCTGAAAAACCCGAACGCCGCGCGGTGTTTCTTGGCAGCGGTGAGGTCGACGTCGGCGACCAGCACGCCGGTTTCTTCCGCGCCGAATTCCGCCAGCATGTCGCCACGCTCGTCGCAGATGAAGCTGTGGCCGTAGAAGCGCTGGCCGCCTTCGGTGCCGATGCGGTTGGCGGCGACGACGGGGACGACGTTGCTAACCGCGTGGCCGATCATCGCGCGGCGCCACAGTCTAGACGTGTCGAGCTCGGGGTCGTGGGGTTCGCTGCCGATCGCGGTCGGGTAGAACAGGATTTCCGCGCCCATCAGCATCATCGACCGAGCGACTTCGGGATACCATTGGTCCCAGCAGATACCGACGCCGAGCGTGGTGCCCGCGCCAGGCCACACCTTGAAGCCGCTGTTGCCGGGGCGGAAATAGAACTTCTCTTCGTATCCGGGACCGTCAGGGATGTGGCTCTTGCGATAGACGCCCGCGACATTGCCGTCGGGATTGACCATCGCGAGACTGTTGTAATGATGCTGGCCGTCGAGCTCGAAAAAGCTGGTCGGGATCCAGACTTTCAGCTCGGCGGCGAGCGCCTGCATTGCGATCACCGAGGGGTGGTCGGCGGTGGTACGGGCGGTGGCGAATTGCTCCTCATCCTCGACCCGGCAGAAATAGGGGCCTTCGAACAATTCGGGGGGCAGGACGACTTGCGCGCCCTTGCCCGCAGCCTCGCGGACGAGGTCGGCGACGTTGGCGATGTTCTTCGCGGTGTCTTCGCCTAACGCGAGCTGGAGCGCGGCGACTTTGATCCTGGTCATGCCGGAACCTGCTGGCTGATACAGTGGAAGCTGCCGCCGCCGGTGAGCAGATGGGCGGCGGGCAGGGCGACGATGCGGCGGTCGGGAAAGATGTCCTGCAACGCCTCAACCAGCGCGGACGCGTCGCGCCCGTCGTAGGTCGGGACGACCACGGCGGCATTGCCGATGACGAAGTTCATGTGGCTTGCAGGAACGATTTCCCCGTCGCGCTCGATCGCGCCCGGTGAGGGGATGGCAACCACGTCGAGATCGGCGTCGAGCAACGCTTCGGCGGCGTCGGCGTAGACCGCGGCGTTGGGATCGTCCTCGACCGCTTCGGGGATGGCGACCCGCCCTGGACCGACGAACCGCGCGAGATTGTCGACATGGCCGTCGGTATGGTCGTTGAGCAGGCC
>JAZKHF010000004.1:0-34574 GCA_040385545.1 Pseudomonadota bacterium
CGCCGATGATCGTCGGCAAGAAGATCGAGGTGAACCCGCTGCTGATCCTGGTCGCATTGAGCTTCTGGGCGTGGGTGTGGGGCACGACGGGGGCTTTGTTGGCGGTCCCGCTGCTGATCATCTTCAAGACGATATTCGCCGCCGCCGGCACGCCCGACATCGCCGGCTTCCTGTTCGAGGAGGGGACATTGACCCATGTTGGCGAGGATGATGAAAAAGCCGATCAGGGCCGCCGACAGGGCGTTGACAGTTCGGAGAGCCTGACCTAGTTGCCCGCCCACGCCGAAAATAAGCGGGTGTAGCTCAGTTGGTTAGAGCGCCGGCCTGTCACGCCGGAGGCCGCGGGTTCAAGTCCCGTCACTCGCGCCATTTCCCTCGACCGGGAATGGCGGCTGCCCCTTAATTCAGTTGGCTTTGGTGGCGACTTCGGTCGCGGCGCCGGGCTTGGTGCCGAAGGCGACTTCGGCGGTCGCCGGGGCCGTGGCATCGCCCAGCGTGTAGCGCAGGTTGTCCGACGCGGCGACGCGCTCGACATAGGGTTTGCGAACCGCCTTCTCGACCGCATCGCGCGCCTGCTGGGTGAACAGTACACGAACGCGCTTGCCATCGGGCTCGATCCGAACGGCAGTACCCGCAACCTTGGTCACGACCGGGCCGCTAACCCCGCCACCCGCAAGCAGGGAACCGTCCGGCGCCCGCGGCGCCCGCACGATGCTCAGCGACGCTAGGCGAAGTGCGCGCGGATCCGGCTCGCGGCCCGAATAGCCCTGCGCGAACGCACTCGGCTGTCCCCATCCGCCCTGCCAGCGGTAGAACAGATGCGCGCCGATAACCGCCGTCTTGGCCTGGCTCGCTGCCCAGTAAGGCACCACATAATTGGCGTGATAATGGGTCGCGGTTCCGACATTCGGATAGACCGATCCGGAAAGCGCGGCCGCGGCCACCGTGCGCGCCCGGTCCCAGCTCACGGCCATCGGCGCGCGCGCCATCGATCCGTCGCAGGTAAAGGTGAACTGGCAGCCGGTCTGGCGGGTCGATCCTTCATACACCACGCCGCACACGCTGGCCGGAAAGGCCGGATGGCGAACGCGGTTCAGAATGACCTGGGCGACCGCGCGCTGGCCGTCGACCGGCTCCTGGCCCGCCTCGTAGTAGATCGCGCTCGTGAGGCAATCGAGCGCACGCGCCTGGGCAGCCGCATTGGCACCGGCGAACAGGAACGGCCGCGCCGCGCCGGCCGGACCCGACAACGGGATAGCGGCATTGATCTTGACCGCATCGAGTGGCGCCACCGGACGATATTCCATCGCCGGGGGAGGGGGCAGGACCGCATCGTCCTTGCCGGCGCCTTTGGTAGCGACCGACCCCGCGGTCCCGGCAATCGCCGCGATCGCAATCAATCCAAGCCCCGCCATCCCCGCGATTTCACGCGGATAGCGGCGCCACAAGTCGGCGGGGTCAAAGGCGGTTGCGGTCATCATGGGATCGGGTGATATAGTCATATAATACGCGTATTTCAATAATATGGCTTAGCCGCCCCTGAACCGTCCGGTCTCCATCCAGCGCAGCAACGGCTTCATCGGCGCGATCCAGACGATACCCACCACAAGGTAAAAAAAGCCTTGGGCGATGCCCGGCCAGCGTCCGATCGTCGTGGATGCGGATGCGACGAGCACTGCCAGGACCGCGATGAGCAGCAGGATCGCCGCAATTCCGGCGCCAACGCGCCATTTGGGGGCACTTACCGCCACATCGTCACTCCTTCGGGTGAGGCGAAACCATCGAGAGCGATGTCCCATGGCTCCGCCGGAATGGTCGAATCGATCAACTGCACCGCCCACCCGACGCCCACCAGCAAGGCTCCACCCGCCTTGAGTCCGCCGAGCACCCGGTCGTAATGACCCTTGCCCTGGCCGAGCCGCGTGCCGGCGCGGTCGGACGCGACCAAGGGCACCAGAACCAGATCCGGACCCACCTCGGGCGATGCCAGTGGCGGTTGGGGAATGCCGAACGGCCCGGGCTCGACCGGATCGCCGACGAGAAAGCGGAATGGCAGATGCGGGGCCGTAAAGGCCGGAAAGGCGACCCGCGCCGCGCGGGCAAGCGCGGGCAGGGGACTGATTTCAAGCAGAAGAGGGGAATAAGCACCGATAATCCGGGATCGCTCGATCAGCGGCGCTAGGTGGTCGGCCAGCCGCAATTCGAGCCTTTCCCGCTCGCATTCTTTCAGCGCTTGCACAAAATCGCGCCGCGCCATTCGGGCCTGGCGACGAAGAAGCGCCTTGTCGGCAGGGATGGGGGGTGACGGGACCACCATGGCCGTTTGCCGGAAATCCTCTGACGCCACAAACGTCAGGTGGGAGCCATATGTGCCGGACCAGGATCCAACCAGGGACAGCCCCCTAGGATATTTAATCGCCTCAGGGATGTTCGTGGCCTCGTACCGGGCAGTACCCGTCACGGCCTATCTAGGCGCTGGCGCCGCTTTCCTCAAGGGAGGCGGCAAGCGATTCGATCCGCGTTGCAAGCGCCTCGATCCGCGGGGCGAGGGTCGGATCGATTTCGGCGATCTCCGCCTTCGCGCCGGGCTTTTCGAGCAACTGGTCCGCCAGCAGCAGCGACGCGAACAATAATTGGCGCGATTCGGACAATGTGCCGAGCCCCGCCAGCGCTTCGCGACTCTTGGCGTCGACCAGTTGCGCCGCGGCGACCAGATTCTCTTCTTCGCCCGTCCGGCAGCCGACCTGATAGCTGCGCCCGGCAATGGTCAGGTTGACCTCGGCCATCAGCGATCCTCGGCCACAAGCATCGAATCGAGTTCGGAAACGACCTCGCGGACGGTGGCGCGAAGTTGGTCCTCGCGCCCGCGGCGGCCCTTGATCGACGCGGCGGTACGTTCCAGTCGGGTCAATGCGCGCTCGGCACGGTCGATGGCATCGGTCAGCACCTGGTCACTCATTCTTCCTCGCTAGGCGGAATGAAACCGCCTCGCAAGCCGCCTAAGGGCCTGATCGCCTGAGGCGGAGGCGCATCCCGCTGGAGCCGATGGCGTGAATCAGTCTCTCAACAAACGCGCAAACGGTTGACGTCAATCGCCCTACCGACAATAGGCACCAAGCCATGGCCGGGCCGCGTCTGTCGTCAAACGGCTGATCCTGATGGAGCATGCATGCAGCCGACCCAGCGCCGACTAGCCAATGCGATACGAGCGCTGGCGATGGATGCCGTCGAAAAGGCCAATTCGGGCCATCCCGGCATGCCGATGGGCATGGCCGATGCGGCGACTGCTCTGTTCACGCGCCATCTCAAGTTCGATCCCGCCGATCCGAAGTGGCCGGACCGCGACCGCTTCGTGCTGTCGGCCGGTCACGGATCGATGCTGATCTATGCATTGCTTCACCTGACCGGCTACGCCCGCCCGACGATCGAGGACATCGAGAATTTCCGCCAGTTGAACAGCCCGTGCGCCGGCCATCCCGAAAGTTTCATGCTTGAAGGGATCGAGACGACGACCGGACCGCTGGGGCAGGGGCTGGCCGCCGCGGTCGGAATGGCGATCGCCGAACGGCATCTCAATGCGCTCTACGGCGACGATCTGGTCGATCATCGCACCTATGTCATTGCCGGTGACGGCTGCCTGATGGAAGGCGTCAATCATGAGGCGGCGGGGCTCGCCGGGCATCTCAAGCTCGGCCGGCTGATCGTGCTGTGGGACGACAATCGCATCACCATCGACGGATCGACCGACCTCAGCCGCAACGAGGACATATTGGCCCGCTACGAAGCGATGGGCTGGCATACGGTCGAATGCGACGGGATGGATTCGGCCAAGGTGTCGAAGGCGATCGACGTTGCGCTGGCCGACGGTCGCCCGTCGCTGATCCGGACGAAGACGATCATCGGCTATGGCGCGCCCAAGAAGCAGGGCACCGCCGCTACCCATGGCTCGGCGCTAGGGGCGGAAGAAGTCGCCGCCGCGCGCAAGGAATTGGGCTGGACCGATGAGCCGTTCGTCATTCCCGACGATGTCGCCAAGGGCTGGAAGAGCCTCGGCACACGCGGCGCCAACGCCCATGCCGAATGGCATCGCCGTGTTGCCGCCAGCCCCAAGGGCAAGGAATATCTCGCCCGGATGGAGGGCAAGAATGATGACAGCTGGCTGAAGCCCCATATCTACGGCCTGATTGCCAAGCCGCAGGCAGTCGCGACCCGCAAGGCGTCGGAACTGGCATTGGATGCGATCAACGCCGCGATTCCCGCCACCATCGGCGGATCGGCCGATCTCACGCCGTCCAACAATACGCTGACCAAGAACATCAGCGTGCTTGACGCCGGCAATTATGGCGGCCGCTATATCCATTACGGGATTCGCGAATTCGGCATGGCCGCGGCGATGAACGGCATGGCGCAGCATGGCGGTGTGATCCCCTACGGCGGCACCTTCATGGTGTTCTCGGACTATAGCCGGCCGGCGATCCGACTAGGGGCCTTGCAGAAGGCCAAGGTGATCCACGTCATGACCCATGATTCGATCGGGCTTGGGGAGGATGGGCCGACCCACCAGCCGGTCGAGCATCTGCAGGCGCTTCGGGCGATCCCGCAACTGACCGTCTATCGCCCCGCCGACGCGATCGAGACCGCCGAATGCTGGGCCGCGGCGCTGGCCGACGACGGGCCGAGCCTGCTGGCTCTGTCGCGCCAGAACGTCCGCGCGCTGCGCACCAAGGTGGAGAAATCCAATTTGTCGGCCAAGGGTGCCTATCGACTCGTCGCCGCCAAGGCCGAACGCAAGCTGATCATCATCGCCACCGGTACCGAGGTCGAGATTGCGGTCGATGTCGCGGCGGCACTCGAGGAACAGGGAATTGGCGCCGATGTCGTCTCGATGCCCTCGACCGATCGCTTCGACGCGACCGACGATGCCTATCGCGAGGACATATTGCCCGACGTGTCGAACAAGCAGATCCTGCGCGTGTCGATCGAGGCGGGGATCACCCACGGCTGGGAACGCTACACCGGGCTGCACGGCCTGCGCATCGGACTCGACCGCTTCGGCGCCTCGGCTCCCGCACCCGATCTGTACAAGAAATTCGGCCTCACCAAGGAGGCCATCCTACCCAAAATCCTGGAGCACTTACGCAAATGACTAAAGTGGCAATCAATGGTTTCGGTCGAATCGGCCGCCTCGTCGCGCGCGCCATCCTGAGCCGCACCGACCATGATCTCGAGCTGGTGGCGATCAACGATCTCGCCGACGCCTCCGCCAATGCTTTGCTGTTCAAGCGCGACAGCGTTCACGGCAAATGGCCGGGCGAGGTCAGTGCCGAGGGCGACGTGATGATCGTCGACGGCAAGCGCATCAAGGTCACTGCCGAACGCGACCCCGCCAATCTTCCGCACAAGGAATTGGGCGTCGATATCGCGCTGGAATGCACCGGCTTCTTCACCGATGCCGCGGGCGGCCAGAAGCATCTCGATGCCGGCGCCACGCGGGTGCTGATCTCGGCCCCGGCGAAGGGTGCCGACCTGACCGTCGTCTTCGGCGTCAACCACGACAAGCTCACTGCTGATCACAAGATCGTCAGCAATGCCAGCTGCACCACCAATTGCCTCGCGCCGGTGGCCAAGGTGCTCAACGATTCGATCGGCATCGAGCGCGGGCTGATGACCACCATCCACGCCTACACCAACGACCAGAAGATCCTCGACCAGATCCACCCCGACATGCGCCGCGCCCGCGCCGCGGGGATGAACATCATCCCGACCACCACCGGCGCCGCCCGCGCGGTCGGCGAAGTGATGCCCGAGCTGAAGGGCAAGCTCGACGGCTCGGCGGTGCGCGTTCCGACCGCCAACGTCAGCCTGGTCGACCTGACCTTCACCCCGGGCCGCGATACGTCGGTCGAGGAAGTGAACAAGCTGCTGAAAGCGGCGTCGGAAAGCGGGCCGCTCAAGGGTATCCTTGCCTTCACCGACGAGCCTTTGGTCTCGATCGACTTCAATGGCGACAGCGCAAGTTCGACCATCGACAGCCTGGAAACCACCGTGCTGGAAGGCAAATTGGTCCGCGTCGTCAGCTGGTATGACAATGAGTGGGGCTTCTCCAACCGCATGGTCGACACCGCCGGCGCGATGGCGAAACTGGGTTAAACTTAGCCAAAACCGCTCATCCTGAGTAGGGACTGAGCGAGCGAAGCAAGACGAAGGCCCGTATTGAAGGATCCTTCGATATGCCCTCTTCGGGGCTACTCGGGATGAGCGGATTGGGAATGTAGTTTGATAACGTTCAAAACGCTGAATGACCTCCCCGCCGACCTGACCGGCAAGCGCGTGCTTGTCCGCGTCGACCTCAACCTGCCGATGAACGGCGCGTCGGTGGCCGACGACACCCGCCTCCGCGCTTTGCTCCCGACGGTGCTGGAGCTCAGCGACAAGGGCGCGATCGTGCTGCTGTTGTCGCATTTCGGGCGGCCCAAGGGTGAGAACCGCCCCGACATGTCGACCGCGCAACTGGTCCGACCGCTGGCCGAGCTGACTGGTCGCTCGGTGCGCTTCATCGAGGATTGCCAGGGACCGGAAGCCGCGCGCGCGCTGACCACCATGCTGCCCGGCAATATCGGTATCCTCGAGAACACGCGCTTTCACGACGGCGAGGAAACCAACGACCCGGCACTCGCCGCGGGCATGGCCGCGCTCGGCGACCTCTACGTCAACGACGCGTTCAGCGCCGCGCACCGCGCCCATGCCTCGACCGAAGGGATCGCGCATCTCCTGCCAAGCTATGCCGGTCGCGCGATGGAAGCGGAATTGACCGCGCTCGAAAAAGCGCTCGGTAATCCCGAACGGCCGGTCGCGGCGGTCGTCGGCGGCGCCAAGGTCTCGTCCAAGCTCGCCGTGCTCGGCCACCTTGTCGACAAGGTTGATCACCTGATCATCGGCGGCGGAATGGCCAACACCTTCCTTGCCGCGCGTGGAGTGCAGGTCGGGAAATCTCTCTACGAGAATGACTTGCTCGGCGAAGCGGAGAACATCTTCGAACGCGCCGAGAGCGCGGGCTGCACCATTCACCTACCGTACGATGTCGTCGTCGCAAAAGAATTTGCGGCCAACCCGCCGAGCCTTCGCACGATTAATGTCCACGAAGTCCAGCCCGACGAGATGATCCTCGACATCGGTCCGTCCGCGGTCGAGGCGCTCGCCGACGTTCTCAAGAATTGCCGCACCCTCGTGTGGAACGGTCCGCTCGGCGCCTTCGAAACTCCGCCGTTTGACACCGCCACCGTCGCGCTGGCCAGGACCGCCGCGGCCCTCACCCAGGACGGCAGCCTGGTCTCGGTCGCCGGGGGTGGGGACACCGTTGCGGCACTCAACCATGCCGGCGTCGCGAGCGACTTCAGCTTCGTCTCGACCGCGGGCGGCGCGTTTCTCGAATGGATGGAAGGTCGCACGCTGCCCGGCGTCGCGGCGCTCACGATACAGGAGTAAAGCATGATCGACCCCGCTCTTCTCGCCAAAGTCCGCACCGGTACCGGATTCATCGCCGCGCTCGACCAGTCGGGCGGATCGACCCCCGGCGCACTCAAGGCCTACGGCGTCGGCGCCGATGCATTCTCCAATGACGACGAAATGTACGGCCTGATCCACGCCATGCGCAGCCGCATCATCACCTCGCCCAGCTTCACCGGCGGCAAGGTGCTGGCGGCGATCCTGTTCGAACGGACGATGGATGGCGAAGCCGATGGCAAGCCCGTGCCCCAGGCACTCGCCGACCGCGGGGTGCTGCCCTTCCTCAAGGTCGACAAGGGGCTCGAGGATTCGGCCGACGGCGTCAAGCTGATGAAGCCGATGCCCGATCTCGACGCTTTGCTCGCCCGCGCCAAGGCCAAGGGGATCGTCGGCACCAAGATGCGCTCGGTGATCGATGAGGCCTCACCGAATGGGATTGCGGCCGTCGTCGAGCAGCAATTTGCCATAGCCGAGCAGATCATCGAATTCGGCCTGATCCCGATCGTCGAGCCCGAAGTGTCGATTACCAGCGCCACTCGCGCCGCAGCCGAGGACATCCTCCTCGCCGAACTGACCAAGGCCCTCGACGCACAGCCGGAGGGTCATGAGGTGATGCTCAAGCTAACCATCCCTTTAAAGCCCGACCTCTACGCTCCGCTGGTCGCCCATCCCCGGGTGGCGCGCGTGGTAGCTTTGTCAGGCGGGTTCAGTCGCGACGAAGCGTGCGTCGAATTGACCAAGAACCACGGCATGATCGCCAGCTTCAGCCGCGCGCTTCTGTCCGACCTCCGCACCGACATGAGCGACGATGAGTTCGATGCGACACTGGGCAAGGCGATCGACCAGATCTGCGTCGCCTCTGCGAGTTAGGGCTTTACCAGAGGAACATAGCCGCTGACATCGCCGCCGGTGACCACCCGGTCGCCGGCGGTCAGCCAGGCATGGGCCTCGAAATTCGCGCGCTTGTCCTTCGGCACTCCGAGCGTCAGTCGCGTCGCAATCCCCGCGCGCATGAGCCAACGCTCGGCGGCCAATGCCTGCACCAGGCAATCCGCCCTCCACGGCACCCGCGCCGCGACTCGCGGGATGAGAAATGCTATCCGCTCGACGAGCGTCGACTGTCGATCATCGAGCGGCGCAACTGTTCGGTTCAAGCCGCTGACCCGGGGGCGATGTCGCCGCAATCGCCAGCGCGCGAATGCCAACTCCAGCATTGCGCGCAATGCTTCATGGGGTCGAAATACAATGCGGTCAGCCATCAACCAGGATGCCCTGCGCCTCCAGGTCGGTCAGGAATTTGCGCGCATCGGCCTCGATTGTCGCCAGGTCGACCTCATATTCCTCGGCCAGCCGACGGCAGATGTCGGGAGTTCCGACCCTGTCCTTGATCATCCCCCAAATCCGCGTCCCGACCGGATCGAGCCCGTAATAGGTGCCGTTGACGAGGTGCAGGATGACTGTCTCGTCCCCCACGGCGCTTTCTACCGCGTCATCGGAACGTATCAGCCTGCGGTTCAGAATGTCGGTCATTGTCTGGAACCCTCGCTCGCAGCGTCGGCAGTCTTGGTCGGAGCATAGCGCGCAGTGACGCTGGTTGCACGGTCAAGCGCTTCGGCAGTGTTCGAAAAGGCATGGGGAAACGCCCGCGTCAACGCCGAGGCGATCTCGCTAAGCGATGCTTTCCCATCGACCAAGCTTAGGCAATGACGATCGATCGCTTGATTTGGCGACGGGAAAGGAACGTAGCTGGACGCCCGCTGCGCAAGTTTGGCGGGCGAAAGTATTTGGCTGAGAAAGGTCGACTGGCGATAGGTCAGCTCGGGGCGGGCGGCTCCGGCTCGCCACACCGCGCTGGTCCACGACCAGACGTATGCGCCCTCGATCAGGTTGGCGCGAAGTGTCACTCCGATCCGATCGCCAACCGCCAATGCTATCGGCCGCTCGAACGGGAAAAAGGTCTGACCATAGACCTGCTCGGGCTCGCCCGGCGCGTTGGAATAACCGATCCCCGGCGCCAGTTCGGCGTCAAACCAGACGAGAAAGCCGTGCGCTTCGCCGGGGGCTTCGGGTACTAGCGTGAAATCAACCGAGATATTCGGGTCAGTGATCGTGGCGTAGTCGAATTCGAGCAGTTCCTCTGGAGCTGCCATCAGGCTGATCGGCGTGAAATATGTCTTGGTGTATTGATTGATTGCGAAGCGATGCCCATCGCTCAGGTCGATCCCAAACGCGTTGCGCAGCCATGGCTCAATGGTCGGTCGGTAAAATTCCGGATCGTGAATAAGCGCAGCGAACAGCCGATCGCGCGCGGGGATCATTCGACCGCCGGGCGCCAGCAGCCGCTCACGCGCATCGACAATCGAAGGAATATGCTGCTCGTACAATGGCAGGCAACCGCGCAGGTCGGAGATGATCACGTCGGCCCTGGACCCGACATAATCGGTCGAAATGCCCTGAATGATGGTGATCCGGTCGTCAAAGCCGTTGGTCACCGCCGAGGCTCGTAGCACCTCGACCGCATCGTCCGGTTCGATCGCGATCACCGATCCGGCGCCAAACTGGCACGCGAGCAATGAAAAAATGCCCGACCCGGCGCCGATGTCAATGACGTGGCAACCTGGCGTGATTGCCTGGCGCAATGCGTCGGCATAGGCTGACATGCGCGGCTCGCAAGTTATCATCTCGGCATAGCTGGTCACATGATAGCCGGTCGGTCGACCCATAAATTCATCCTCTGCTGCCAGCGCGTAGCCGACATTGTAATCAGTTTAATCGCCCAACAATGGCTTGACGCACTTCTCTTAGTCGCGTGTAATCACGAGGGTATTCGAGCGCATAGGCCGGTATCCGGCCTGCCAGTTCACTGGCTTTCTGAAGGCGATTGTGCGCCCCCTTCGCATCGGTCGGATCAAGCGCAAAGCTGTTGGAGAGCAAGGCCATACAGGCGTTCGCGACGGATAGCCGAGTCACGCAAATAGCATCATCTGTCGGTTCAGCGAGTATGAAAATCGCGATGAGCGGCACCGATTCATTCTCGAGCCCTTTGCTGGTCTGAATCGAAAGTCGTTGTTTCTCACTGTAGTGGGCCACGTCCTCACTAACGATATCGTCCGGAAGTAGCGCGGCTATAGAATCCGGAAAAAGACGCAAGCTTGCATAAAGCGCCGTGGCCGACGGCACCCCCTCAGTCGCGATGATCGCGGCATCATCGCCCATCAGTACATAGCCTTCGAATTGGAAACTGGCCGCCAATGTCGATTTCCCGGATCCCGACGTCCCGAGAATCAGGATTGCGCCTCCGCCGAACCGGATTGCGGCTGAATGCAAGACGAATTCTCCGTCTTGCGCAAGAACTCGCGGCATGACTTGGTCCGCGACAAAATGCTCAATCGTCGATTTTGGCATTTCAAGTGTCGCGTGAACCACCAACTTGCGGTCTGGCAAAACATCGACGGCGACATTCTCGTCTAGTAGCACCCGAAAATGGCGCTTTTCGACCGATCCCACACGAAGTACCCGCAGGGGACCCGAGGGATCCTGCCAAAGCTCAAATTGGTCGCTGACAAACGAGCCAATTTTATTAAAACGCTCAGTTACAACGCTGAATTTTCTCAATCTGAACAACAGTTCTACATCGAAACTCAAGCAGGAAATCCTTTGTCGATTAGCCCATGTTGGCCATCATCGATCCGCTATTCTCATTAGTGGTGATCGTGCCGGTGGCGGTTAACTCGGCGATGGCGCCGTAGACCAAAAGGGTCGGACGTGAATATTTCGATTTATCGACCGAAGTGAGGGCTTTCCGCGTCATACTCATTTCTCCTCATGACTGTGGGCTAGGCTTCGCATATCGTGACGCGACAACCAACAACCAAGCGAAAATAGCTCAATAAAATTTTGGGTTTCCGTCAAAGATATTATTCCGGCTTGGCTCTCATAACGCAATCGCCGATTTGCTGAAAAACTCTCAAGCATCGGCGTGACCTCGATTGATCGGCTGCGCCACGATTGCGTTTGATCGATCAAAGCTTGAGCGAACAGCCCACCAAGATGATCTTTTCCCGACCGCCAGGCAACGTCTTCAGGCAATATCCCGGCCATGGCGCGGCGCAATATAACCTTGGTCCATCCTTTGTACCGCAGCTGGGCGCGGGGCAGGGACAGGCAAAAAAGGAGAACCCGCAGATCGAGAAACGGGTCTCGCGGCTCAATCGCGAAGGCCGACGCGATCCGATCATATCGCTCGCGGGCAGCGGTGGTATGGGGATGAATTATCGAACGTAACTGATATTCCTTGCTGGTTGGCGAAACGCTGTCCAGGTGTCGACGATACAAAGCTCTTCGTTGATCAATCTTGATCCGTGCCGCGAATGGCTGTGTCAATCCAGCCATGCCTGCAATCACTGCGCGATCCTGTTTTCGGGCGATCAAACGTTGTCTGAAACGGCGAAGCTGCTTGGGAACGAGCCCCGCCCAAGCGGCAGCGAGTAGCATTGCAGCGGGGCGTTGCCCGAGCCCCCAGAATCGGGTCTCGTTTCGAGCTTCAGTGATTGCTAAATCGATACGCAGGCGGCGCAGGAACTGAGCAATGCGATTGCCGTTGGTCAAAGCGAGATCCGCGCCCATTCCATCGAGCATGACCTTTACCCCGGTGCGATGGGCCGCCAGATAAACCGCACGGACAAGGGTCATCTGGCCGTCAAACGGTTCAGCAATTGTCTCTATCGAATGCGCGAGCGCATCCTGATAATCACGGAGATCGTCATAACTGACGGTGGTGCCCTCCAAATCAGGATTTGTCAGGACGGACAGAATCGATCGTGTTTCTATGCATGTCGACGAGTCGGGTCCGACCCCCGAAAAGGTCGGCAGTGGGCCGGCACCGCCAGCCATCTTCAATCTGCCCGCAACCGCCGCCACTGAACTAGAGTCCAGGCCTCCCGACACCATCGAACCGACTGGACCAGCACTGCGCAGGCGGCACTGGACAGCTTTGGTCAAGACGTCGAGAAAGGCCTCGGCATAGGCATTGTCATCATCGAGTTGAAGCTCGGGCTGCCCGCTCAATTGCCAGTATCGGCGAAGCGACAGGATGTTGCGTTCGATGATCAGTGTATGCGCCGGTGGCAATCGGAACACTTCCTCGAAGAAGGTCGACGTAAAGTCGATCCCTTCCAAGTCGTCGAGAAAGTCGGCGATCCGCCCCTCATTGATCCGCCTCGGTACCAATGGGTGGCCAACCAACGCTTCGGCCTCAGTCGAAAATGCAAACAGCCATTCCGGCGAATGATGATAGATTAATTGCCGCATTCCCATATGATCTCGCGCACAGAATAGAACGTTCGCTCGAGGATCCCAGATCACGAAGGCGAAATCGCCAAGCAGATGGACGGGGCAATCCTCACCATATTCGAGATAGGCGCGAAGGATCAGCTCACCGTCGCCGATCGTCCGCGTCTCTCCGCCAAGGCCCAGCGCGGCGATCAGTTCCTCGCGATTGTCGAGCCGGACGTCGGCGGTGATCGTGCAGCCGGTCGCCGGGTCGGTTAGTGGCAATTTCTCGACCAGCGCTTCGGGGGTGGTCGCGAGCAAGGTATGGCCGAGTGCAATACCGCCGTCGCTCCACCGCCGGGTGCCGTCCGGCCCACGGCGCTTCAACTGGTCGAGAATAGGGTCCAGGTCCGGCGTGACGCCATCGAACGTCCAAAGCCCGCAAATGCCGCTCATTTCGCGCGACCGGGGCGGGGCAGAATCAGCTCGATGATGCGTTTAAGGTGGAGCAACGCCAGCGGGCGATCCGCCAGCGCCGGATATTTGCCGCGCATGAAGGCTTCGGAGGGCAGGCTTCGCGCACCGACATAGGCCATCTTGCTCCGCAATCCCGGGATTGCCTGGAAATCGAGCCACGCCCGGCGGGCCTGGCCCGCGTCGAGCAGATAGGACGATGCCCGCTGCCCGTCGACCGCTCCAAGCGAACGCATCACATCATCTGGAACCTGCGTTGCCATCGTGCGCCGGGCAAAACCGAGACCGCTTTCGCAGACGGCCGCGACTCCTTGAGCGATCGCGGCTGCAGTGAACGCGCTCCACTCCGCGTCGGACAGGGCTCCTGCCAGCAGGTCGATGTCGCGTGCCCAGATCAGTCGATCGCCGCCATAATAGGTGACCCCATCGACGATATAGGGGCTCGTCAGGTGCATCGCGCGATGCACGCAGCTGTGCAGCAATGTCAGCGGACGGCTCATCGCCCGAGCCGCCGGATGAAGCCGCGGAAGGGAGAGGGGAGCGGTGCTGCAGAAGGCAAAGTCGAGCAGGCCGGAGAGCGCGGGCGCATTGATCAACTGCCAGTGCAAGTCGATGTGGTGGCGCGTCCCTGCACCGCAGCGAAAGCTCCAGACCTCCTGAAGCGCGAGATCGTCGGAGATTCCTTCGTCGAGCGGTTGAAGCGCAAATCCCTGGCGTTCGAAGACCGTTCGCGCCGCCGGGAGATCGTGCCTCGCCACCAGCAGATCGCTGTCGCCACGTGCTCTGGTGGCGGGTAGGGGGTAAAGGTCGTAAGCGAGCGCGGTTCCCTTAAGCATTAGCGAATTAACGCCCGCCGCCAACAGACAGTCCATCAGGTCGGCAATGACGGCCTTGTGGCGAAGCTCCCACATCGCCAATGCGATCCCCTGGTCGCGAAGATACGCCGTCACCGGACCGGGCCAGTCGCGCAACTTGTTCATCTTCTCGTTCAGCAGTCCGGCAACGCCATGATAGGCAATTCGGTCGACACCCTGTTGCACGCCGAAGTCGGCGGGCCAAACGACGGGATCGCCGCGCAGCGCGGCGGCGAGCAAATCGTCGATTCTCTCATTCATTGCCGTCACAAACGCCGCCTGATCCTGTCCGGCCGCCTGTCCCACACCTCGACGCAACAATCGAGAGGTGACGCGGTCAGCGTATTTCGAAGCCAAACAGACTGGCGGGCGGGGAGGGTGGTGAGCCGGCAATTCTGCCCGGCTCTCCGGACATCAAGGCAAGGCCCGTTCCTCGGGTGCGATAGGGTTCCCCCAAGGTCAGGTCGACCGTTTCCTTCCAGCCGCGGCCATCGATCCGGGTGCGCAGTATCAACCTGCCCGCCCAGACGCAGCGCGCGTTGATAGGGCAGCGACTGTCTTCGACGACCGCTAGTGGAGTCACCACCAGCGCGCCGAGACGGGTCGGTTGATCGATGGTGGCCAGGCCATCGCTTCGGATCGGTGCACCGGAAAGGGGAGCGCTGGCGCAACCGCTCAGCGACACGAGGGTGGCGAACAGGATGGCAATGGCTTTCATTGGACGAACCTGACCTTGGCGCTAATGAGCGCGCCATGAATGATGAAATTTCCGACGATGTCGACCTGACGCGTTTTCGCCCAAGCCCGCGCAAGGAACCGTGTCAGTTATACCTGATTAGCCCGCAGGACGTTGGCGGCGGCTTTCCCGACCGGCTTCGCGCGGCGCTTGGCGGAGGGCCGGTCGCGGCCTTCCAGTTGCGGGTCAAGGACGTCGACGACCATACGCTGGCTCGTCTGGCCAAGCCCCTGCAAGTGATTTGCGCCGAGCATCAAGTCGCCTTCATCGTCAACGACAGTATGCGCCTGGCCAAGCGGCTTGGTGCAGACGGGGTCCATCTCGGCCAGTCGGACGATGACCCGCGTGAAGCACGCGACTTGCTCGGCCCCACGGCGCAGATCGGCCGCACCTGCCACGACAGTCGGCATCTGGCGATGGAAGCAGGTGAGGCGGGGTGCGATTATGTCGCGTTCGGTGCTTTTTATCCGACGACGACCAAGCCGTCGCATTACCGCCCCGATCCGCAATTGCTCGCCTGGTGGTCCGCAATCGCCGAAATCCCGAGTGTCGCGATCGGCGGCATCACGCCCGTCAACGCTGCGCCGCTCGTCGCCGCCGGGGCCGATTTCGTTGCCGTCTGCCAGGCAGTCTGGGGGGTCGAAGATCCCGCGTCAGCGGTCGCCGACTTTGAGCGCGCGCTGGCGCTTTGACGAAGATCCCGACCTTGCCCGCGCCGGATCGCTCCCTATAGGAAGCCCGGCGGGACCAGGCGTCACCGGGTAATCGAGGACTGGCTTGCTTCCTTACTGGATCCTGTTTGCCTTCTTCGCGGTTGGGACGGCGTTCGAATCGACGCGCCGGATGCCTGACCGGCAGGCACCGCAGTTTGCACTGATCATCGGTCTTGGTCTGACCGCGGTAATGATAGGCAGCCGTTTTCAGGTCGGTGGCGACTGGCGATCCTATGAATTCATGTTCAGCTTTGTCCGAAACCTGAGTTTCGAAACCGCTCTCCAATTTGGTGACCCCGGCTACCAGGCCGTCAATTGGCTGGCGCAGGAATGGGATGGCGAGATCTGGTGGGTCAACACGGTCGGCGCGGCGATTTTTTGCTGGGGTTTGCTGCGGCTGTGCCAGAACCAGCCGAGACCGTTGCTGGCGGTGCTTGTGGCGGTACCCTACCTGATCATCGTCGTGGCGATGGGCTACACTCGCCAGTCGATCGCGATCGGCATCCTCATGGCCGGTCTGGCCAGTCTCGGGCGCGGCGGGAGCGTGATCCGCTTTGCTTTTTATGTGGCGATCGCGGCAGCATTTCATCGCACCGCGGTGCTGGTGCTGCCGCTGGTGATCTTTGCCGGCGAGCGCAACCGGATTCTCAACGTCGTTGCCGGCCTGGCCGCCTCGGTCCTGTTTTTCGACCTTTTCCTCTCGGATGCGACCGACCAATTCGTCAAAGCCTACATCGAGGCCCGTTACTCATCTCAGGGCGCATGGATCCGCGTAATTCTCAATCTGGTGCCCGCCATTCTGCTTTTGACCAAACCGGGCCGTTTCGGTTTCACGCCGCAGGAGGAGCGGGTCTGGCGCTACATCGCAATTGCCGCCTGCATGATGCCCTTCATACTCCTGGCGAGCCCGTCATCGACCGCGGTTGACCGAATGGCGCTGTATCTCATGCCGCTGCAGATCGTCGTTTTGGCGCGCGCCTATCTGCTATTTGCAAAACGGGGGTTCGGGGTCGTCGCGGTCATCGGCTATTGTCTGATCGTTCAGGCGATCTGGCTGAACTATGCTAGCCATGCGCGACTTTGGCTGCCGTACCAATCGTTTATCTATGATGACACGACTAATCGAGGAACCACCAATGGTCCACGCTGACTTCACGTTTTGGGCGATTGCACCGTGAAGGGCATCGTCCTTGCTGGCGGCAGTGGCAGTCGCCTATACCCGGCGACGCTGGCGGTCTCCAAGCAGTTGCTGCCGATCTATGACAAGCCGATGATCTATTATCCGCTCGGCGTGCTGATGATGGCGGGGATCCGCGAGATATTGATCATTTCGACCCCGACCGATCTGCCGCGGTTCGAGGCGTTGCTGGGTGATGGCAGCAAATTCGGGATCCAGCTCTCTTATGCCGAGCAGGCCGCGCCGAACGGCCTAGCCGAGGCGTTCATCATCGGCCGCCAGTTCGTCGGCACCGATCCGGTGGCGCTCGTGCTTGGCGACAATATCTTTTACGGCGCGGGCCTCGGCGAGATCGTCCGCAGCGCGGCCATGCAGAAAGGCGGCGCCACCGTCTTCGCCTACGGTGTCGAGGATCCTGAGCGCTACGGCGTGGTCGATTTCGATCCCGCCACCGGAACGGCCCGATCGATCGAGGAAAAACCCGCTGAGCCGCGCTCGCACTGGGCGGTCACCGGTCTGTATTTCTACGACAATGCCGTCCTCGACATTGCTGCCGGGCTTGTCCCGTCGCCGCGCGGCGAACTGGAGATCACCGACGTCAACCGCGCCTATCTCGAGGCCGGCAAGCTGCAGGTGGTGCGTCTTGGTCGTGGGTTCGCCTGGCTCGACACGGGCACCCACGACAGCCTCCATGACGCCTCCTCTTATGTCCGGACGATCGAGAAAAGGCAGGGCTATAAGGTCATGTGCCTGGAAGAGATCGCACTTGAGCTCGGCTATCTAACGCCAGCACAAATGGTCGAGCGCGCCGATGCGCTGGGCAAGACCGAATATGCCACCTATCTGCGCCGCCGCGCCGCCGAGGTCGGACATGGTTGAGACCCGCCGCCTGGCGCTCGACGGGTTGGTCGAAATCCTGCCCCGACGATTCGCCGACGATCGGGGCTTTTTCAGCGAGACCTGGAATGCCGAAGCCTGGCGCAAAGCAGGGATCGACGTTGCCTGGGTGCAGGATAATCACTCGCTGTCGCTGGCCCGCGGTACCTTGCGCGGGCTGCACTTCCAGTCCGCGCCGTCGGCACAGGCCAAGCAGGTGCGGGTGACGCGCGGATCCGCCTTCGATGTCGCGGTCGACCTGCGCAGCGGGTCGCCGACCTATCGCCAGTGGGCGGGGGTGACATTGTCGGCTGAAGGTTGGAACCAGTTGTTCATTCCCGAGGGTTTCGCCCACGGCTTCCTGACGCTCGAGCCCGATACCGAGGTCCAGTACAAGGCAAGCGCGTTATATTCGCCGGAGCATGACCGCGCGATCCGGTTCGACGATCCCGACCTTGCGATCGACTGGCCGCTAACGCCAGCGGACTATGTGATTTCCGACAAGGACCGCGCCGCGCCCTTGCTGGCCGACGTGGAGACCGGCTTTTGACCCAGCGTCACATTCTTGTCACCGGTGGGGCCGGCTTCATCGGCAGCGCGGTGGTCCGTCGGCTGGTCGGCAAGGGCCACCGCATCGTCAACCTCGACAGCCTGACCTACTCGGGCAATCTTGCCTCGCTGGCACCGGTCGCCGATGCACCCAATTACCGCTTCGTCCAGGCTGACATCGCCGATCACGACACGGTGGCGGCATTGCTGGCCGAGGAGAGGATCGGCGCGATCATGCATCTCGCCGCCGAGAGCCATGTCGACCGCTCTATCGATGGCCCCGCCATCTTCGTCGAGACCAATGTCACCGGCACGGTCAAACTGCTCAACGCAGCGCTCGGCCATTGGCGGTCGCTCGATGGTGAGGCACGAGAAACCTTCCGCTTCCACCATATCTCGACCGACGAAGTGTTCGGCGACCTGCCGTTCGACAGCGGAGTGTTCACCGAAGAAACATCCTACAAGCCGTCATCGCCTTACTCGGCGTCCAAGGCTGCGGCGGACCATTTCGTCCGCGCCTGGCACGACACCTATGGCTTGCCGGTGGTGCTTTCCAACTGCTCAAACAATTACGGGCCCTATCATTTTCCCGAGAAATTGATTCCGTTGGTCATCCTCAACGCGCTCGAGGGCAAGCCCCTGCCGGTCTATGGAAAAGGCGAAAATGTCCGCGACTGGCTCCACGTCGACGATCACGCCGCCGCGCTGGAACTGGTGCTGACCAAGGGTCGTGTGGGCGAAAGCTACAACGTCGGCGGTCGCGCCGAACGAACCAATTTGCAGGTCGTCGAAGCGATCTGCGACCTGCTCGATGAACGCCGCCCGCTAGACCGTCCGCGCCGCGAGCTGATCGCGTTCGTTACAGACCGCCCCGGCCACGATCGCCGCTACGCCATCGACCCGTCGAAGATCGAGAATGAGCTCGGCTGGCGCGCCGATCACACATTCGAAGCCGGACTGGCCGAGACGATCGACTGGTTCCTGGCCAACGAAGCCTGGTGGCGCCCGATCCGCGAGGGTACTTACTGCGGGGCGCGACTGGGCGCCGGGGAATGAAAATCCTCGTCACCGGACGCCACGGCCAGCTCGCGCGCAGTCTGGCGGAGCTTGGCGGGGAAGCGGTGACACTCGCGGGCCGACCCGAGCTCGACCTCGCCATTCCCGGCTCGGCCCGCGTTGCGATCCTCGCTGCCCGTCCGACGCTGGTGATCAACGCCGCCGCCTTCACCGCGGTCGACCTCGCCGAAACCGAGGAAGAGGCCGCCCACCGTATCAACGTCGACGCAGCGGAGGAAGTCGCCGCCGCCGCTGCCGAACTCGGCGCGCCGGTCATCCACATCTCGACGGATTATGTGTTCGATGGACGGGCCAGCGCGCCCTACGCCGAAACCGACGCGACCAACCCGTTGGGCGTCTATGGACGCACCAAGCTGGCTGGCGAGGAAGCCGTTCGAGCCGCGAACCCCCGCCACCTCATCCTGCGCACCTCCTGGCTGTTCAGCCCGTTCGGCAAGAACTTCGTATCCACCATGCTCGCCCTCGGCCGTCAGCGCGACCGGCTCTCGGTCGTCGCAGACCAACACGGCAATCCGACCTCGGCGCTCGACCTTGCCGATGCCATCCTGCTCGTCGCGCGCCGTTGGGCGGAAGGAGATCGCACCGGCCTCGGCCAGACCTATCACCTCGCGGGCAGCGGAATCGCCAGCTGGTTCGACCTCGCCGTCGCGGTCCAGCAGGAGGCCGCGACCGGTACGCCCGTATCCCCAATCACCACCGCCGATTGGCCGACCCCTGCGGCGCGTCCAGCGTATTCCGCGCTCGACAGCGGCAAATTCGCCCGCGACTTTGGTCACGTCCTGCCCGATTGGCGCGTCTCGCTCGCCCCGATCATCGCCCGTCTCGCCGCCGCATGAAGGTCGCCGCCTTCACCAAATATGACCGCGAGGCCGCCAGCACCCGCCAGCGTGTGCTGCAATATCTGCCGCACCTCGCCGCCGCCGGGATCGAGGTCGAGGTCCAGCCCTTGCTCGACGATGGCTATGTCCGCGCCCTCGCCACGGGCACCGTCGCCTCCAGAACCGCCATCGCCGCCGCCTACGCGCGCCGACTGCGCCAATTGCTGCGGCCTCAAACCGCCGACCTCGTCTGGGTCTATGCCGAACTGTTCCCCTGGCTTCCGGCCAGATTCGAGCGGCTCGCATTCCGGTCGGGTAAGCCTTTAATCTATGATTTCGACGACGCCTTTTTCCATCTCTACGACGATCATTCCAACCCGCTCGTCCGCCGCGTTTTGGGCGGCAAGCTGAAGTCGTTGATTGGGGGTGCCGCAGCCGTTTGCGCGGGCAACGATTATCTCAAAGACTATGCCGACCGCTCAGGCGCCAACGCGATTGTCCTGCCCACTGTGGTCGACATCGACCAATATGTCCCCGCCGGGCACCGGCCCGAGCGCCCGTTCACTATCGGCTGGATCGGCTCGCCCTCGACCTGGATCTTCGTCCGCCCATTGCTCCCAATGCTCGCCGAACTGTGTCGCGAAAACGGACTGCGTTTCGCGGCGGTCGGGGCAGGGGCTTTGGCCGAAGCCGATTGGTTCGACGGTCTCGACTTCATCGACTGGAGCGAAGCTTCCGAAATTGCGTCGGTCCAGGCGATGGACATCGGCATCATGCCTCTGCCCGATAAGCCTTGGGCGCGGGGCAAGAGTGGTTACAAGTTGGTGCAATATATGGCCTGTGGCCTGCCCGTCGTGGCCTCCCCGGTCGGAGTCAACTCGACCATCGTCGAGGAGGGCAAGACCGGCCTGCTCGCGACCGACCTCGCCCAATGGCGCACCGCGCTTACCAATTTGATCGACGATCCGGCGTTACGCAGGTCGATGGGTCAAGCGGGAAGGGCACGCGCGGTCGCCGATTATTCCCTTCAAACCCATGCGCCACGGCTGATCGAGACGATGTACCGCGTCGCAGACGGGTCAAAGCGCGAATAATCGGGTCAAGGCAGCACGCGCACGTTCGGGAGAAAATCGCTCCGCCACCAGGGCTCGACCGGCATGCCCCATCGCCGCCGCTTCCGCTGGCCGGTCGAGCAGCCAGGCAAGGCGCTCCGCCACCGCTTTCGGATCGCCGACCGGCACCAGGAAACCGGTTCGTCCATCCTCGACGATCTCCTCCGGACCGCCGCATCTTGTTGCCACCACCGGTAAGCCCGCCGCACTCCCGTCGAGGCAGGTAATAGAAAAGGATTCGGATTCGGAGCAATTGAGTGCCGCAAATGCGCTTGCATAATGTGGTGAAACGTCATCGGTCGCGCCTACGAATTCGATCCGATCCGCTCCGGGGCCATCCGCCGCAGCAGCCTTGAGCCGGGCCGTGTACCGACGATTTTTATTCAGCCCCATATCGCCGCCAACCAATCGTAGCCGAGCGGTTGGATACAGGCTGGCAAGCCGGTGGAATGCAACAATCGCTATGTCCTGCCCCTTGCCTTCGATCATATTGCCGACAAATAGGATCAATGGTCGATCGAGGTCGGGACGTGCGATCGCGACGTCACCGAGCCTGACTTGGCCATAGACCAGGCGAGTGGGGAAATCGGAACCGAGCAATGACTGAATAAACTTCGATACGGCGGCCATTTCGGTCGAGCACCAGCGGGCGGCGCGGAGCCACCATCGACCGGGCGCGCCATATCGGGTCGGATCGATGCGGACGAACGTCACGATCCTTCCGGAAAAGCCAAGCCATCGAAGCACCGCACCGTGAAGGAGGTAAAAATCGTTGAGCTGGAGCAATTGACTGCTTCGCCGTCGCATCTTTGCCCTGAGCATGATGGCGGATAGCAGCAAGGAAGGCAGGTAAAAGGTCGCGTTGATCAATTTCTTGCGCGGGGACACGAACGGCAAGGTAATCACCTCGGCAAATGCGCTGGTCCGTTCCGGCGGCACCCGATGAAAGCTCGACAGGACCAGAATGGTGTCCATCTCATCCTTTAGCAATTCGGCTTGGCGCGACGCCGAAATAAGCGCCCCGGTAACGTCGCCCGAACCATCGACAATGAACAGGCTTGGCCTCGGCTCGCTCACATAATCTCCTGCCGCAGGAAGCGCGGGACGAGCGCTTGGCCCGCTCGCGCCTCTTCCCCTAAGGAGAGGGGGAGGGCAACCGCTCTCACGATCCAAGCGGAGGAAATGATCGCCACGCCCCCCTCATGTGCCCGCGCGGCGCTGCTCATGCTGATACCGAATCTCGGCTTTGGCGGCGCGCAGCGCGTGTTCCACGACCACAGCCGATTGTTGGCGGAGCAGTTCGACGTCACGGAAGTCGCCTTCAACCTCGATCACGGCCACACCTTCCCGAGCGGCAATCCAATGGTCAGTCTGGAAGTCGAGGGCGGCGGCGGGCCTGTCGCGAAGCTTCGCCACTTCGCCGAACGGGTAGGTCGCCTCGCAGCCCTCAAGCGCAAGCAGCAGCCTGCGCTCACCATCAGTCATCTCGAAGGCGCCGATTACGTTAACGTGCTTGCTAGCGGCCCTGGCAAGACCCTGCTCGTCATCCACGGGTCGAAGCTACACGACGCCAATATCTCGGGTCCGCTTGGCTGGTTTCGCCGCCGACTGCTGATCCCGCGCCTGTACAATCGCGCCGACCGGATCGTTACCGTATCGCACGAGATTGCGCTTGAGCTTGAAGCGATGGGAGTGTGCCTGGACCGTCTTCACACCATCCACAATTTTTTCGATCCCGTCGCGATCCGTGCGCGCTCGCTCGAACCGCTGTCGGCGGCGGAGCAGGCGTTGTTCGACGGGCCGCCGGTGCTGGTCACGAGCGGTCGACTGGCGTTGCAGAAGAATCATGTCGCGCTGGTCGCCTTGTTTGCCCGACTGCTCGAACGCCGACCGGCGCGGCTGCTGTTGATCGGCGACGGAGAGCTTCGGCAGCCTTTGATCGACCAGGCAAGGACACTCGGCCTGCGGGTAGCCGAAGGTCCGGAAGGCGACGCGGACATTTACCTCCTCGGCTTCCAGGACAATCCCTTCCGCCTTCAACGTCACGCCGATTTGTTCGTCTTACCCTCGGGATGGGAGGGTTTCCCTATGGTGCTGGGCGAAGCGATGGCGTGCGGTTTGCCGATTGTCGCCGCCGATTGCCCAACTGGACCACGCGAATTCCTGGCCCCAGAGACAATTGAAACGGCGGTCCGCCCTCTGCGTCAGGCCGAATCCGCCCAATATGGCGTCCTGATGCCGATCCCGGACGCGGCGGATTCGGCAACGCTCGTTCCGTGGGTGGAGACACTTGAGCTTCTGCTGGACGATCCTGCCGAGCGCGAGCGCTTGGCAGCCGCTTCACTTGCTCGCGCGGAAGACTTTTCACGTGAGTCGATCGGGCCTCAATGGCTCGCATTGGTCGAAGAGTTGATCGGCTCTTCAAGTACCTTGGCATAAAGTGCCGCATAGGCCGAAGCGCATTTGCCCATATCGAACTTGGCAAATGCCGCCGCGGTTCGTGCTCCATGTGTCACTCGAAGCGATGGATCGTCGAGATAGACCTGCATCGCCTCCGCAAGCCGGCTGGCCAGCACCGTATCGTCAGCGCTCACCAGTGTCCCCGCGCGGTCATCATCAGGCGTCTCGATCATCCGGGCCACTTCCCCAATGTCGGTCGCGATAACCGGCAAGCCAGCGAAGAGCGCCTCGATAATCACCGTCGGCAGCGATTCGGCGCGGTAGATGCTGGGGTGAACGAAGACGTCGCAACGGGCGATTATTTCGACCGGGTTCGGGTGAAGGCCGGCAAAGTCGATGCGCGGGTCGCGCTCGTGCGTTGCTCGCAATTCGTCGAGGAACGCCCCTTCGCCGACCAGCACCAGTCGGCAATCCCCTTTCAGGTTTCCGAACGCTTCAACCAGAAAGCCCCAGCCTTTCTCCCGCATCCCTCTCGCAGCCATCACGAAGGTCAGCGGCCCGCCAGTCGTGCGCTTGGGGATGGGAAGCGGGGCAGGGGGCGCATAACCGTTGGGAATGGCCGTAAGTCTTGCCGGATCGACGCCGAATGCTCCCACGAACTGACGGTGCTGGGCCTTGCTGATCGTGACCCAGCGATCGACCGACCGAATCGTTTCCGCCAGCTTCTCGCCCCAGTTGAGCACGCGGCTGGTCTCGGTCCCCTTGGCCCGGTCCTCATAAAGGGCGTAATCGCCGTGGAGCGTCGAAACGATTCTGATGTCCGGATGTGCTCGCTTGAGCCGCGTCAACAGCCAGTCGGCACCGAACAGATGGCTATGATAAACGTCGAATCGCCCGATCAAATGCCGTTCGACCCAGCGTTGCGCCCGACGCTGCTGCACTTGCAGGTCCATTCCGATCATCCGGCCGACCCGGTCGATCCGCTTGATGGTTCTAAGTCCGCCGATCGGGACGCGATGGATTGGGATATCGTCAAACTGGGCCACCAGACGCGGGTCGTCCAGATCGGGGTTGAGGCAGAGCAATTCGGCGGCATGTTCGTCCTGCCGAAGCCTTCGCGCCAGTCGAAGGACGAAGGTTTCCGCACCGCCCAGTACCAGTGCGTCGGTAATCAAAAGTATCCGCATCGCATCCGCAAGAGCGCCTTGCCGCCGCCAGCGCAAGTCATGCTGGCCGCAATAACGCCAGCTTTTGCGAATGGTGGGTCCACTTTTAAACTTTTCGACCCTATCAGGCGCTCCCATGAACGACATGAGTCCCCAGCCGTCCGCCATGACCAGCGGCGCCGCCATCCGTGCGTTGTTCCGCACCCTGACGCCGCGCCGACGTCGTCAGGCAATCGGGACGGTGATCCTGATGCTGATCGGGGCGCTGGCCGAAGTGGTTTCGGTCGGGTCGGTACTGCCATTCCTGGCGGTTCTGACCAATCCCGACAAACTCGATACCATCCCGGTCGTGGGCCCGATGATTGCGTCGCTTCCGCCCGATACCAATCTCGTGGCGCTCACGGCGACCATTTTCATCAGCCTGTTCATCATCAGCGGATTGCTCCGCTTGTTTCTTGCCTACGTCAGCCAGTCGCTTGCATTCTCGATCGCCTATGATCTCAGCCTCCGGGCATTCTCGCACCTGATCCGCCAACCCTATCCTTATTATGTCGAGCGCCATTCCGGTGAAGCATTAAGCCAATTCGAGAAGTTGAATTACATCACGTTCAGCACGCTGCTGCCGGCGCTTCAGGCGCTGATCTCGACCGTGGTCGCTTCCTTGCTCATCGCGCTGCTGATCGTCGTCAATCCCAAGATCGCGTTGATCTCGGCCGGCCTGTTGATCAGCACCTACCTGCTGATCAGCCTGGGTGTGCAAGCAATCTTGCGCCGCAATTCGGAGGCAGGTGCCCTGCACAGCATGTTGCGCGTCAAGCGCGTTCAGGAGGCGATGGGGGGCATTCGTGACATTTTGCTCGATCGTTCGCAGCCCGCATTCGAGCGTGCATACCAACAGAGCGCCAGTATCTACCGCCGCGTTTCGACGATCAGCTCCTTCATCGCCCAGGCTCCGCGCCTGCTGATCGAGATGATCGGCATGGTGATGATCGGCGCCTATGCCTGGTCGCTGGCGGACAACCCCGGCGGCCTCGTTGCCGCCATCCCGATGCTCGGCGCGCTTGCGCTTGGTGCCCAGCGGCTGCTGCCGTTGCTCCAGCAAAGCTATATGGGATGGTCGAGCTTCGTCAGCACGCGCCAGAACATCATTGATGTGGTCGAGTTGATCTCGCTTGAAGATCGCCTGCCGCCGGCCCCCGCGCCAGGCGCCGCTCTGTTCAATCGCTCGATCGAGTTCGAAAAGGTCGGATTCTCCTACCCGACCGGCGGAAAGGTGCTGCAAGACATCGACTTCACGATCTCTCGCGGCGAGCGGATCGGGATTGCCGGTACCACCGGGTCAGGAAAATCGACCCTGATGGACCTGCTGCTCGGCCTGCTTGAACCGAGCGAAGGCGCGATCCAGATCGATGGCCAGCCGCTGGACGACATGCGCCGCGCGGGATGGCAGGCGGAAATCGCCCATGTTCCCCAGGCCATATATTTGACCGACGATACGCTCGCCGCCAACATCGCCTTCGGTGTGCTCGATGGCGAGATCGATCACGCCCGCGTCGCCAGGGCGGCCGCGTCGGCGGGGATCGGCGAGTTCATCGCCACCCTCCCCGAGGGTTATGCGACCAAGACCGGCGAGCGGGGCATTCGCCTGTCGGGCGGACAGCGTCAGCGCATCGGCATTGCCCGCGCGCTCTATAAACGGGCCAGCGTATTGGTGTTCGACGAGGCCACGTCGGCGCTCGATACACGGACCGAGGAAGGGGTGATGGCGTCGATCGGCGCGCTCGCCAAGGACATCACGATCATCATGATCGCCCACCGCCTGACGACCCTCAAGGATTGCGACCGCGTAATCCATCTCGAGGCGGGGCGGATCGAACGGATCGAAAAGCCCTCCGCCTAGCGCCGCTGACGCCACCATTCGATCGACTGGCGCATGGCGGCATAAGCGCGAAACCCGAGCAGCCGCGGCATAAGGAAGCGCAGATCGTGGCTCGTCCGGGCGCGCATCAGCCGCGCCAGCCGCCGCGGCAACGACGCTTGCCAATAACCGGTCACGATCTCTCCATAGACCCGCCCTTTCTGGCTCCATGCCAGCGTCTTGGGATGCGGCGTAATACCCTCGCGCGTCGCCTGATCCAGCGTGTAATCGATTTCGGCCACCGACAGGCTGTGAACGCGGTCGATCTTCCGCTCGGTCGCAAGAATGTCGGCGACACTCAGCCCGGCTCGCCTGATGGTCAGCGAATCAGTCAACACCCGATAGGCCATGAGCGCCTTCGGCACGCGCGCAATCACTTCGCCGCGAAGGATAATCAACGCGTTGGCGATCCCGTCCTCCACCATCAGCGCGACCGGCGGATCGGGCAGGTCCGCCCAGAACGACCGGCGGTAAGCGGCACAGCAGCCGATGATCGTTTCAATCTTGCCATCGACGCGGTGTGCCTGAGCCTCGGCGCCATAGATCATCTGGACGATTTCGTTGGGCGGATAGGTCACGTTGCGGCGGGTGATGGCGCCATCGGCATCGATTTCGTCCCAGCCGGAGACGAGCGCAGCTGCGTCGGTCTTGCTCCAAAATTCGTGCAGAGTGGCCGCACGATCCGGGTAGGACACATCGTCACCCGCCGCGATGACCAGCAGATCTCCCTCGGCTACCCGCGCCAGATTGATCATATGCTGGACCAGCCCAACATTGCGCGGCTCACGGCGCACGCGAACTTTGTGCGGCCCGCGACAGGCCGCGGCCATCTCCTCCATGATCGCGAACGTGCCGTCGGGCGAACAATCGTCCGACAGGATGATCTCCATCGCCGGCCCCGTCTGCGCGAAGGCACCAGCGATCGCCTCCCGGACGTAATTTTCCTGATTATAGGCCACCAGGCCAAAGGTCACCGCGGGACGGGTCATGGATTAAGGTTCCCGCTTTCGAAACGTCGTGACGATTACGTTGCGTGTGCCCAAGCCGCCCTTGCGGACGTGGCGAATCAGGCTCATCGGCACCGTATACGGCGCGAGCGCCAGCATTTTCAGCTTCTGGCCCAGGCTGTGCTGACAGATCTCCTGCTTGATTCCGAGCATCTGCCGCGCATGCAGATACGCCTCGACCGACCATCGTCCCGACACTTCGCAATAGGCATGATCGACCGACTCCAGCCCGAATAAAGCGGCGGCTTTTTCCAGACTGTCGCGGTTCCACAAACCGACGTGATGTGGCGGGCAATTCCAGGTGTTGTAAGGGTCAAAGCGGCGCAGATAGGGCTCGTTATTGGGCACCGCGATGATCAACCGCCCGCCCGGCTTCACCATCGCGGTCAGATCGTTCAGGAATCCGCGCACGTCATAGATATGCTCGAGGATCTGGAAGGCGGTGACCGTGTCGAACGTCGCCGCGAACTGTTCGCGATAATCGCTGGAATAGCCAAGATGGACGTCGAGCCCGAGTTTGTGGCAGTGTGACTGGGCAAATTTATTGCCGTCGATCCCCGTGACCTCGGCCTTCTCTGCTGCCCTGCGAAGGAAATAGCCGAAACCGCAGCCGACATCGAGCAAGCGCTCGCCATCGACGATCCGCTCGAACGCATATTGATAATCGTCCGACCAGCTCCGGTAGTCGCGGTCGCCGCCACTTTCACTCGCCGGATCGTAGAGCTGCTCGTAAAAATCGGCTTCACCGGCCAGCGACGGTGGGTGGAAGAAACGATAGCCAGTATCGGGGCAGCGATAGATATCGACTGTGCCGGTTTCGGGCACATAGTCCGACACATCGACCCCGCCCTCCCGATAGCGCGCCCGGATCGTCTCGGCATCGAGTTGGTCAACCAGCCGCGCGGGTGCGGTAGTTAGAGGGCTGGGGACGAGGGTATCCACTGGGGAAATCATATTGAGGCAAATGCTCCGGGTCGGACTGGGGATTTCTGCGACTTGTTCGGTTGGCAACTAGCGGCTGGGTCCGCCAAAACGAAACCAAATTGCATTGCCGAGGTCTGCTGGGCGCGGTTCGGCGCGCGGGCAGAGGGGCCCCGAACCATAGTCATCCATTCCCACGCATACTTTACTCGTTTCAATAGTTTTTTGACGCCGTAGCCAGAACAGCGGGTGGCCAGCCCCGAGACTGCCCGATATGGGGCCGGCATGAATTTCGCCGATCGACCCTCCCAAATTCCGCCCGATGAAACATGCGAACCCGCAACTGTCGAGAAATGCTCGACCGGAAGATCCGAAAGGGCACATTTTACGACGATCGATGCATTGCGCGGTGTAGCGGCATTGTCGGTCGTTTTGTTTCATCTCGGCGGAGCCGGACTGCCCAAGCTGAACAGCCCTATCAGCATGCAATTGACCTCTTGGGGATGGGCCGGAGTTGAAATATTCTTTGTGATTTCGGGCTTCATCATCCCGTTCGTAATGTTGAAAGCGCGATTCCGGTGGAATGATGCGGTCAGCTTCATGGCGCGGCGATTCACCCGCATCTGGCCGCCGTCCGCGGTTCTCATCGCACTGAGCGTCGCGCAATATGCGGTTGCTACCCGACTCCAGGAAAGTCCGTCGGTCGAATGGGCGCAGCCATCGGCGACGATGATAATTTCCAATTTGCTCTACGCGGTGCCATTGACCGGACACGAGTGGATCAGCGGCGTCTTCTGGACGCTTGCGGTAGAGTTCCAATATTATCTGTTCCTGGCCCTGGTCTTTCCCTTGCTCGCGTCCGGCCGCAAATGGCTGATGGCCGCTGGCGTCGCGTCGCTAGTGAGCGGGTTGCTCCCAGGGGCCGAAACGATCCTATTCCTTCGCTATGCCATCTATTTCGCAATGGGCGGCCTGTGCCTGCTGTATCGCGAACGACTGCTCGAACGACGCCCCTTTCTGGTCGCTCTGATAGTCATGGCCGCGGTCGCCAGCATCCAGCATGGATTTTTGCCGACCGCCTTCTCGGTCGCCACGGTACTGGCCATTGCCTTCGTTTCGCTTCGCAATCCGGTGCTGACCTTCCTCGGGACGATCAGCTACTTGCTCTATCTGGTCCATATCCTGGTGGCTTCGAGCTTCGAGTATGTTCTGGTCAGCCTGTTCGATCCTTCTTCGCCGGCGGCTCGCCTGTTGGGTCAGCTGGTCTGCATTGCGCTCGCAATCGCCGGGGCCTGGATTTTCTATCGATTGGTCGAACGGCCCTCTATCGCCTGGTCGCGGCGCGTTGGCCGTTCCGCCCCGCAAGTGCACGCCGCCCGAGGTACAGCAAGGTCCGCCAGCTGAGCCCCGACCACGGCCGCAACCGCAGCGCCTGCCAGAGTGCCGCACCCGCCGATCGATAATCCCCCTGGTCGGTCAGCAGCGCGGCATAGGAGCGATACGTCTCCGCCCGTCGCGCATTGAGGCGCGGACCGAACGCGTTAGCCTGTTTTGCGAAAAACCGCTCCCACCCTTCCAGCATGAAGGCGGCATTGGACGATGCCGCCGCGCTGCTTCGCCGGTAGTGGACCAGGCGGCGGTCGATACGATGGTGCGCAAAGCGCTCGGACAGCCGCAGGAACAGGTCGCGATCCTCGATCAACTGCGTTTCGTCCCATCCGCCGACCGCCTCAAGTGCCGACCGCCAATAGGCGCACCCGACGAAGAAGTGCGGCTCGCCCCCGGCAAGAATGACCTCGCCGACCGGCCGGTCGATGATGAATTGCGCGTCGTCGACCGGCTCGCTGCGTTGTTCCTGGTCGAAATAAAGCCAACCGCTGCAACTGAACCACCCTGCGTCCGAATGGGTGCGCGCCGCCGTCAGCAGGCAGGATACATAGTCGGCCTCATACCAGTCGTCGGTCGACAGGATGGCAACCAGATCACCGCTCGATTGAGCCAACAGATGATTGAAATTGACGGGGATCGCCTTGGGTTCGGCATTGCCAAGTACACGAGCCGCAATGCCGTGACGCGCAAACAGGCGTTCGGCCAGCGCCGCCGATCCGTCGCTCGAGCGATTGTCGAGCAGCACGACCTCAACCCCCGTCAAATCCTGTGCGGAGATCGATGTGATGCACTGTTCCAGATAGCGGGCGTGGTTCCAGCACAGTAACAGGATCGACAGCAGGGGCGCAGTCGCCGTGTCGCTACTCACGCCACCCGCCGCGCCGGATTGCCGATCCACGTCTCGCCCGCCGGCACGTCCTTTGTCACCACCGCGCCCGCGCCGATCATCGCGCCCGCGCCGATGGTTACCCCGGGCAATATCACCGCGCCGCCACCGATCGACGTGCCCTTGCCGACGCGGGTAGTCGCGAACGCCTCGGGCCGCACCCGCGATCGCGGTGTCTTGTCATTGGTGAACACCGCATTGGGGCCGACGAACACGTCATCCTCAAGCGTGATGCCCTCCCACACATAGACCCCGCATTTCAGTGTCACCCGGTCGCCGATCGCCGCGCCGCCCTCGACCAAAGTATGCGCGTTGAGGTTGCAGTCGGCGCCCACCACCGCGCCGTCCATCACCACGCAAAATTGCCACACGCGGGTCCCCGCGCCGATGCGCGCGCCGGGGTGGACCGCAGCCAACGGGTCGATCCTGGGTCCGAGGGGAAGCGGCTCGCTCATGATGCGATCATAGCGCGCCGCGCACCGCGTCCGCCACCCGCGCGGCATTGTCCATTCCCAGGTGCGGCCCGATCGGCAGGCTCAGCACTTGCCCGGCGAGGCTTTCCGCGATCGGCAGGCTGCCCTCGGCCAGGCCTTGTGCCGCATAGGCCTGTTGGCGGTGCGGCGGGATCGGATAGTGGATCAATGTCTGTACCCCGGCCTCGGCCAGCCGCGCGGCGAGCCGGTCGCGGTCGGGAGTTGCGACCACATACAAATGCCACGCGGGATCGGCCCAATTGGGGACGTGGGGCAGGGTCAGTCCGTCGCAGTCCGCCAACGCATCCTGGTAAAAAGCCGCGACCGCCGCGCGGCGCTGGTTCCATTGGTCGAGCCTGCCCAGCTTTACGCCCAGCACCGCCGCCTGGATCGGGTCGAGCCGGCTATTCACGCCCAGATCCTGATTCACGTAGCGCACGTCCGACCCATAATTGCCCAGCCGCCGCACTCGCGCCGCCAGTTCCGGATCATCGGTGGTCACCGCGCCACCATCGCCCAGCGCGCCCAGATTCTTGCTCGGGTAGAAGCTCCAGCAAGTGATCGCCGCGCCGCTTCCGCCGACTTTCCGCCCGCGGATCGCCGCGCCATGCGCCTGCGCCGCATCGTCGATCACCAATAGCGCGTGAGCCTCGGCCACCGCCCCGATCGCGTCGAGGTCGGCCGGTTGGCCATAAAGATGGGTCGGCAATATGGCCTTGGTCTTCGCAGTGATCGCGGCCTCAATCCGCGCGGGGTCCAGATTATGCGTCGCGGGATCGGGTTCGACGGGGACCGGCGTCGCGCCCGCCATCGTCACCGCCAATTGGGTCGCGATATAGCCGTTGCTGGCGACGATCACCTCATCCCCCGGCCCGACGCCGACCGCGCGCAACGCCAGATGCAGCGCATCCAGGCCATTGGCGACCCCGACGCAATGCGCCGCGCCGCAATAGGCCGCCCAGTCGCCTTCGAAACGCGTCAGTTCCGGCCCGCCGACATACCAGCCCGAATCGACCACCCGCGCTACTGCCGCGTGAACGTCGTCCTTCAGTTCGCGCGTCGCCGCGCCAAGGTCGAGAAAGCCGATCATGCCCCCAGACCGCTCGATAACGCCAGGGCGGTGAATTCGGCATAATCGCGAATATAATCGGCTTCGTCAAAGGCTGCATCGGCGAGGACCATCAGCACGCAATCCTCGGAAAAGTCGCTCATTTCGTGCCACACCATCGGCGGCAGGGTCAGTCCGACCGCCGGATCGTCGAGCCGTACCGACACTTTGGTCGTGCCGTCATCGAGAAGCATATTGCAGCTTCCTTGCACGGCCACCGCCAGCTGGTTGAGGGTGCGATGGGCATGCAATCCGCGGACCACGCCGGCGATGGTTGCATAGACGTGATACACCCGCGCGATGGCGAACGGGACGTCGCTTCCCCCCTCGATCGCGACCAGCAGGCCACGATCGTCCCCGCGCGCGGTGAGGGGAAGCAGGCGGCATCCGGCGGGCAGGGTTTCGGTCATGGCGTTCGTTTAGTTGAGCGCCGTGACTTGGCAAGCGCCCTTGGCCGCGTGATTAGGGTCGCCATGAGCAGCGCGTCCCCAGTCCCGATTCTCGTCACCGGCGGTGCCGGCTATGTCGGCGCCCATGCCTGCAAGGCGCTGGCCGCCAGGGGCTATCTTCCGGTGGTCTACGACAATCTGGTCTACGGGCACCGCGAGGCGGCAAAATGGGGGCCGCTCGAGGTCGGCGACATTGCCGACCGTGCAACTCTCGACGCGGTGATCGATCGTCATCGGCCAGTGGCGGTGATGCATTTCGCGGCCTTTACCTACGTCGGGGAGTCGGTCGCCGATCCGGGCAAATATTATCGTAATAATGTCGCGGGGACATTGTCCCTGCTCGAGGCGATCCGCGACCACAAGATCGACCGGCTGGTCTTCTCCAGCACCGCCGCCGTTTATGGCACACCGGAAAGCGTTCCGATCCGGGAGGATGCGCCCAAGCTTCCGATCAATCCCTACGGCCAGTCGAAATGGACCGCCGAGCAAATGATCGCTGATTTCAGTGCCGCGCATGCGATCCGCGCGGCACGGCTTCGCTACTTCAACGCCGCCGGCGCCGACCCCGAAAACCAGATTGGCGAGCAACACGATCCCGAATCGCATTTGATCCCCTTGGCGATGCAGGCGGTCACCGGCGACGGCCCGCCGCTGACCCTGTTCGGCGACGATTATCCGACCCCTGACGGCACCTGCATCCGCGATTACATCCACGTCAGCGATCTCGCCGATGCCCATGTCCGCGCGCTCGATTGGCTGGCCGACAATCCCGGAGCCCACGCCATGAACCTCGGCACCGGGCGCGGCCAAAGCGTCCGCCAAGTGATCGACGCGGTCGAGCGGGTCGCGGGGAGGCCGGTCCCGCACGGGATCGGCCCGCGCCGCTCCGGCGACCCGGCCGAGCTGGTCAGCGATCCCTCGCTGGCGATGCGGCAGCTTGGCTGGAACCCGCAATTGAGCGATCTCGACACCATCGTAAACACCGCATGGGCTTGGCATCGAAGGGGGAAATAATGGCTGGACTGACACGCCGCAATTTCGTCGGCGCGAGCGGCGCCTTGGCCGCCACTTCGCTCACCGGGCTCGCAAGCGTGGCGCAGGCAGAAGCCCTCGAGCTCAAGCGATTGCCGCTCCCGCCCCCAATCGGCCGCCCCGAGCGTGTCGCGCGAATCGCCCGTACCCAGGCGCTCATGCAGCGCAACAATATCGCCGCGGTGCTGGTGGAATCGGGCCCCAGCCTCGATTATTTCACCGGCATCCAGTGGTGGCGGTCGGAGCGGCTGACCGGCGTCGTCATCCCTGCCAGCGGCCAGCCGATCATCGTCACCCCCTTCTTCGAAAAGCCGTCGATCGCAGAGCAGCTCGGGATCGACGCCGAGATTCGCACTTGGAACGAGGATCAGGAGCCGCTCAAGCTGGTCGCCGATTTTCTCGCCGAGAATCGCGCCTCGCGAGGCCGGATCGGGATGGAGGAGAGCAACCGCTTCTTCCTCGTCGATCGCCTCCGCAGCCAAATGCCACTCGCGCAGATGGTCAGTGCCAATCCGGCGGTGCGCGCGGTGCGAATGCACAAGACCGCGGCCGAGCTGTCGCTGATGCAGGCCGCGTCGGACATCACCATCGCCGCGTTCCGCCACGCCTGGCCCCGCGTGCGCGAAGGCATGACCAAGGACGATATCGACGCGATCATCGGC
>JAZKHF010000005.1:0-25184 GCA_040385545.1 Pseudomonadota bacterium
AATCGCAACAGGAGCCATGTCCCATGACCAAAGCCGAACTCGCCGCCAAGATGAACGACGTCGGAGCGGTGCTCCCCGGCAAGACGGTCAAGCTCGACTTCGGCGACCAGGGCACGATCATGCTCGACGGCAAGGCCAATGCGGTGACCGAGGATGACGGCGCGGCCGACACGACGATCAAGATTGCGTGGGACGACTGGCAGGCGATGGCCGACGGCCAGCTCGACGGCATGACCGCCTTCATGACCGGCAAATTGAAGGTCGAGGGCGACATGTCCAACGCGATGCAATTGCAGGGCGTCTTGTCGAAGCTGAAGGGCTAACCCAGCCACCCTGCGGCCTTGAGCGCCGCCACGCGGTCGCGGGCGACGGGGGGTTCGAGGCCGTTGGTCAGGCGGAGCTTGTAGCCGCGGCCGTCGCGGACCGCTTGTTCGACTGCGCTTCGCACGACCCACCAGCTGCGGTGGATGCGCAGGCCGTCGATACCGGCCAGCTCGGCCTCGGCATCGCGCATCCTGAGCAGGATCAGCGCGCTGGTGTCGGGGCCGTGGGCGCGGACGTAATGATCCTCCATCTCCAGCGCGATTAGCCTGTCAGCCCAGGCGGGCGGCAGGCGGTCGAGGAAAGGCGGCGCGATCGGCGGTGTGCCGGTGGTGGCGAGGGTGACGGCTGGCGTGGCGATCGCGGTGGCAATCGGCGCATCGCGGTTGATCAGCATGAAGAAGGTCATCACCAACACCCCGATCACGCCGACCTGGATGTACAGCTGGAACAATATTTCGAAGCTTGGTTCGGCACCCGGCCGATAACCGCCGAAATAGGCGATGGCGAAGGATGCCGGAACCGCCGCGAGCAATGTCCCGACGATCGCCGCGCCGAGCTCCGGCAGGTCGAGCCGCCGCGCGATCAGCAACGCCGCCAGCGTGATCGGGCGAAAGATGGCATAGCCGATCAGCGCGGCGGGCACCCAATAGGCCAGACGCGCCCCAAAGCCGCCGATCACGAAACTGCCGAACGGCCCGAGCGCGGCCAGGGCTACGCCGGCCGCGACCATCACCACCAGTTCGATCACCCATTCGCGGAGTGTCGGCAATTGTGCCCCCTGCCCGTTGGCGCATCGTGAAATGGCGTTTCACCACCATACGCGAAGCAATCGACCGTCTAACGCATGGCTGCTTGGCGGCAAAGCGGCATGCGTCATGGTCGGGGCAACGCAATCAATCTTCGGGGTTTCATCATGTCCGCCACCGCCATTTCTCGCCAACTTCCGCCGCAGGAATTCGACCTTCCTCGCTGGCTGCGGATCGCCGCCGCTTCCGGCGCGACCGTGCTGCTCGCCTTGTGCACCTACGGCTTCTTGCGCTGGATGCTCGGCTTCGCTCCGCCGACTCCGTGGGTGCGCGACATCGCGCTTGCCACGCATCTGATCACCGTCATCCCCGCGATCCAGCTCGGCACTTACGTCATCCTGTCGCGCAAGGGCGGCGCGCGCCACAAATTGCTCGGCAAGATTTGGCTCGCCCTGATGTTCGTCACCGCTGTCGCCACCCTTTTCATCCGCAACGTCAATGACGGCCAGTTTAGCTGGATTCACATTTTCACATTGCTCACCTTCATCGCCATTCCGCAGGCGATCGTCAGCGCGCGGCAAGGGCGGATCGAGGCGCACAAGAAGCATATCCGCAACTTCTTCATCGGTGCCTTGGTGATCGCCGGGCTGACGTCTTTCGCTCCGGGGCGGACGATGTGGCAATGGGCGTTCGGGTCTCCTACGATCGAGGCCAATCGATAAAGGAACGAGCATGACCGACGCGCGCTGGGCCATCGACATCGACCGGGACGACATCGTGCAGGCCCGGCTGGTCGCGGAGGCGGAGTTGCCGCTGGCGCCGGGCGAGGTCGAGCTGCGGGTCGACAACTTCGCGATGACCGCCAACAATGTGACCTACGCCGCGCTGGGCAAGCCGATCGGGCTGTTCGACAATGGGGCGGGCTATTGGGATTTCTTCTCGCCCGGCGGCGCTGGGCCGGGGCGGTTGCCGGTGTGGGGGTTCGCGACGGTCACGCGCAGCGCCGCCGAGGGAGTCGCCGAGGGCGAGGAATTTTACGGCTATTATCCGCTGGCCAGCCATGTGCGGCTGACGCCGGGGCGGATCAACGCCGGCGAGTTCGTCGATGTCGCGGAGCATCGCGCGGGGATGCCGGCGGTGTATGACCATTATCTCCGCGTCGCGGCGCTGGGCGATTTCTCGGAAGGCGATCGCGACTGGTGGCCGGTGTTCCGCCCGCTGTACCTGACCGGCTGGCTGATCGCCGACCAGTTCGAGGACGAGCAGGATTTCGGCGCGGACCAGGTGCTGGTCGCCAGTGCCTCGTCCAAGACCGCGATCGGCTTTGCCCATGCGATGAACCAGCGCTCGAACCGGCCCAGGCTGGTCGGGCTGACCTCGGCGCGGGGTCGCGATTTCCTGGCCGATGCCGGGCTGTATGACGAGCTTGTGCTGTATGACGACATCGCCGCGCTCGATCCCGCGACCCCTTCGGCTTTCGTCGACATTGCCGGTGACGGGCAGTTGACCGCCGCGCTTCACCACCACTTTGGCGATGCGCTCAAGCTCAACCTGGTGGTCGGCAAGGCGCATTGGGATTCGGGTCCCGGCCAGCGCTGGCCCGCGACCGGCTTCTTCGCCCCCGCGCGGGTCGCCAAGCGCTCGAAGGATTGGGGACCGGCCGGTTTCCAGCAACGCATGGGCGCGGCCTGGACCCACTTCCTCGGCGATGCGCGAAAGCTGTTCCGGATTGAGGCGAGCACCGGCGCCGACGCCGCACTCGCCGCCTATCGCGATGCTGTGGCGGGGAAGGCGGACCCGCGCGCTGGAATCCTGATCCGCCCGTAAGCCGCCTTGCCCGCGCGAAAGCGCCTGCTTAAGGACGCTGCATGGCCCAGAAAATCTATCCCGACGCCGCTGCCGCCCTCGACGGGTTGCTGTTCGACGGCATGACCATCGCCGCCGGCGGCTTCGGCCTGTGCGGCATTCCCGAGCGGCTGATCGACGCGATCGTGGCGAGCGGGGTCAAGGATCTGACCATCGCCAGCAACAATGCCGGGATCGACAATGAGGGGCTCGGCAAGTTGCTGCGCACGCGGCAGGTGAAGAAGATGATCTCCTCCTACGTCGGCGAGAATAAGGAATTCGAGCGGCAGTATCTGGCTGGTGAGCTGGAGGTCGAATTCTGTCCGCAGGGGACTCTGGCCGAGCGGATGCGGGCCGGGGGCGCGGGGATTCCCGGCTTTTATACCAAGACCGGGGTTGGGACACAGGTAGCCGAGGGGAAAGAGGTCAAGGAGTTCGACGGCGAGCAGTATATCCTCGAACGCGGAATCCGCGCCGACCTCAGCATCATCAAGGGCTGGAAGGCGGATGAGGACGGCAACCTCGTGTTCCGCAAGACCGCCCGCAATTTCAACCAGCCTGCCGCCACCTGCGGCAGGATCTGCGTCGCCGAAGTCGAGGAGATCGTCGCGGTCGGAAGCCTCGATCCCGACGCGATCCATTTGCCGAGTATCTACGCCAAGCGCCTGATCAGCGGAGCTCCTTATGACAAGAAAATCGAGTTCCGAACAACTAGCGAGCGGGAGGCGGTGTAATTGCTTGGCTCGCCAAATCGGCGGCGGCCGGCGCGCTAGCCTTGGTAAACGGCAAACAAACCGGCAAGGGGCCTGGGTATTTTGAACCGCAGGAGCCGCTTTTGCGCCTTCTTTGTCAGAATGATGCGGTGATGATCGACGTGTTGCGCGACGCGCAGTTCGAAGGATCTTATACTCCCGGCAAGCTTGCCAGCCTGATGCGCTGGTTTGGCTTCTCGGTGGCCAAAAGCCAGGTTGTGAGAAACGGCAGCTGGGAATGGGATGAGATGCCGCTGATTGTCCGCTCCGTTCCAAGCCGATGGTCGAGTGAGACGGCGGCGGCCCTGGCATCATCGCAATATGCTGGCCTGCGAGCCCTTTGTGCCAGATCGAAGGACGGAATTTGCTCGCCTGCCGAAATTGAGGACGTCTTGCTCGTTGGTCAGGATAACGCTTTCATGCATAGTTACGTGAAATGACCAGATGGCGTCGGTCGGTGACGCCGTTTTCGGCTGGCATGAGTAACTCGAAAAGGGACGAACGGAGATGATCACGGTTGGAATGTCAGGTCACTTCGAACCTGCTTCTTCTAAAAACGCTGGCTCTCCGTCAGTTGATTGTCTTGTCCTGAGAGCCATGGCGATTGTGCACGGCTATCCGCTTTCAGCTGACCTTGGACGCACCGCATGAGTTGGGATCGCAACCAGATGGCCGCCCGTGCCGCGCGGGAGCTGAAGGACGGCTACTACGTCAATCTCGGCATCGGCATCCCGACGCTGGTGGCCAACAATATCCCCGACGGGATGACGGTCACTTTGCAGTCGGAAAATGGCATGCTCGGGATCGGGCCGTTTCCGTACCCCGACGAGATCGACGCCGATCTGATCAACGCCGGCAAGCAGACCATCAGCGAGCTCCCCAGTTCATCCTATTTCTCCTCCTCCGACAGCTTCGCGATGATCCGCGGCGGGCACATCGATTTGACCGTGCTGGGTGCGATGGAGGTTTCCGAAGGCGGCGACATCGCCAACTGGATGATCCCGGGCAAGATGATCAAGGGCATGGGCGGGGCGATGGACCTGGTCGCGGGGGTCAAGAAGATCATCGTCGTGATGGAGCATGTGTCCAAGAACGGCGACCCCAAGTTCATCCCCGCCTGCACGCTGCCGCTGACCGGCAAGAACAGTGTCGACATGATCGTCACCGACCTCGCCGTGTTCCAGCGGCCCGACCATGACAGCCCGTTCAGGCTGATCGAGATGGCACCGGGGGTGACGGCGGAGGAAGTGCGAGCAAAGACAACGGCGAATTACATCAGCTGAAGACAGGAGCGTCGGCATGAAGGCATGGGTAAGTCTTGGGTTGGCAGTCAGCCTTGCGCTCGCGACGGGCGCGTCCGCCCAGCCGAGCACACAGTCGAGCGCCCCGGCGGTCCAGCTTTGGCGGCTCGATTGCGGGACCATCCAGTTCAGGGATTTCGGGGCTTTCTTCTCGGACACCAATGAGCTTCCGCGCGGGCCACGCGCCGCGTCCGACAGCTGCTATTTGATCCGTCATGGCAGTCAGTTTCTGTTGTGGGATACCGGGCTGCCGGCCGCGCTCAAGGGAAACCCGACGCAGATCGGCGACGGACTGACCGGGACGCTGGACCGGACGATCATCGAGCAGCTCGCGGAGCTGAAACTGACGCCCGCGAATATCAATATCGTCGGGATCAGCCATATGCATGCCGACCATCTGGGCCAGGTGGGAAGCTTTCCGAACGCGAAGCTGATCATCGGCAAGGCGGATTTCGAGGGGACGGTCGGAGCGAGGGATCCGTTCGGCCCATGGCGTGTAGCGGCAGCGAAACTGCAGCTGGCGCATGGCGGCGATGTCGATATCTTTGGCGACGGCAGCGTGATTGCCCTGAACATGCCCGGCCACACACCGGATCATTTGTCCCTGCTGGTGAAGCTGGCCAGCGGCAACGTACTGCTGACCGGCGACCTGTACCATTCGACCATGGCCCGCAATACGAAGCAGGTGCCTGGCTTCAACACCAGCCGGGCCGAGACATTGGCGTCGATGGACCGGTTCGAGCGGCTTGCGAAAAGCTATCGCGCCAAGGTCATCATCCAGCATGAGCCCGCCGACATCGCCAAGCTTCCTGCCTTTCCGGACGCGGCGCAATGAGGGCATTGCTGAGCCATTCTCCCGGCGGTCCAGAGACCCTGACCGTCGACCAATTGCCCGATCCCGTCGCCGGCCCCGGCCAGTTGCTGGTGCGGGTGCACGCGGCGGCGATCAATTTTCCCGATGTCTTGATCATCGAGGACAAATATCAGTTCAAGCCGCCGCGCCCGTTCGCGCCGGGTGGCGAGATCGCTGGCGAGGTCGAGGCATTGGGCGAGGGGGTTGAGGGCTGGTCGGTCGGCGACCGGCTGATCGCCGTGCCGGGCTGGGGAGGGCTGGTCGAGAAGATTGCGATCGACGCGAAAAGCGCGTTCCGACTTCCCGCCAGTCGCAGTTTCACCGATGGCGCGGCGCTATTGCTGACCTACGCCACGTCGATCCACGCGCTCTACGATCGCGGCGATCTGAAAGCGGGGGAGACGTTGCTGGTGCTTGGGGCGGCGGGCGGAGTCGGCCTCGCGGCGATCGAGCTTGGCAAGGCGCGCGGCGCGCGGGTGATCGCAGCAGTGTCGAGCGAGGAGAAGGCACAGGCGGCGCGCGATGCCGGTGCGGATCAGGCGATAGTCTATCCGCGCGGGCCGTTCGACAAGGACGGGTCGAAAGCGCTGGCGGGCCAATTCAAGGACGCGGTCGGGCCGGGCGGCGCGGACGTGATTTACGATCCGGTGGGCGGCGATTATGCCGAACCCGCGCTGCGGTCGATTGCCTGGGAAGGGCGGTATCTGGTGGTCGGCTTTCCGGCCGGAATTCCGAAACTGCCGCTCAATCTCACGTTGCTCAAAAGCTGCGATGTCCGCGGGGTGTTTTGGGGTGCGTTTGCCGCCCGTGACCCAAAAGCGAATTCCGCCCATGTCGAGCATCTGTTCGCGCTGTGGGACGAGGGCAGGATCGCCCCGCGGGTCAGCGCCACCTATCCACTCGAGCGGGGCGGCGAAGCAATCGCTGCACTGGCCGCCCGGTCGGTGATCGGCAAGGTCGTGGTCGAACTGTAAGCCTCGGTAATCACGCCACAAACCAGCATTCCCCGTTTTCCGCCATTTGCCTTGCCCAATTTGCCGTTATGAAGTAAATGTTCATAACTAATGCAGATCAATCAGGGGGATCCAATGCGAACCATTATCGTGGCGGCAATGGCCGCATCCGTGCTGACCAGTCCGGCGCTGGCGCGCGACAAAAGCTGGTATGTAGGACTCGAAGCGGGCGCGCTGTGGCCCAAAGACGAGGCGATCGGCGGCGATTTTCAGGGTTATGACGACGGAGACCTCTTCGACGTCGAATATTCCATTGGTGTCGATGCGGACATTATCGCCGGCTACGACTTCGGGTTGATCCGTCTAGAGGGCGAACTGGCCTACAAGCATGCCAGCCACGACGATTACGAAGTCGATTTCTTCGACGGGAGTGTGTCAGCCGACGGTAGCTCGCGCAGTTGGTCGGCGATGCTCAACGCCCTGCTGGACTTTAACGTCAGCGATCGTTTCGCCCTCTATGCCGGCGGCGGCCTTGGCTATCACAGCACGAAGGTTCGCATCGATTTCGAAGGCGATTCCAGCTCCATCAAGGACGATGGTCTGGCCTGGCAACTGATCGCCGGTGCCCGCTATGCGGTCAGCGACAATGTCGATCTGGGGCTGAAGTATCGCTATTACCGGACCGACCGGCTCAAGGAGGATGACGGGTTCGATACAGTCGATACGCGTTTCACCTCGCATTCGCTGCTGGCGAGCCTGATCTACAATTTCGCGCCCCCGCCACCGCCACCACCGCCTCCGCCTCCGCCACCACCGCCGCCACCCCCTCCGCCACCGCCGGCGACGCAGACCTGTCCAGACGGATCGGTGATATTGGCGACCGATGCGTGCCCGCCGCCGCCGCCACCCCCGCCGCCGCCGCCGGAACCCGAGCGCGGATAAGCGGTACGGGAATGAGCTGATCTATTGGGCCGGATGCGCACGCAGCGTGTCCGGCCCTTTATTCATGGTGAGCGTGGCGCGGATTGCGCCGTGGGGCGAGGCCGCCTATCTGCTCGTCGGAGATCAGATAAGGATATCGCATGAGCCAGTTTGACGATCGCGAGCGTGCCTTCGAGGCCAAATTCGCACGCGATGAGGAAATGCAGTTTCGCATTCTCGCCCGCCGTAATCGGTTGCTCGGCGAATGGGCGGCGCGGATGATGAGCCTGTCGGAGGAGGAGACCATTGGCTATGCCAAGGATGTCGTCCGCGCCGATTTCGAGGAAGCCGGTGACGAAGACGTCATCCGCAAGGTGCTTGGCGACCTTACTGCCGCCGGGGTCGATTGCGACGAGGCCAAGATCCGCGAAGCGCTGGAGCATAAGAGCGTCGAGGCGCGGCGCCAGATCATCGAAGCGTCAAACTGATGGCCATGGCGGCGGAAGAGATTGAGGCGATGATCGTCGCTGCGATCCCGGACGCGCGCGTCGATATCACCGACCTTAAGGGCGATGGCGATCATTATGCCGCCCGGGTCGTCAGCGAAACCTTCGCGGGAATGAACCGCGTTCGCCAGCACCAGGCAGTTTATGCCGCATTGAAAGGCAAAATGGGAACCCAGTTGCACGCGCTGCAACTGGAAACCGCCGTGCCTTCGGGAGATCATCAGTGAGCGACGATGTGAAGCAGAAAATCGAGCAATTGGTTACCAAGAATGACGTGGTGCTGTTCATGAAAGGGACGCCATTGTTCCCGCAATGCGGCTTCTCAAGCCGGGCGATCGCGATCCTGGACCATCTCAACCTCACCTATGAGACGGTCGATGTGCTTGCCGATCAGGAAATTCGTCAGGGCATCAAGGAATATTCGGATTGGCCGACCGTTCCCCAACTCTATGTGAAGGGCGAATTCGTCGGCGGGTCGGACATCATGATGGAGATGTTCGAAAGTGGCGAGCTGAAGCAGCTGACGGACGCCTGAATCCCGCTCGCAAATAAAAAGGGGCGGCGGCGCGGGACCAGAAACCGCTAACCACCGCCCCTTGTTTGGTTTGTGGAACCAAGTGGACGACATACGAAATGCAATCGCCGTGCCAAATCGCACGAATGGCGGAAAAGCGGAAGTTTTGGATGATGCAATTGGGCGACTTCCGCGCGGACTGTAAAATCTTCCGACAGAATCCTTGGTTGCGTTGGTATCATGGCACCAATCCCGCCATGACGGGTTGTCCGGTCTGATGAGCAGAGATGACCCCCAGTCGGTCGGCGGCTTGCTGTGCGATGTGACCCAGAGCTGGTCGGCGGTCGGCGGCGGAGTCGGCACCTATTTGCGCCACAAGCGCCAGCATATCCTCGAGCATACGGCCCATAGACATTTGCTGATTGTGCCGGGTGATCGTGACGAAATCATCGAGGATGGGCGGACGATTACCGTCACCATCGCGTCGCCGAAGGTCCCGGGAAGTCCCAATTACCGGCTGTTACTGCGTTCGGGAGAGGTTCGCCGCGTGCTCGAGCAGTTCCGGCCGGACGTCATTGAATGCCAGGACGCCTATAATCTGCCGTGGGCGGCGATTGCCCATGCTCGCCGGCATCCCGGCACCGCATTGGTGGCGGCCTACATGACCGATTTTCCGACCGTCTATGTGGAACGTCCATTTGCGAACTTCGTCGGTGCCAGGCTGGCCGACGCGGCGGCGAGACTTTGTTATGCCTATTGCCGGAAGCTTTACGCCAAGTTCGACGTGACGTTCGCCCTTTCCGAAAATGGCGGAGCAGCGAAATTACGTGCACTCGGCGTCGACCCGGTCGAAGTCGTCCCATTGGGTTGCGAGCTTGGCGAGTTCTCGCCCGCCCGTCGCGACCCCGCCCTTCGCCAACAACTGGGCATCCCCGACGGATCGCCCCTGTTGATTTATGCTGGTCGGCTGGATGCCGAAAAGCGTGCTCAAGCGGTGGTCGATGCGTTCGCGCTGCTACCCGAACGCCTTGGGGCGCATCTGGTGCTGCTCGGTGACGGGCCGCTTCGCGAACAATTCCTCGGACGCGGATTGCCACGCTTCCATGCGCCCGGCTTCGTCAGCGGTCGTGCCGAACTGTCGCGCTGGCTGGCAAGCGCCGATATCTATGTGTCCGGCATGGCGGACGAGACGTTCGGTATTTCGATCATTGAGGCACAGGCGTCGGGCCTGCCCGTGGTCGGGGTCGCCGCCGGAGCGATGGTCGACCGCGTCGATCACCGCATCGGGCGGCTGGGGCCGGTTGATGACAGCCCGGCGATGGCGGCCAACATCCTCGACTTGTGGTCGGACGACCTTTCGACGATCCGGGAAAATGCGGTTGTTCATGCGCGCCAGTTCGGCTGGAATCAGAGCATGGAATTATTGTTCGGGCAGGTTTATCCGCAGGCCTTGCGTCTCGCGGCGGAACGCGGCGATGCTCGGTCGGGGATGCTCGCACCGGCCTTCGCCAAGGCCTGAGCCTTGCATTCAATTGCGGTTCAGTGGACATCGCCGATCGTGATGGCCGCGACCGGGAGTGCAGGCATTGGCGAATAAATTGTGGTTGTTGCTGGCGACGAGCGTTGCCTTTGGTGGAGCGGGGCTCGCGCAGGTCGTGCCCGAGTCCGCGTCCGGGCTCACCGTTCCCGAGCCCGACGTCGAGGGCGCGACGCCGGATCGGGTAGCAACGATCGCGGAATGTCAGGGCCACAAATTCGATACCATGGTGCAGATCGATCCGGCCCGTAACCGCTCCACCAGGGTCAAGCTATGCGCCGAGCCCGGGGCGTCGGATAGCGACTGGGTCAAGACGCTTGAAGCGGCGATCGAACAGATTGAAGCGCGCGACATGCCGGTTGCGGCCAAGGATAAGGTAATCGCCGAGCTTCGACAGGAAATGGCGAAGTTCGAAGCGCTCTCGAAGCCCGCTGCAGCGAGTCCGTCGACGACCGCCTTCGCGGGCAATCTCGGTGATCTCGGCTCGCTGGACGGCCCGCCCGAACGGTTCGAAACGTCGATCGTGCCACCGCTTCCGCCACCCTTGCCGCGCAAATCGGCAGCGGCGACGGCGTCTGGCGGTGCGGCCGTGGCCGCACTGCCGCCGACCCCGGCGATGCGCTTCCGTATCAAGTGCCTGACGCGCGGCGAGCGCGGTTCGGGAGGCACCTGTGACTTCTTCGAGAGCGGAACCAGCCTGGCGTTGAGCGCAGTAGAAGGACTTGAAAAAGGTGCAACGCTACGTTTTCGCCGCAAGGGCGAAGCACGGGCCGATGTCGCGATTGCTCCACTGGCCGCCGGCAGGACAGTGCGGGTCAGCTTGCCGAATGCCTTGTGCCGCGGTGTGGCATTCACGCGTATTGAGCTTGAGCTATTGCCGCCGGGATCGACCGGCCCCGTGGCTGCGCGTGCCGGACCCTATGAAATGCGCTGCTAGCCCCGCGGCCTGACGTTCATCGGCGGTTCACGTTACGACTACAATTGTAGTCGTCATGACCAACGACGTCCGAATCAGCGAAGCCGAACTCGATATCATGGCGATTTTGTGGGCCGATGCACCACTTAGCGCGGTCGATATTGCCGCGTTGGCGCCCAAATCGCGCGACTGGTCCCCGACGACCGTCAAGACGATGCTTGCCCGGCTGGTCGACAAAGGCGCGATCGGTGCCGAGGCGCAGGGTCGCCGGTTTCTCTATCGTCCGCTGATCGACCGCGATCCAGTCGTAGGCGCGCAGGCGGGGCGGCTGGTCGATCGGTTGTTCGGCGGTCGGGTCTCGCCGTTGGTGGCGCACCTCGCCGAACGCCGTGACCTGACCGAGGACGATCTTGCCGAACTTGAGGCGCTGATCCGGACGTTGCGCAAATGAGCTGGATCGCGGGCAATCTCTTGGTCGCCTCGTTGCTGATCCTGGTCGTGCTCGCCATTCGTCGCCCGGTCGCGCGCCACTTCGGTGCCCGGGCAGCCTATGCACTCTGGCTTGCGCCCGCGCTGCGCCTGGTGTGGCCGCCGATGCCATCCAATCTTAGTCCCACGCCCGCCGCCGGTGAAGCTGTCACCTGGGTGCTGGAAACGAGCCGCTCGATCGGCGGGACGTCGGATTCCTTCCCATGGTTGCTCGCCATCTGGATCGTCGGTGCAATGGTGGCGCTGGCATTTCATTTGGCCAGCCATCACCATTTCATGCGCAAGGCCCTGGCTGTCGGTCGGCCCTTCCCGGTGGACGGAACCGAGATCGACACGATCGCCACCGCGGCCGTCGACGGCCCGATGGCGACCGGACTGATCCACCCGCTCCTTGTGCCGGACGATTTCGAGCAACGCTTCACGCCCGAGCAGCGACGCTTCGCTTTGCTGCATGAACAATATCACCATGAACGCGGCGACATCTGGGCCAGCGCGGTGGCGCTGCTGACGGCGTCGATCCTGTGGTTCAATCCGTTCGCCTGGCTCGCCCTGGGTGCGTTCCGCCGCGACATGGAATCGGCTTGCGATGCGTCCTTGCTCAGCACTGCCGGGGCCGATGCCGCGCCGGCTTATGCCGAAACCATCCTGCGCTGTGCCGCCCGACCGGTGCCGCGCTCGCTGTGTGCACTGACATCGATCGATGAACTCAAAGGGAGACTGACCATGCTTGCTTCGAACCATAAGAAATCCACGCGGATCGCCGGCCTGATGCTGGCCGGCGGATTGGTGCTCGGCGGAACGCTTGCCGTTCCAGCGATGGCCGATGAGCCCAAGACGACGCAGACGACCGAAATCCGCAAGGTGATCCACAACGGTCCGGCCATAAAGGGTGCAACTCGGAAAGACGGGCAGGAAATGAAGGTTGATTGTCCGGGTGAGCTGACGGTGATCGAAGCGACCGCCGGCGATTCTCCGGACAAGAAGGAAAAGGCCAAAATGGTCTTCTGCTCCAAGTCCGGGGACAAGACAGAGATGGCTGCCGGGCTCGAGAAAGCGTTGTCGCGCATCGAGGGCGACAAGGAAATGAATGCCGCGTTGCGAGCCGATGTATCGGCCAAACTTCGCGCCAGGATCGCCGAACTTCGCTCGGGAGGCTGAATTTTCTGGCACGCTGCGGTAGAGCGCCGGCACGGAATTCTCCGTGTCGGCGCTTTTTTACGTTTACAAACGTAATCGCTATGATTACACCTGTAATCGAATCGGGAGCGACTTGATGGATGTTCGGCTGAGTGAGGCGGAGTGGGAGGTGATGGAGGTGCTTTGGGCATCTCCCCAGCCGCTCACCGCGACAGACATCGACGAGACACTGAGCAAGGGCGACCGCAACTGGTCGCTGGCGACGGTGAAAAGCTTGCTTTCACGGCTGCTCGCCAAGCAGGCCGTCGCGCCGGCCAAGGACGGGCGGCGCTTTCTTTATTCACCGGCGATCGAACGCAGCGCCTGTGTCGCTCGCGAATCGCGGCGGTTGATGGATCGGCTGTTCGGCGGGCGCCTGTCGCCACTGATTGCGCAACTGGCCGATGATGAACCGCTTGCGGCCGACGATGTCGCGGCGATCGAGAAATTGCTTCGGGAGATGAAGGCATGACCGGGTGGGCGCTCGACACCTTGCTTGCCACGTCGGCGCTGATGCTGCTGGTTCTGCTTGTGCGTGAACCCGTTCGCCGCCAGTTTGGCGCGACCGCGGCCTATGCCCTCTGGCTGATCCCCGCCGCGCGCATGGCGATGCCTCCAATCACCCAGACCGTCGAACGCGTCATTCCTGCCACGGAACCGGCGGTGATCGGGCCAGTCGTATTTGCCACTTTCGCGCCAGCCATGTCCGATCCGTCGTTGGTCGCGCGTCTTGGCGGTTGGCCGACCCTGCTCCTCTCGGTATGGGCGACTGGCGCGATCCTGTTCCTGGCGCTTGGCTTCCTTCGTTACCAACGCCAGCGCCGCGTGGCGCTCGACGGCGCGGTGCAGTTGGCGACCTTGGGTAAGATCAGGCTGGTCCGGAGCCATGCGGTACGCGGTCCCATCGCTTTCGGGATCATCGATCGCGTGATCGCCGTTCCGCTCGATTTCGACCAGCGCTTCGACGAGGCGCAGCGGCGGCTAGCGCTCGATCATGAACTGTCCCACCACCGCTCGGGCGACCTCATCGTCAATCACATCGCCTTCGTGTTGCTCGGGCTGCAATGGTTCAACCCGATTGCCTGGGCCGCCCATGCCGCTTTCCGCTTCGACCAGGAAGCCGCCTGCGACTGCCGGATCCTCGACAAATCGGGGCCGGGCGATCGGGCGGCTTATGGCCAGGCCATTGCCAAGGCCGCGTCGGGACGGGCGTTGCTGTTCGCTTCGGCGCTCGACCACAACCAGAATCTGCACAGGAGGCTCAAGTCCATGTTGACGAACCCCACTCCAGCCCGGCGCATGGCCGGCAAGTTGGCCGTTGTCGCCGCGCTGGCCGTCGTCCTGCCGCTGACCGCGACCTGGGCGACCCGCTACGTCGATGTGGCGGCACCGACCGCACCGACGCCGCCGGCCTTGCCGACGCAAGGGGTGGCGCCCGAAGCCCCCGCTGCGCCGATCGCCGCGACACCCGCCGCCGCACCGCTACCGCCTTCACCGCCACTGGCGCCACTTCCCCCGATCGCGCCACGAGGCAAGGTGATGATCGATGGCAAGCAGATCGAGTGGAACGCGCTGTCGTCCGCCGAGAAAGCACGTATCCGCGCCTCCCTCGACGATGCGCGTCGCGGACTTGCGGCGACCCACATCGATCGCGCCGCGATGCGTGCCGAACTTCAGGAGGCGATGGCCGAGATGAAACGTAACGAGGGCGAGATGCGCCGCGATCTCGAACAGGCGAAGCGCGAAGTCGACGAAGCGATGCGTGAAGTCGATGCCCATGCGGCCGACCTGCGCCGTGCCGGCCAGGACCCGGAACAGATGAAGGCGACGATCCGCGCCTCGTTGAAAGCAGTCGCGGCGATGGATATCGATGCCATCACCCGCCGCGCCATGGCAGGGGTCGATCCGGCCATGATCGAGCGCAGCATCGCCGCTGCCGAAGCCGGTATCGCTCGCGCCCAGGCCGAGATCGACGCCGCGGAACGTCGCAACTGATCGTCTTCCGGGTTTGCGTGTCGGGGGCGTCAATGGCAGGGGACTGCCGTGGACGCCCCTTATGCCATTCTCGAACAGCTTGAGCCGGGCGTCGGACGCCTGCTGGCGCATAATCCGTCACCCTACACGTTCACCGGCACCCAGACCTATTTCGCCGGGATAGGGGACGAGATCGTCGTCATCGATCCCGGCCCGGACATCCTCGATCATGTCGCGGCGATCGTGGCGGCGGCGGGGACGCGGCGGATTGCGGCAATCGCCTGCACCCATACCCATCGCGATCACTCGCCCGCGGCGGCTTCGCTTAAGGAAGCCACGGGCGCACCGATCATCGGCTGCGCGGCGCTGAGCCTGGAAACGGTCGGCCCGCGTGCCGATGCCAGTTTCGACGGGGACTATACGCCCGACCGCGTATTGGCCGATGGCGAAAGCATCGACTTCGGCGACGACGAGCAGATCACCGCGGTTGCCACGCCCGGCCACACGTCCAACCATTTGTGCTTCGCCTACGCTTCAGAGCGAAAGGGGGACAGCCTGTTCACCGGCGATCACGTCATGGGCTGGTCGACCACCGTCGTCGTCCCGCCCGACGGCGACATGGGGCTGTTCATGGCCAGCCTGGAAAAGCTTCGCCAGCGCGACGACCGCATCTTTTACCCGGCCCACGGCAAGCCTGTGACCAACCCGCAGCAATTCCTGCGCGGTTTGATCGGCCACCGCATGCAGCGCGAGAAACAGATCATGCGATTGGTGGGACAGGGGATCGCCGCCATCCCCGACATCGTCGCCGCTGCCTATCCCGGCCTCGATCCGCGGCTAATCGGAGCGGCGGGCGGATCGGTGCTCGCGCATTTGATGGACCTTGAACGGCGCGGGGTCGTTAAGTCGGACGGAGAAACATGGACGACGCCCCGCACCTGACCCAACCGCAACGTTCGGTGCTCGTAACCGTGCTAGTCGTGCTCGGACTGCTCGGCGCGGGCTATCTGATCGCACGCTACATCGACCGGCAAGAGCAGCAGGAAGTCCAACAGAGCAGCATTGACGAAATCGTGGTGGCATTGCGCGAACAGCGCAACCGGCTGGAAGTGTATCGCTTGTCGGGCACGGTCACGAGCGTGGCCGAGGCAACGCGCGGTCCGGGCGGGATCCTGTCCGGCACGATGAAGGTGCGCCAGCCGTGGTCGGTCGCTTACTTCGGCAACATGGGCGATTTGTCGCTCAACGATTACATCTGGGATGAACGGACCCGGACCTTGATGGTGCGGGCACCGACGATCCGTCCCGATCCGCCCAACATTGACGAGAGCCGACAGGTCGTTGCCTACGAAGGACCGTTCATCACCCGCAACATGCAGACTGAACTTCGGTCGAAGGTCGCGCGCAATGCCGTCGGGCAGGCCAGTGGCGAGGCGCTCAAGCCCGAGAATCTGGAGGCCGCCAATCGTGCCGCGCGGGAGGAAATCGCTGCCAATCTGGAAGCACCGCTGCGCGCAGTGGGCATCCGCGACGTTCGCATCCAAGTCATCCCGCGCGAGGCCAGCCGCGACGGCGAGCGCTGGGACGTCAGCCGGTCGATCGCCGAAGTGCTGGCCGAGCGCGCCGGGAAATAGGCCATTGTGCGGCTCGCCGGGCAAGGCCATATCGCGGGCCGAGAGCAATCGAGGAGTGACTGAGTGACCGCCCAATCGACATCGTTGAAAGGCGTCGACCTGCTCGCCGAAATCGCGCGTTTGAAAGCCGAGCGCAACGCGGTCATCCTTGCCCATTATTACCAGAAGCCGGAGATTCAGGACCTTGCCGATTTTGTCGGCGACAGTCTCGACCTCTCGCGCAAGGCCGCCGCGACCGATGCCGATGTGATCGCCTTTTGCGGCGTCCGCTTCATGGCCGAGACCGCCAAGATTCTGAGCCCGGAAAAAACCGTCATCCTGCCCGACATGGACGCCGGCTGCAGCCTGGAAGATAGCTGCCCTCCGGACCAGTTCGCCGCCTTCCGCGCGGCGCACCCCGACCATATCGCGCTGACCTACATCAATTGCTCGGCGGAAGTGAAAGCACTCAGCGACATCATCGTCACCTCGTCATCTGCCGAAGCGATCCTCAGCCAGATTCCGAAGGATCAGAAGATCATCTTCGGCCCCGACCGCCACCTCGGCGGTTACCTCGCGCGGCGGTTCGATCGCGAGATGTTGCTGTGGCCGGGCATCTGCATCGTCCACCAGGCCTTTTCCGAAACCGAGCTGCTCAAGCTCAAGGCGCAATATCCCGGTGCTCCGGTCGCGGCGCATCCCGAATGCCCGCCGCATATCATCGACCATGCCGATCTGGTCGGATCGACCAGCGCAATCCTCAAATTCGCGATCGAGAGTCCTGCGGAAGTGATCCTGGTCGCGACCGAGCCGCACATCATTCATCAGATGGAAAAGGCGGCGCCGCACAAGACCTTCATCGGCACGCCCGGCGGTGACGGTAACTGCAATTGCAACATGTGCCCCTACATGGCGCTCAACACACTTGAGAAACTCTATGTCGCGCTGCGCGACCTCAAACCTCAAATCGAGCTTTCCGACGAACTCATGGCCAAGGCCCGCGTGCCGCTCGAACGGATGCTCGACATGGCCGGGCATACCGTCGGGCAGGGGGATGTCGGGAAGCCCAAGATCAGCGGCGACTGAGGTGACGGCCGCACACAAGCGGCGCATTGCCGGGCCGCGATGATCAAATTCGGACCGATGAGCATCACCTTGCTGGTATGCGCCGTGCAAGGGCTGATCATCGCTTCGCTGTTGCTCAAGGGCCGGATCAACCGCGCGGCCAACCGCTATCTGGCGCTGCTCCTGCTCGCGTTCATCGCGCTGATCACGCCGTACATCATCGGTTACGCTGGATTTTACGATCGCTGGCCGTGGTTGAGCTTCGCGCCTTTGTCCTACACCACGGCGTTCGGCCCGCTGATGTGGCTCTACACGCGGCAACTGACGGGCGCGGCGGTGCTGCGGGTGTGGCAACATTTCATCCCCGTCGGACTTCAATTCCTCAGCCAGGCGCTGGTCTTCCCGCTCCCGCTTGCGACTAAGAACTGGTGGGACGAATTCGCCCAGGCGTCGATCATTTCGCCGGCATTCGAAATCGGCGCCCTGATCTCAATCGCAATCTATGGCGGATTGGCGATGCGACGATATCGCGTCTATCGCGCCTGGCTGCGCGACAATCGCACCGATGTCGTTGATTTCGATCCGCGCTGGATTCGTCAGTTCCTGTTCGCGATTCTGGTCGTGGCAATGGTGTGGAGCGGGTTTGTCGTGGCCGATGCGCTCGATCCCACCCGCGACTATTTCGACCAGTTCTGGCTGTATGTTCTTTTCAGCGTGCTGGTCATCGGGCTGGGAATTGAAGGCTGGCGGCATGCCGATATTCGCTTTCCCCGGTCCGACGACAATATCGCGTTGCCCGATCCGGTCGCCGAGGCCGCGCCGCGCGATTGGGCCGTGGCGGCGCGCCAGTGGACCGATGTGATCGACCGCGACGAACTGTGGCGCGACCCCGAAATCACGTTGGCCCTGCTCGCGCGCCGACTGGGCACCAACAGCGCCTATCTTTCGCGAGCGTTCAACGTCGGGCTCGGACAGAACTTCAACGCGGTGATCAATCAGCGTCGCGTCGCGGCGGTCCAGCGCGCCTTGGCCAACCCGGACGAGAGCCGCGACATGCTGACCATCGCATTCGAAGCGGGCTTTGGATCGAAGGCAAGTTTCAATCGTGCGTTCAGTGAGTTCGCCGGTAAGACCCCGTCGACCTGGCGTCGCGAATCCTGAAAATTTTGGCGATATGGCAATTTGAGGCGACCTGATGCGGGTCGCCGCTGCATCGGCTCCCCATCATAGATGTCGATCGGGGTCCGCCATGCGCCATTGTCTGCTGTTCTTGTCCGTCCTGACCGTTGCAACGCCGGGGGTGAGTCAACTCGACTCATCCGGCGCGGGGTCGACGCGTGTTACGTCGGCCAAGCTCGATGTTGCTGCTGCACGGGCAGACGTCGCTTTGATGCGGCGCGCGCTGGAGACCATTCATCCGGGTCTCTATCGGTATCGATCGAAGGCCGTGATCGACCGTGCCTTCGCCCGACTGGAAGCCGCGACCGCCACGCCGATCGATATCCTCGCGCTGCATCGCGAAATCGCGCTGATGCTCGCGGCCATTCGCTGCGACCACACCAAACCCGAACTTCCAGCGGCGATGGCGGCCTATCGCAATGCCAATCCGACTCATCTCCCACTGCGCTTCCGATTGATTGAAGGGCGGATGATCGTCACCGCCAATGACGGCCAGCCCGGCGCGCCGCCGGTCGGCAGCGAGCTGGTCCGCATCAACGGCATGGCAGTGCCGCGCCTGTTGCTGACCCTCGCCCCGGCGGTGGCTTATGATGGCGACACCGATCAGGCGATCGCCGCCAAACTGGCCGACGACAGCGATCTGTCGGGTGACGATTTCAACGAATATTATCCGTCCTTCTTCGGCTTCCCCACGCGATGGTCGATCGATTGGAAGGCAATCGGCGCGCGCGCCGCGACCAGCGCCGATCTTGCGCCGATCACCTTCGAACGCTGGACCCGGCTCGATCCGTCCGGCGCTCCGTATCGCGATGAATTCTACAAGAGCATCACCTGGCGCATCGCGGGCAAGGCCGCGCGGTTGAAGATCGACACCTTCGTCAACTACCGCAATCCGGTGCAGCCGACCGCCTTTCTGGCCGGTTTTTTCCGGGCGATGAAAACCGCCGGCACCGAACATCTGATTCTCGATCTGCGCAATAATGGCGGCGGATCGGAAGACGTGTCGGTGGCGCTTGCCCGCTATCTGTTCGACCGCCCGTTCCTGTGGTCGAAACCGGTCCGCTACAAGGCCATCCGCTATGGCGATTTGCCGAAGTTCATCGACAGCTGGGGCGACCGCGACGCGCTATTCAATCCCCCGGTCGACGCGTTCGCGAAGACTGTGGACGGATGGTTCGAACGGAACCCGCCGGTCAATGCCGATGAGCGCGACGACGACATCAGCACAATCCTCCATCAGCCCGCCTCAGCCGATCGGTTCACGGGCAGGCTGACTATCCTGACCGGCCCCGCCAACGCGTCCGGAGCAACCCGAACCGTGGCCCAATTGAAGGAGAATCGAAACGCCACCCTGGTCGGCGAAGACAGCGCCGGAAGCGCCGAAGGGCCGACCGCGGGACGAATCTTTCTTGTCACCTTGCCCCATAGCGGCATCAAGGTTCGCGTCCCGAGCGCCTGGAACCGCACCAACCTCCGTCATTTTCGGCCGCGCATGGGGGTCGCGGTGGATCGGCTGGTCGTGCCGACACTGGCCGATTTTGCGTCAAAGCGCGACGCGGCGTTGGATATCGCCCGCGCCATGCCCGTCAGATCGGCCGATCCCGCCCGCCTGTTGGCAGCCGCGCTTGCGGGCAATTGGTCGGGGACACTCGACTATCGCGACTATGGCAATGACGGGCGAACGGTGTTGGCTGCCTCGCTTGCCGTCGCCGGACTGCAATGGAATTGGACGTTTGATGACGGCCCCGGGAAGATTGTTCGCTCAGCGCAGTCCTGGGGCGTCGCTTCGGATGGACAATGGCTGATCGTCCGCAACGGCGCAGCGGTGACACGGGATCGAATCGTTGCGCTCGACACCGATTCCAGCGGCGGAATCACGATGGTGGCGGACGGGACGGTGCGCGAAATCGGATCATCCATGATGTCACGCAAGATTTTAACCCAGGTCGGTGACACTTTGCGGCTCACACTCATGACGCGCGTTGCCGGGGAACCCTATTTGATGCGTCACAGCTATGAGATGAAGCGAGTGTCGCGGTGACCCGGCTCACTGCAAGGCACATGCGCACGTCGATAACGTTGCTACCGCCGCCGTTTCCGCTTGATGCTCTCCTCGCCACCGATTGAGATGATTGCGGTGCCGTCTTTGCCCACCGGCACCACCGTCGTTCCGAATACTTCGCGGTATCCGCCGGTGCCGATCGATACACCGACTTCGCCTTCGATGATTCTCGGCGGCGCTTTCTCCGCCGCGACGCGCTTGCGGGCGGCTTCTTCAAGGATGCGTTCGACCTCGTCCGGGCTGAGCCGACGCTCGTCCGCGATTGGCGCGGCGGGCGCAAGCAGCATCGCGGCCAAGATGATACAGTTCATGGGTGTCCCCCAACCGGCCGCGCCTTGACGTCGATGATCCCGGTCTCGGGATAATGCTTGTCCAGATGCCGCTTGATGATCCTCACATTGCGCGTGTTCGAACGGAAGAAATAGTCTGGCACCGCGCCGATAAATGGGATCATCCCGAACAGCCAGTCGACCCCGATGTTGCCCGCCATCCGCACCATCGCACTCTTCGGCATTCCGAGGTTGCGCGATTCCCAGGCGAGATAGGTGCCCAGTGCGGCGGCTGCGGTCGGGCCGACGACAGGCACGAAATCGAGCACGACGTCTAGGCCGATCCCGCGATTGAGGCCCGGCACGCGGATCATATTTTCCATCAATCGTTCGAGCATTTCGATCCGGGCGCGAATAGCTTTGGGCTCGTTGGAGAGTTTCGGAAGCGCGCGGCGGGCCGCGTCATTGATGGTCATCGGCTATTGCCCCTCGCGTCGCAATCGATCGTTCAGTCCGATCAACGGGTGGCGGGCAACAATGTTCTCGGCAAATCCCGCGATTCGGGGTCCGACCAGCGACCAGCGCACCGGCGCGGCGATCGGCAGGAACAGATTTTCTTCCTCGATCAACCGGTTGGCTTCGGTAAGGAAGGCGGCGCGCTGGTCGGCGATGAGCGCAGAGCGGCCTGCTTCCATCGCCACATCGGCCGTTTCGGAGCAGATCGGCCGAACCGCGCAGCGGAACGAGCGGACGAACCAGGCGGGGGATGCTGACGGCGCAACCAAGTCGATCAGCCTGAGATCGGCGGGCTGGCCGGGGCCGGACCGCACCAGCCCGATGCCCAATGCGCCCCAATCGGCAGCGAGCCGGTCGAACAGGATCTTGGCTCCGGGGCCCTCGGGTAGGTCGATGGCGATGGAGGTCGGTTCCTCGTCTTCGAGAAGCGACCGCGCCTCGGCAACCACGGTCTCACGCCGCTCGGCAATCGGCTGTGCGGTCCATGCCGGCGGAGCCGGAGCGCCCATTCCCTCCAGTCCGGCCTGTAACAGAGTCGCACGTGGGGTGAGGCCCGGCACGTCGAGCGCGGCGACTAGCGCGTCGCGATCGATCGCCCGGCTGAGCAATCCGCGCAATTCCTTGTCTGCAAGTGGCCCGCCCGCGCGGGCCGGGACCAGGCCGAACAACCCCGCCACAGGATCGAAACGCACCGCGTCGCCCGCAATTTCGGCCTGTCGCACCAGGGGCAGATCGTCGAACGTCCCGCCGAGCACCAGGTCGGCATCGCCTTTGGCAAAGGCTTCGATGGCCTTGGCCGTGGGCAGGGTCAGCAGGTCCACCAGGTCGCGCTTGTCGGGTCCGTCAATCACTTGCTGCGTGTAGAGCAGGGCTATGGCCATTTCGCGTGCGGTTCGCTGGACCGGCTGGAAGGGGCCGGTGCCCTGTCCTTCACGGATTAGGCCCATTTCCGGCTGGGCCAGCAATTGCAGCAGGTTGGGGCGCGGTGCATTCAGCCGAATCTCGATCACCCGGTCGGTCATCGCCACCACTTCGGCGACTGCGCCGAGTGTTTCCTTCAAACTGTTCTTGCTGGCGCTGCGCAGCGTCCGGGTCAGGATCCGCGCCACGTCCCGTGCCTGGATCGTCCGTCCATCCGGCCACGCACCCGCGCCGAGGCGGAAAACGTAGCTGAGGCCGTCATCGCTGACATTCCACCGCTCGGCCAGACCCGGCTCGATCTGACCGCGCGCATCGAACCGCACCAACCCCTGCGCCACACTGCCTATCAGCACCTGTTGCGCCGGAGTCAGCGGCCCTGCGCCGGGATCGACGACCTTGGGCGTCTTGTCGCCGATCACGACGACGTCCACGGCATCGGTGCTGCGTTCGCGACACCCGGCCATTACGGTCAGTGCTGCCGCGGCCATCACCAGGGTTGCAAAACGCGCCATGGGAACGGGCTTACGGTGTTACGCACTGGTTCATCAAGCATCTGGATATCTGCGCGCGACTGTTTTACATGACTAAGGCAGTGACGGATGGCGTGCGAAAGGGTCCGATGAACGAGGGCGAACCGATGTGGCGGCGAAGCGGCCAGAATGTCGAGGATTTGCCCGACCCGTTCGCGGTCCCGGTCTATCACGTCGACGGCGCTGTTCCACCAGACGCGATCCAGCCGGCCAAACCCCGCCGCCGCTTTTGGCGCTACCTGTTCTACGGCTTGTTCGCGCTCTTTGCCGCGACATTGCTGTGGTTGATCGTCACCGCCCCGCTCGGCCGTGCGCTGGAGCCGCTCGATGATCCGGCGATGTTGTTTCTCAGCCAGGAAGGGCAGCCGATCGCCCGTCGCGGCGCGGTCAAGGACCAGCCGGTCGAGGTCGCCAAGTTGGGCAAGCTGACCCCGGCTGCATTCATCGCCATCGAGGATCGCCGCTTTCACCGCCATTGGGGGATCGACCCGCGTGCCATCGGCCGCGCCTTCGTCGCCAATTTCTCCGCCGGCGGCGTGAAGCAGGGGGGCAGCACCATCACCCAGCAGCTCGCCAAGACCAGCTTCCTGTCGTCCGATCGCTCGTACAAGCGCAAGGCGCAGGAAGTGATCATCGCTTTCTGGCTGGAGGCATGGCTGACCAAGGACGAAATACTCTCGCGCTATCTGTCGTCGGTCTATTTCGGTGACGGCGTCTACGGCCTTCGCGCCGCAAGCCGCCATTATTTCGATCGCACCCCGGAGAAACTATCTCTTGCCCAGTCGGCGATGCTCGCCGGCATGGTCCAGGCGCCGTCGCGCCTCGCGCCGACCCGGAACCTCGCCGGGGCGCAAAAGCGCAGTAGGCTGGTGCTTCAGGAAATGGCGGATACCAACGTCATTACCCAGACCCGCGCAAGCGCCGCCGTTTCCGCTGTGCCCGTCCGCCGCTCGGCCAAAGTCCCGACCGGCACCTATTTTGCCGATTGGGTAGCACCCTCGGCGCAGAAGGCGTTTGAATCCACCTATGGCGAAGTGAAAGTCGAGACAACGCTCGATGCCGATCTCCAGCGCCTCGCGGTGCGCGCCATCACCAATGCGCAGATCGGTGAAGCCCAGGCGGCGATGGTGGTGATGCGCCCAGACGGCCGTGTCGTCGCGATGGTCGGCGGCAAAAGCTACAAGACCAGTCCGTTCAACCGAGCCACCCAGGCCCGCCGTCAGCCAGGATCGGCCTTCAAATTGTTCGTCTATCTCGCTGCCATGCGCGCAGGCTATTCGCCCGACGATTTGATCGACGACAGCCCGATCACCGTCGATGGCTGGTCGCCGGCCAATAGCGACGGTGTCTATCGCGGGCAGATCACCTTGCGTGAGGCCTTTGCCCGCTCGTCCAATGCCGCCGCGGTGCGCCTATCGGAGCGCGTAGGGCGCGAGCAGGTGCTGCGTGCCGCGCGCGAACTGGGGATCAGCTCGACCTTGCCCGATTCGCCCAGCGTGGCACTCGGCACCGCCGGGGTGAGCCTGGTCGAGTTGACGGCGGCTTATGCCGCGGTCGCGGGCGGCCGTTATCCGGTGCGCGGCCGCGGCCTGCCGTCGCTCAAGGAAGACAATGGCATCGCCGGCTTCTTCTCCAACCGCGGGGGCACCCTCGACCGGAAACGTGATCAGGCGCCGATGCTCGACCTGTTGTGGTCTGCCACGCACGAAGGCACCGGCCGACGCGCGGCGCTCGCTATTCCCACCTTCGGAAAGACCGGCACCACCCAGAATAACCGCGACGCGCTGTTTGTGGGCTTTGCTGGCGATCTGGTGGTCGGGGTGTGGGTCGGACGCGACGATGACAAATCGCTCGGCAAGATGACCGGAGGCACCGCACCGGCGCGAATCTGGCGCAGTTTCATGAGCGGTGCGGTGGCGATCGACGGGCGTCGTGGACCAGAGCTGCCGTTCCGCGGCCGTCGTCTGGCGCCGCCACCGCCCGCCTCCACGCCCAGCAAAAGCCCGATACCGGAAGATTGGTCGGAGCCCGCGGAAGCGATCCGCGAGGTCATCAATGCAATCGACCGTTTGATCGGCGAATAATGCCGGGCCGGCTGCACGAAAAAATTAAATATGGTGAACGTTTCGGTAACGCGCGCTTTTAAGAACTTCTCAATCTCTTGAGCCGAAATAAGGGCCATCCCAAGCGCACTTCGGTGGGCTCGGGTGGGGGAAAGTGGA
>JAZKHF010000006.1:0-1259 GCA_040385545.1 Pseudomonadota bacterium
CTTCTGACCCGAAGCGACGCCCACATTACCCTGGTCGACAAGCGCCATGCCCCCGGCGGGCATTGGAATGACGCTTATCCCTTCGTGCGCCTGCACCAGCCATCGCCTTTTTACGGGGTGGAATCGCGCGAACTATCGGATTTCCAGATCGATTCCAGCGGACCGAACGCGGGCTATTTGTCGCTCGCTGAAGGACCGCAGATCGTCAATTACCTGCACAGCCTGATGCGCGACCGCCTGCTTTCCTCGGGCCGGGTCCGCTATCTGCCACTCAGCGAAGTCACGGATGATGGCGCGATCCGATCCTTGCTGTCGGGAGAGCGGACGGAAGTGAATGTCCGCCGCAAGATCGTCGATGCATCCTATTACACCAACGAAGTGCCGCAGACCCACGTCCGCAAGTTCACGGTGGCCCAAGGCGTGGCCTGCGTCCCGCCCAACGATCTGCCGAGACTGGCCGCCGATGCGCCCCATTTCTGCGTGCTCGGGGCAGGCAAGACCGGGATGGACGCCTGCGTCTGGCTGCTGACCAATGGCGTCACGCCGGACCGCGTGACCTGGATCGTACCGCGCGATTCATGGCTGGTGAACCGCGCTTTCACCCAGCCGAGCTTTGAATTTTTCGATTCGGTGTTCGAGAGTTTCGTCGCCAACCGGCAGGCGATTGCCGATGCAACGTCAGCGCGCGATCTGGCCCATCGGATGGAGGCAGCCGGCATCTGGCTGCGGCTCGATCGAGCGGTCGAGCCGGCGATGTTCCACGCCGCCACCGTGTCCGAGGCCGAATTGGAGCTGCTGCAATCGATCAAGCGCGTGAAGCGCATGGGACGGGTCGAGGCGGTCACCGCAAACGGGCTGCGCCTGCAACAGGGCGAGGTCGATTGTCCGCCCGGGACGCTGTTTGTCGACTGCACGGCGAGCGCGCTGGTGCGCAAGCCGGTCCTTCCAGTATTCGCGGGCAAGCGCATCACGCTTCAGATGCTGCGCCTCCCCCTGATCCCGTTCAGCGCCGCATTGATTGCTTTCCTGGAAGCGACCCAGCCCGACGACGACGTCCACAAGAACCGCTTTGCGGTCGCGATGCAGCTGCCGGACACGGTGGAGGATTATATCCGGTCAATGGTGCCGGAGTTCGCCAACCGGCTGGAAGCCGCGCGCGATCCCGGGGTCCGGACCTGGACCAGCAATTCGAGGCTGGAAGGCTATACGCGGATCGCCCGGCAGGTGGCGGCGGACGATGCACCGCGGCAGGCCATCCT
>JAZKHF010000006.1:1269-9015 GCA_040385545.1 Pseudomonadota bacterium
TGACCGATGGGCGGCAATTCTGTGAACTTCGGTGCCGGACTGCGATAGTTGGGTATCTAGGAATACTCCCAGCCTTGTCTTGCCCGCGCCGTTCGCCCCGATAAATACCAAACTAGCTGCGGCCTGCACTTTGATAGTCGTCGTGCTATCCAGAGTCGGAATCTCTATACTTGCGGACAACGTCATATCCGGCTCCCCAAAAACGATTATCGTTGGGGTGGGATCCGAATTTGTACCTGTCAACAGCGGCCCGCGCTTACGGGATGCTTACTTGCAGCGCAGGCAGGGCTAAAGAGCGCTACTTGAGCTACTGCTAAACGGCTGTGGTTATTAAGGGAAATTGGCGCGCCCGGAACGATTCGAACGTCCGACCCTCAGATTCGTAGTCTGATGCTCTATCCAGCTGAGCTACGGGCGCGCGGTGGGGGTGCATTAGGGGGAAGGTTCTAACCACGCAACCCCCTTCGCGATGGCGGAATCGCCTGCGTTGCGCGACGCTGCTGCCCGCCCTAAACCGGCGCGGATGAAAGCCTTCGCCGCCATATTCGCGCTCGCACTGGTGTCCTGCGCCACCTCCACCGTCAACGAACCGTCGCTTGCGCGGCGACCGGCCGAATCGATCGATCCGCGCGTGCCCATCCCCTCCAACCCGGTCGCCGGCCCGGTCGATGCGGTGCTTGCGGCGCGATTGGGGACACTGGTTGCCGACGGCAAGACAGGCGCGGCGATGTTCGATTCCGAGGTCGGTCGGGCGCAGTCGCTGGCGGCGGCGGCGGGGCCGGCGCAGTCGGACAGCTGGGTCATCGCGCAGGAAGCGCTGTCCCGGCTGGAAGCCGCCCGTGCACAGACCGTCCGCGCGGCTGCCGACATCGACGAGCTTGCCGCGTCGCGAATCCAGGGCGGCGGCCTGTCCGTGGCCGACCAGGCGGCGATCGAAGCGTCCGCGACCGAACTCGCCGCAATGTCACGCCGCCAGTCGGAAGCGATGGATGCGATCAGTGCGCAATTGTCCGGCTGATCGTCAGCCGCGCCACTTGATCAGAGGCAGGATCGACGACCGATCGTCCGTCCACGGCGCAAACCCTGGCTGCGCGACCAGCGGCTGCCACTGATCCGGCCCGGCGGCGCGCTGCAGCGCATCGAGCGTTGCTGCATCATCCGATAGCGCCACCCACAGCGAGCCCCGAGCATTCTCGCGTCGTTCGACTGCATTGGGCAGATACAGCCTGCTCGCCGCCAACCATCCATCGTCGGTCGCGCCAGCAACGACGGGCAGCAGGTCGAGGTAGCGGTTCGAAATGTGGACCATCAGCAGGCCGCCGGGTGCCAGCTTGCGCCGATAGAGGCGGAATGCTTCGCGGGTCAGCAAATGCATTGGGACCGAGTCCGAAGAGAATGCATCGATGACCAGCATGTCGACCGAGCCAGGCGCATCGGCGGCGAGAGTCAGCCGTGCATCGCCAACCTTGGTTTCGACCCCCGGAAGGCATTTCGACAGGAAGGTGAAGCGGCGACTGTCCTCGGCAATCGTCACGATCGCCGGGTCGATTTCATAGAATTTCCATTGCTCGCCGGGACGGGCGTAACAGGCGAGCGTTCCGGCCCCCAGGCCGACCACCGCAACCCGCGCCCCGGGAAACAATTGCTGCTTGGCGAGCATCGCCTGGCCAACCCCCGACTTCCGCGCAAAATAGGTCGTCAGCATCCGCTCGCGTTCGGGCGAGCCGAGATTCTGGACGCCGTGCGTGGTCGTCCCGTGCACCAGCTGGCGCGAGCCATTAGGGCCCTCCCGAAGCGCATAGATGCCGAAGTAGCTGCGCGTCATCTTGCCCGGCGTGGCGCTGAGCGCGAGCTTTTCGACACCGCCGGCCACCAGCATGATCCCCGCCACCGCCACCAGATACGCAAAGCGGCGACCGATCGCCGCGACGCCGATGACGACCAGCGCCAGCAGCGCCGGGAGGTCGGCCCCCGGAACGATCGTGCCGACGAGGATCGCTGCCACTCCGAGCAGGACCAGCAATCGCGCTACGCGCAGACCGCCCGAGGAAGAATAGATCCCGGCCAGTCGGGCGAACGGGCTGGTCATCGGCAGCAGCATGGCGGCCGCCATCAGCAGGATCGGATGCTCGTAGGTCCAGTCGAACAATTGCGGCGCGATCAATGCCGAGAACAGGCCGCCAAGCGCGCCGCCGATCGACATCACGAGATAGAATAAGGTCAGATGGCCAGCCTCGGGCCGGTCGTCGAACAGGCGCGAATGGAGCGAGACCGAGATCAGGAACAGGCCCGCAAGCGCTGCGGCCATCAGCAGGAAGGGATAAGCGACGCTGTCGACGGCAACGCCGCACGCGCAAATCAGCAGGACAATCGGCGCAAGCCGGCCAGCCGTCGCCGCCCCGTTGCGCCGCTCGGCAAAGGCGAGCGAGAAGCTGAGCAGGTAGAGCCCGAGCGGCATGACCCATAGCAACGGCATGGCAACGATGTCGGTCGTCAGGTGCAAGGTGGTCGACATGATTAGACCCGACGGCACCGCGGCGAGCAGCGCCCAATAACCCATGCGCCGCCAGCTCGGCGTCGGTCCGGTCGCTCTGGCGATTTGCGCTCGGTCTATCGGAAGGCGCGCGGCGGATCCGACCACGAGCAGCGCGAGCAATGCGAACGCCCATGACCAGCCGATGCTCTGCGCACCCACCGGGATGAAGGGCTCGACCAGCAAGGGGTAGGCAAGCAGACCCAGAAAACTACCGAAATTGGACGCCGCATAGAGCGGGTAGGGATCACCGCACCCCGACAGGGCGTACCATCGCTGCAGCAACGGCGCGTGGGCCGACACGACGAAGAATAACGGCCCGATACTGGCCAGGAACAGCCACGGCACCCACACGAAACCGTTGGAATCAGCCGCCGGGGACCAGTCGAGCAGGCCGAGCGGGAGGGTCAGCGCAGCGGCGATCAGCAACCCGACATGCACCCGCGCCTGGACCCGCGGCGATAAGCGACCAAGCGCATGGGCGTAAGCATAGCCCGCCAGCAGCAGCGCCTGGTACACCAACATCGCCGAATTCCACACCGACGGCGCGCCGCCGACCCGGGGCAAGGCCATGCGCGCCACCATCGGCTGGACCATGAACAGCAGGAAGGCGCTGGTGAAGATGGTCGCCAGGAACCATTGGCGCCGGCCAAACGGCAGGCTGCGAGTCGCTTGAAGGGCAAGTGTTTGGGTCATTCCAACGGCGTAGAATGACTTGGTTAACGAGAGACTTACTTGGTGGCCAACCAGTCGGCGGCGGTAATCGCATAGACGATCGTCGGGTTAAGGTCGGGGCCGAAGCGGGGATCCTCATAATCGAGATCGGGACGGCGGGTCATGCCGAGCCGGTGCATCAGGCCCCAGCTGGCGGTGTTTCCAGCGACAGTGAGGGCGACGACGTGCGGGGCGGCGAAGCGACCGAAGGCGAGATCGAGGCCGGCGGCGGCGGCTTCCCTGGCATAGCCCTGTCCCCACGCATCTTCGCGCAAGCGCCAGCCGATCTCCATGTCGCCGGGGTTCTTCGCGCCTTCCGAATTGACCCGTTTCAGCCCACAAAAGCCCAACACTTCGCCGTCGGACTTGCGCTCGACGATCCAGAAGGTGTGGCCATGGTCGCGGGCATAGCCTTCTAGCCGGTCGAACGCGGCGGTGTAGGTTGCATCGTCCTGCACTCCGCCTAACCAGCGCATCACCGCCGGGCTGTTCAAATGGGCGAGGAAGGTGGCGCGGTCCTGCGGCGTCCAGTCGCGCAGGATCAGGCGGTCGGTGGTGGCGATAATCATGGCCGCCGGGATGCGATAAAATAGAGCATAGAGCCCGTCGCGACGAATGCGGCGAGCGTTGCCCATTCCTTGCCGCTCGATTGCGCCGCAGCCCAGCCGCACAACATCAGCACGACGAACGGGACGGCGACGCCCATTAGCGGACGTAGGCGGCGATCGCGGCGGTCGAAGGCGGTTACCGCCGCGGCCGACGCGGCATAAACGAACAGGCGGGCGAGCGAACTGACCACGGCGAGGAAGAGGAAGGTACCGCTCGCCGCTAACACCAAAGCCAAGGCACCATAGACCAAGATCGAAGCGATCGGCGCGGCGGTGGTGGCGGAACGCTTGCCAAACCAGGCGGGCAAGCGCCCCTCGTCGGCCAGCGCGGCGGTCAGTCGCGGAGTGGCGGCGACCGCGCTGGTGATATTGGCGAAGACCGAGACGATGGCGGTGACCGCGATCAGGGTGGCACCCCACGGGCCCAGCCGAAGCGCGGCGAGATCGGCCAGCGGCCGTTCGCTGCCGCCGATACCCGCGGCATGATAGGCCAATTGCACCAGCACATAGGTCAGGGTGATCAGCGCCACCGTGCCGAGCAAGGCGAGCGGAATGGCGCGGCGCGGATTACGGGTTTCACCGGCGGGGATCGACGCCGCCTCGAACCCGACGAAGGCGTAAAGCGCGGCGAGCGCCACGCCTTCGACCGCGCCGAAGTCCGGCAGGGTCACGTCGGGGCTGGAATAGCCAATCCCGGCGACGACCAGCATCAGGATCGGTACCAGCTTGAGCAATGCAAACAGGCCGAGTCCGGCGGCGACGCGGTGGAGTTGAAGCAGATTGATCGCGGTGACGATGACGATCGCGGCGGCGGCGGTCAGTCCCGCATTCAGTCCCGGCCACAGGGCGCTGGCGTAGGCCGCCAGAACGGTGGCGTTGGCGGCGGTGGCGGCGATGCGGGAGGAATAGATCAGCCAACCGGCCTGAAACCCCGCGAACGGACCGAAGGCCTCGGTGACATAGAGCTGCGGACCGCCCGACTTGTCGAACCGGGCGGCAAGGTCGGCGAGGCACAGAGCGACCAGCATGACCGCCCCGCCGGCGAGCAGCAGGAGCCACGGTGCGAACGACCCGACGGCTTCGTCCAGCTTGCCGGGAAGGCCGAAAATGCCCGCGCCGACCGCGCCGTTGAACGCGATGAAGGCCGCGCCCCATACGCCGATCCGGCGCGGCGCGGCGCCCTCTTTCGACTCTGGCGTCTCGATCAACCCGCGATCAGCCGCGCGGCATCGGGCGCGTGATAGGTCAGGACGCCGGTCGCGCCAGCGCGCTTGAAGGCGAGCAATGTTTCGAGGATCAGCGCCTCGCGGTCCCCTGCCCCGGCCGCCGCCGCGGCCTCGATCATCGCATATTCGCCCGACACCGCATAAGCGAAGGTCGGAACGCCGAAGGCATCGCGGACCCGCGCGACGATGTCTAGGTAGGCAAGGCCGGGCTTGACCATCACCATGTCGGCACCCTCGGCCAGGTCGAGTTCCACTTCCCGCAGGGCCTCGGCGCTATTGGCCGGGTCCATCTGATAGCCGCGCTTGTCGCCCTTCAGCAGCCCGCGAGATCCGACCGCGTCGCGGAACGGACCGTAGAAGGCCGAAGCATACTTGGCCGCATAAGCCATGATCGCGACGTCGCAATGGCCCTCGCCCTCAAGCGCAGCGCGGATCGCTCCGACGCGGCCATCCATCATGTCGGACGGGGCAACGATGTCGGCGCCGGCGGCGGCCTGGACCATGGCCTGATCGACCAGGATCGCGACCGTGGGATCGTTGGCGACGTTGCGCGCGCCCTCCGGCATCAGGCCGTCATGGCCGTGGGTGGTATAGGGATCGAGCGCGACGTCGGTAAGAATGCCGACTTCGGGAACGGCGGCCTTGATCTCGCGGATCGCGCGGCAGATGAGATTGTCGGAATTGAGCGCCTCGCGCGCGTCATCCGTGCGCAACGATCCCGGTGTGTTGGGGAATAAGGCGATGCACGGGATTCCGAGGTCACGCGCTTCGCGGGCTTTTGCGGCCAATCGGTCGACGCTCCAGCGCGATACGCCGGGGAGCGACGCAATCGGTTCCTCCGTGTCTTTCCCGTCAGCGATGAACAAAGGCCAGATCAGGTCGCTGGGGTGAAGCCGATGCTCGGCGAGCATCTCGCGGATCCACGGGGCGGAGCGGCCACGGCGCAGGCGGCAGGCGGGAAAGGATGACATGCGTCGATCTAACCCGAGGTTGGTGTGGAAAGAAAGGGCGTGCCCGAGCATTGGGGGGCCATGACCGATACACTTCCGAAACAGGCGATCCTGATCGTCAACGCAATGAGCCGGCGCGGTGCCGACGTATTCGACGAAGCGCGGGCCAAGCTCGAGCTGGCCGGGGTCGAGCTGATCGACGCGATCGCGGTGCGCGATCCTTCGGCCATGGACCGGACGGTCATCGCCGCGGTGGCCAATGCACCGATGGTGATCATCGGTGGCGGCGACGGCAGCCTTTCGAGCACGATCGATCATTTTGTCGGCAAGGATACGGTGTTTGCGATCCTGCCGCTGGGCACCGCCAACAGTTTCGCCGGATCGATGGGGATGGCGACCGATCTCGACTCGGCGATCGACGTGATCGCCAACGGGCGGCGGCGGCGGATCGACCTGGGGATGATCGACGACGATTATTTCGTCAACGCCGCGGCGCTGGGCCTGTCTCCGCTGATCGCCGATACGGTGCCGCACAAATTGAAGCGTTATCTCGGCATGGTCGGATATCTGATCTGGGCGGCTCGAAGTGCGTTTTACTTCCGCCCCTTTCGCCTCCGCGTGACGCTGGAAGACGGGACGATGGTGAAAGCCTGGGCGACGGAGGCGCGGATCGCCAATGGCACCCATCATGGCGGGGTCGAGCTGGTCGAAAGCCAAGCGGTCGATTCGGGCGAGATCGTAATTCAGGCGGTGACCGGCAAAAGCCTGTGGGGGCTGGCATGGAGCTGGTTCGCGACCTTGTTCAAGCTGCGCCACCGCGACCAGACGGTAACCGAATGGCGCGGGCAGAAGCTCCGGCTGGAAGCCCGGCCGCGGCAGAAAATCTCGATCGACGGCGAGATTGCGGCGAAAACGCCGGTGACGGTGTGCGTGGCCGAAGGTGCGATGGAGGTCGCGGCACCGCGCTGATTGCACCCCCCTCCCTCCTTCAGGGAGGGGTCGGGGGTGGGTTCTTTCTAAGCGGCTCGCTTCGCTCGTACCCACCCCTAGCCCCTCCCTGAAGTAGGGAGGGGAATCTTTATCCCAGCCGCGCCAGGGCCGCCGTCAGCCGCTCCGATTCCGCCGCGCGCGCATCATGGTCGGCGCGAGCCTTCTCCACAGCTTCGGGCTTGGCGCGGTCGGTGAAGGCGGGGTTGGCGAGGCGGGCGGCGAGGCCGTCGCGGTCTTTTTCCGCCACCGCAATGGCTTTCGACAAGCGGGACTTTTCGGCGTCGAGGTCGATGGCATCGCCGAGCGGGAAGGCCACGGTGGTGCCGCCGATGACGATCTGCGCCGAACCAGCGGGGACACTGTCCGACGCGACGGCGGCTTCGATCTTCGCCATGCGCGACAAGGTCGCGGCGTTGGCGTTGAGGCGATCCATGGTGCCCACATCGCCGCCGATGATGTGCGGCACAAGCGCGGCGCTCCACGGAATAGTGAGCTCAGCGCGAAGCGCGCGGACCTGATCGATGATGTCGATCAGGGCAGTGATGTCGCTCGCCGCCTTCGGGTCGCGGGTCGCTTCGGGCTCAGGCCATTTGGCGGTGATCAGCGGGTAATCGTCGCGATCCCCCTGCCCCATGTTCGTCCATAGCTCCTCGGTGATGAACGGCATCAACGGGTGGAGCATGACGAGGATCTGGTCGAACGCCCAGGCGGCGACCTGCTTGGTT
>JAZKHF010000007.1:0-5136 GCA_040385545.1 Pseudomonadota bacterium
CTTGCGAGCGGCAAGCTTACCCCGGTGCTGATGAACATGGGGGGCTATGCCGGTTTCCTTGCCGACCAGAACCTTTCCATCCGCGGCGCGCTCAAGTCACGGCCCGATGGCGGCAGCGACTATTTCGTCGTGACCGACAACAAGGTCGCGACCACGCCGACCGAACAGATCACGCTGGAGGACAGTCAGACTACCCAGCCTGCCGGCTACACCACCGACGGCAAGACCCTCTACTGGGTCGACAGTCGCGGCCGCGATACCGCCGCCCTGATCGCGCAGGATGTCGCAACCGGCGCCAAGACCGTGATCGCGGAGAATGCGCGGGCCGACATCGGCGGAGCTTTGTCGCACCCACGCACCGGCCAGGTGGAGGCTTATTCGGTCAATTACCTGAAAGACGAATGGACCCCGCTCGGCAATGCCGTCGCCGCCGACCTGGCCTTCCTTAAAAAGGAATTGCAGGGCGAATTCGCGGTCACCTCACGCACGCTGGCGGATGACAAATGGACCGTCGCGGTCGCCGCCTCGGACACACCGCCAACCACTTGGTTGTATGACCGCAATGCCAAGAAGCTGACCAAGATGTTCACCTCGCGCCCGGCCCTCGAAGGCCAGTCACTCGCAAAAATGACTCCGGTCGAGATCAAGTCGCGCGACGGTCTGACGCTCGTCTCCTACCTGACGCTTCCGCCGGGCAGCGATCCCGACGGCGATGGCAAACCTTCCGCCGCGGTGCCGATGGTGCTGCTGGTGCACGGTGGTCCGTGGGGCCGCGACGCCTATGGCTTCAACGGCTATCACCAGTGGCTGGCCAACCGCGGCTATGCGGTGCTGTCGACCAACTTCCGCGCTTCGACCGGCTTCGGCAAGAAGTTCATCTCGGCGGGCGACCTGCAATGGGGCCGCAAGATGCATGACGATCTGCTCGACGCGGTCGATTGGGCGGTGAAGGGCGGCGTGACGACGTCGGACAAGGTCGCGATCATGGGTGGCAGCTACGGTGGCTACGCCACGCTCGCCGGCATGGCCTTCACGCCCGACACCTTCGCTTGCGGAGTCGACATTGTCGGCCCGTCCAATCTGGAAACCCTGCTCAAGACCATCCCGGCCTATTGGGAAGCGGGCAAGGTGCAATTTTACAAGCGCATGGGCGACCCCAACACGCCCGAGGGCGTGGCCCTGCTCAAGGAACGCTCGCCCTTGTACAAGGCGGGCGACATCAAGCGGCCGCTGCTGATCGGCCAGGGCGCCAACGATCCGCGAGTCAACAAGGCCGAATCCGAGCAGATCGTCGACGCGATGAAGGCCAAGGGCATCCCGGTGACCTATGTCGTGTTCCCCGACGAGGGCCACGGCTTCGCCCGACCCGCCAACAATATCGCCTTCAATGCGGTGACCGAGAACTTCCTCGGCAAATGCCTTGGCGGTCGGGCCGAGCCAATCGGCGCGACGGTCGCAAGTTCGACCGCGCAGGTGCCGCATGGGGCCGAATATGCGCCTGGCCTGGCGGACGCGCTCCGCCGGTAAATCGGCCGGATCAGCGAATTGCGTGGGGGTGGCGGCTGGCCTATAGCCGCCGCCCTCACCCCCGCATCCGGAGCACTCATCGCCTATGTCGCGTCGCCGCCAGATTTACGAAGGCAAGGCCAAGATCCTCTACGAGGGTCCGGAGCCGGGAACGATCATCCAATATTTCAAGGATGATGCGACCGCCTTCAACGCGCAGAAGCGCGGCACGATCAACGGCAAGGGCGTGCTCAACAACCGCATCTCGGAGCATATCTTCACCGCGCTCCAGACGATCGGCATCCCGACCCACTTCATCCGCCGCATCAACATGCGCGAGCAATTGATCCGCCAGGTCGAGATCATCCCGATCGAGGTCGTCATCCGCAACGTCGCCGCGGGCTCGATCTCCAAGCGCCTCGGGATCGAGGAAGGCACCCAGCTGCCGCGCACGATCATCGAATATTATTACAAGGACGATGCGCTCAATGACCCGATGGTCGCCGACGAGCATATCGCCTGCTTCGGCTGGGCCAGCCAGGAAGAGATGAACGACATCGCCGACATGGCGATCCGCGTGAACGACTTCATGTGCGGCATGTTCGCGGCGATCGGCATCCGCCTGGTCGACTTCAAGCTGGAATTCGGCCGGGTGTTCGATGGCGATTTCGCGCGCATCATCCTGGCCGACGAGATCAGCCCCGACGGCTGCCGCCTGTGGGACATGAAGACCAGCGAAAAGCTCGACAAGGACCGCTTCCGCCAGGATTTGGGCGGGGAAGCCGAGGCCTATCAGGAAGTCGCCCGTCGGCTCGGGCTACTACCGGAAGAAGGCGACCAGAATCCGGTGCTCGACCTGGATAGCCACCGGAAAAAGCGCGGAATATAATCTCGCTTCGGCGGTCCCTTAGCGGGACATGTCCAAGCTGTTGATTCAGGTTTGAAATCTGACTGTCACAACCCTAGGCCATGGGCTGCCCAGGGCGGGATTTTCCTGACCGATTCGCAATTGATGACCGACCGCGATCAATCGCGTCCGGCACCTTGGAGGAATGCGCATGTCGATGGTCTATTTCAATCTTGCTGGCGGCGACTTCTTCCAGGATTGGACCGACACCGGTCAGATCACGACGAACAATATTTGGGACGGCGTCGCTTCGATCGTCGGATATCGCGGCGACGGGCTTAGCAATTCTACTTCGACCAATCCGCAGACGGTCACGGGCACAAGCGATGTGGTCAACGTCATCGCCAATCAGACCAACCCCAACACACTCACGACCGGCGGGATCGCGGAATTCCAGATCGCCAATCCGACCGTCGCCTTGCAGGGCTCAGGCACCGCCGACGCACCCTATCTCGCCATCCATCTAGACGCTACCGGCCGACAGAATGTCACCCTGTCGTTCAACGCCCGCGACATCGATGGTGCAGCCGACAATTCGATCCAGCAGATCGCCGTCCAGTATCGCATCGGCGATACCGGTCCATGGATCGACCTTCCCGCCGGCTACATCGCCGATGCATCCAGCGGTCCGAGCCTGGCGACGCAGGTTACGCCGATCAGCGTAACCCTGCCCGCGTCGGTCAACGACCAGCCGCAGGTTCAGGTCCGGATCATCACCAATGACGCGGTCGGCAGCGACGAGTGGATCGGGATTGACGACATCGCCGTCACCAGCCAGCCAGCCGGCATCTCGCCGGGATCGCTCGCGATTGACGATGTCAGCCTTGCCGAAGGTAATGCCGGGACCACCGATTTCACCTTCACGGTCACGCGTAGCAGCGGTGACGATGGAGCGATCAGCGCCGACTATGCCGTCCAGTTTGGCACCGCCGACGCTGGCGATCTGACTATCCTGTCCGCGGGCACTGTGAACTTCGCGGACGGCGAGACGAGCCGAACGATCACAGTCCAGGTGACGGGCGACGTGACCTTTGAAGCCGACGAGACTTTTTCGGTGGTCCTGTCGAACCCGATCGGTGGAACGACGATCACCGACGCCAGCGGCACTGGCACCATCACCAACGACGACGCCTCCCCGCTCCCCGGCACTCTGTCGATCGCGGACGCTTCGCTGGTCGAGGGCCAGTCGGGCAGCAGCAATATGATCTTCACCGTCACCCGCACCGACGGCACGTCGGGCGCGGTTGGCGCGACCTACACCATCGTCTTGGACGGCTCGGCCTCAGCCGACGATATCGCTACCGCGACTTTGACCGGAAGCGTCAGCTTCGCCCCGGGCGAAACCAGCGCGACGATCTCGGTTCCGATCGCCGGCGATACCGCGCTTGAAGGCAATGAAACCTTCCATGTCGTACTGAGCGAGCCGACCGGCGGCGCTTTATTGGGTGACGCAAGCGCCCTCGGCACCATCACCAACGACGACCTTCCGCCCATCGCCAACGTGTGGATCAACGAATTTCATTATGACACCGCGGGCACGGACGTCGGCGAATTCATCGAGGTCGCGGGTCTTGCCGGGATCGACCTCACGGGCTGGAGCATCGCCCTCTACAATGGCGGCAATGGCGCGGTGTACGGAACGCGCCCGCTGAGTGGCGTGCTTGGCGATGCCGGCGACGGCTTCGGTTTCGCCGCGGTCCTCGCGCCCGGACTGCAGAACGGATCCCCCGACGGTTTCGCACTTGTCGACAATTTCGGCCGCGTGGTCCAGTTCCTCAGCTACGAAGGCGCGATGACCGCGACATCGGGTCCGGCCGCGGGCATGACCAGCATCAATCTGCCCGTCAGCGAGGAAAGCGTCACTCCCGGAACGTCGCTCCAGCTGACCGGCACCGGCTCCTCCTATGCCGACTTCACCTGGACCCAGGGCAGCACCAATACTTCGAGTGGAGCCAACGTCGGCCAGTCCTTCCTGTCGGGCAGCGACCAGGGCCAGATCCGGATCGACAATGCCAGCGTGATCGAAGGCAATAGCGGCCTTTCCTCGCTAATATTTACCGTCGCACGCGCCGGGGGCTTCGATACAGCGGCTTCGGTCGATTACACCATTTCCTTCGGTACCGCCGATGTGGCCGACCTTGGCGCCGCAGCCGCGCTGGCGGGAACGGTCAATTTCGCCGCCGGTCAGTACACCGCCACCATCACCGTCCCGATTGCCGGTGACACCGTCGCGGAATTCAACGAAAGCCTGTTCGTCACGCTCGGCACTGTTACGGGCAATGCGGTCGTGACCGACGGATTGGCAGTCGGCACGATCGTCAATGACGACGTCCTCGCGCTGACGATCATGCAGATCCAGGGCGAAAGCCATCGGTCCGAATATGATGGCCAGCCGGTCACCACCAGCGGCATCGTCACCGCCATCGCCGGAAACGGCTTCTATCTCCAGGATCCGAACGGCGACGGCAACGTCAACACGTCGGACGCCATCTTCGTCTTCACCGGCACCGCGCCGACCGTCGCCGTCGGTGACGCGGTCGATGTAGCGGGCCGAGTGACCGAATTCGGCTTCGACCTGCCGCTGACCGAAATCACCGTCGGTCCCGGCGGCGTCACTGTCGTCAGCAGCGGCAACGCGCTTCCCGCCGCGGTGCTGGTCGGTGTCGGCGGCCGGACGCCTCCGACCCAGTCGATCGACAGCGATGGCCTGACCATCTTCAACC
>JAZKHF010000008.1:0-11853 GCA_040385545.1 Pseudomonadota bacterium
AGCGCGGCGTGCGCGGCAGGCGCTTGCCGTTGATCGAGCGGAACACGGCATTGCCCGGGTCGACATCCGCCTGGTAGCGGAAGTCCTGGATCGGGTCGGCCTTGTTGACCTTCGCTTCAAGCCACAACAGATTATAGTTGAGGTTGATGTTGTACGGCAGGTCGAAGCCGCCCTCGATATTGGCGCCGTAAATCTCGGAGTCGGCGGCGTTGTAGCTGTACGACACGACCAACGCGCCGCTGGTGTTCGGCGGAAGCGATCCCGCGGGCAGTCCCGACAGGTCAATCGCCTGCGCCACCGACAGCAGGGACGTCAGCACCTGATCCTTATAATCATTGTAGAACAGGGAGGCGTTGAACCGCGTGCGCACGCCGCCGAGATAGAAAACGTTCTTCGATCCCAGTTCGTACAGGGTGACCTTTTCCGGATCGTAGGTCGGCGCAACGCCGAGATCGCCCAGATTGTCGTTGAATCCGCCCGATTTGTGGCCGGTCGCGATCAAAGCGTAGAGCAGATTCTTGTCGGTGATGTCATATTCACCGCGCAGCCGCCAATCGAGGAAGTTCTGCTTCATCTTGCCGGTCTGGCGGAAGATCTGGCCCTGGAATGGTACGCCGTATGTGAACTGGCCCGATCCTTCGAAGCCGTCGCAGGTAAAGAAGTCGCCGGTGATGGTATCGAGGCACTCCGGACCCTGTCCCGGCACATAGCCGAACGGCCCATTGGCGAAGATGTCATCGACATTGTCGCGCGCGCCGAACTGGCTCACTCCGTCGAAGAAGAAATTGACCACTTCGACATCGGACGTGATGCCGTCGCCGTCCGTATCCGGATTGAAGATCGTTCGGTCCTGGATCGCAAATTGAAAACCCTCGGTGCCATAGCGAACGCCACCGCAGCAATTGAAATTGCCATCGCCAAGGGCGAAGCCGTAGCGCGCGGCAACACCTTCACGTGATTTCTTGTCGTTGGTGAAGCGAAGCCCGGCGGTGACCCGCGCCTTGGGCGTGACCGAGTATGTCGCATCGCCATAGATGCCGTAGCTCTCGGCATCGACGTCGGGCATATTGAATTCGACGCCCTGGAAAAACAGCCCGCGGTCGCCAGTCGAGCCGAGAAAGCTGTACTGATCCTCGCGGAAGTAGTTGGCCCCCACACTCCATACCAATGGACCCTTGTCCTGATGGATGCGCAGTTCGTGGAAATGCGACTTACTGTCATTGTAGGACTGGAAGCGCGAGAAATTGTCGAGCTCCTCCTCCAGCGTACCCGGCAAGGCGGCTAGGCTGTCTAACAACCCCGGATAGAAAGGCGAGATCGGCGTGGCGGCGTTGTAATCGGTCGTCACGTGCCGATAGCTGCCGATATAGTCGACCTTGAACGGGCCGGCGTCATAGGTGATCTCGCCGCGGATGCCGCGATGCTTGATGTCGAGGTCGGGCGTGAACGCGCGCGACACGACATCGCGCGGATCGCGAATGTCGTCGGGGTCGATGCCGTTGCCGAGCGGATTGGCATAATTGCTGCCGGTCCACCCGCTGCCGGTTTCGTGCATGTAATCGGCGGCGATCAGGAAGCGCCATTTGTCGGACGGCTCCCAGAGCAATTGCCCGCGAAGCGCGAAATTTTCCTCGGCCTCGGCGCCGCCGACATTCTCGACCGGCCCAACATTATTGTAATAGCTGCGGTGTTTCAGCCCCATTCCCGACAGGCGGAACGCGGCGGTCTGGCCGATCGGGACATTGACCATGCCGCGGATGACCATCTGTTCGTAATTGCCATATTCGGCCTCAACTTCGCCGTCCCAAACGCCGAGCCCCGGCTTCCAGGTGATGATGTTGACCGATCCGGCGGTGGCGTTTCGACCGCGCAGCGTGCCTTGCGGACCGACGTTCACCTCGACCCGGTTGACGTCGAAGAACGCCGATCCGATGCCCGACGGACGGGGCAGATAAACACCGTCCCAATGGGTTGCAGCAGCGGGATCGCCAAGCTCGGTATTGTTGCTCGACCCGATGCCGCGGATCCACACTTCGCGGTTGGCGCCATTGTTGGCGACGGTCAGCCCGGGCAGGACATCGTTCAGATCGCTGATATTCTGGATGCCGCGCTTCTTCAGATCGTCGCCCGAGAAGACGGCCGCGGTGCCGGCATAATCCTGCAGCGACTGTTCGCGGCGGTCGGCGGTGACGACGATTTCGCCGCTTTCCGATTCCGGCGCTGCATCGGCACTGGCTTCGTCCGCGGCCTTGGCCTCCTCAACGGGAGCGGCCTGTTCGACGGCAGGTTCGGCGGGTTCCACCTGCTGCGCCGCAGCCGGCGTGCAAAGTGCGGCGAACGAAACGCCCAGGACGAGCAGTGTGCGGACTTTTGCCATCGATGGCCCCCTCTGATGTGACGGTCGATTTTTCGACTCGAACGCGAAACTATCACGATTGTGAACGTTCACAACAAAAAAGTGAACGCTCACAAATTGGGTTCGTTTCTGCGAATTGCTGGGGTAAGCTGGTTGCGGACCTAGGGGGAAACATTGAAGTCGGAGTCGGTCACGATCGAGCATGTTGCCGCCGCTGCTGGTGTGTCCCGCCAGACGGTGTCGCGGGTTATCAACGGTCGCCCCAACGTCAAGGAAGCGGTGCGCCTGCGCGTGCAGCAGGCGGTCGACCGGCTGGGTTACGTTCCTAATCTCAGCGCGCGTCGGATGGGCGGCGCTCGTTCCTACCTCATCCTCGCGGTCAACGATCGTCAGCGCACCCTTGAAAATTGGCAGGCGGGCCGCGGCAACGACTGGGTCGACCAGATGCTGTTCGGCGGCATGACCGAATGCGAACGCAACAATTATCATCTGGTGTTCGAACTGATCGACACCGATCCCGCGAAGGCGGAAAGTGATCTCGCCGCAATCCTGTCGGCACTTCGCCCCGACGGGGTGATTCTGACGCCGCCGCACAGCGACAATCCGCGGCTCGCGGCCTTGCTCGACGATCGCTCGATCGCCTGCGCCCGGGTCGGTCATCGCAATGGCGTGGGCTGCGTCGACGTCTACATGGACGAGGAAGGGGCGGCACGCGCGGCGACCGGTCATCTGATCGGACTTGGGCACCGGGCGATTGCCTTCGTCGCCGGTTCGCCGAACTATGGCAACAGCGCGCGCCGGGTCGCCGGATTTCATCAGGCAATCGCCGACGCCGGGCACTCAAGCGACGCGGGCCAGGTCGCGACCGGCGATTTCAAGTTCGATTCGGCGGTTGCCGCGATCGAATCGATGATCGTCGGATCCAATCGCCCGACCGCAATCATTGCCGACAATGACGAAATGGCGTTCGCCGCCCTGCACGTCGCCGACCGGCATGGCCTGCGCGTTCCGGCCGATCTTTCGGTGATCAGCTTCGAAGATACGCCCGGCGTCCGCTTCAGCGTCCCGCCGCTTACCGCCATCCGCCAGCCGACCGCCGAAATGATCTCCAAGGCCTGTGAGCGGCTGATCGCGATTTCCGCCGGCGCGGACAAAGGTGGGTCGTTCGAATTGCCTTATGCGTTGATCGAACGGGCAAGCACCGTATCCCCGGAGTGATCGCCAGGGGGACAATCGGCATGGGCGGCGAGTTGCGCTATGTGGCCGCGTTCTTCGGTGCCCATTTGTCGTTCATTCCGCTGTTCGCCCTGCTTCTTCCACGCCGGGTCGCGGCGGTAGCGCCAGACAACGCGATCGTTCTGCTCAGTCTTCTTTTATTTGCCGGCGGAATTACCGCTAGCGTCGTGCATATCGCGGCGGGGCGGTTCAGCGATCGCTGGCTCCGGCGCCACGACGATCGGCGCGGGGTGATCGTCATCGGGGCGGTGGCGCTGGCGGCAGGGCAACTGATGCTCGCCTTTGCGACCAGCGAAACCACGCTGCTGGTGGCGATCATAGCATTTCAGTCGGGGCTCAACCTGATGTTTGCACCGCTTGGCGCGCTCCTTGCCGATCATGTGCCCGATGCCCGCAAAGGCCGCGTTGCCGGGTGGCTCAATGCCTCTCTGCCGCTTTCCAGCCTCGGCACGACGCTCGCCGCATTCCTGTTCCCGTCCGACGGGTATGGCGGGTTCTTGCTGATTGCCGCGATCGGCGGACTTGCCGTCCTGCCCTTGCTGGTCCGCTGGCCGTTCGCGCCGGTCGCCGCACTCCGTCGGATTTCGGATGAAAATCAACGCGGCGGTTCGCCGGCAAGCGCAGGCCAGCGCGCCGATTACATCCGCTTATGGACGGCCCGGTTGTTTATCCAGTTGGGCGCGGCGTTCTTGATCAACTATTTCTTCCTCTACCTGCTCGAGCGCAAATCGGCGCTTACTGCGTCGCAATTGATGGGGAGCCTTGCCGCCTTGGCGACGATCCTGTCGGTAGCGAGCGCGATTTCCGCCGGTCATTGGTCCGACCGGAGCGGTCAGCGCCGTCCGACGATGATCGCTGCCGCGCTGGCCTGCGCGGCAGGTCTGCTGGGCATGGCGGCAACCGAGTTGTGGCCGATAGTGGTCGCCGCCTTCATCATGTTTCACGTCGGGCTAACCGCCTTCCTGTCGGTCGATTCCGCAATGGTCACGCAATTGCTTTCTACCCATGGGCGGCGCGGCGAATTGCTCGGTGTCATGAACCTGACCAACACCATCCCCTCAATCGTCGTGCCCGCACTCACCTTGCTGTCGGTCCGCTCGAGCGCGGTTCCTGACTGGTCGATTGCCTTCGCAACAGCCGGCGCGCTGGCGCTTGCCGCTGCCGCGATCCTCAGCCGACTCAGGACCATTCATTGACTAAGCTGCCTGGCCTTTGGGCCTGACAGTTATGCGACAGCGCCGCAGTTTGCGTGCAACCGCATGCGGTTGACTGTTAGGCGACTTGCCTAGTGGGCTAGCACGATCGGCGGTGACACCAAGGCAATGCTGACGCACTTAGATCTGCAGAAGGAAACGCAGAAGCGGCGACGATGTGGGTGGAGGCCCGAGCCGGAATCGAACCGGCGTGCGAGGATTTGCAGTCCTCTACGTAACCACTCCGCCATCGGGCCTCACAGAGGGGGCAAATGGGCGGACGTCCAACGCTTGTCAACCGCCTGGGGCACGCCGCAAGGTGACAATTCTACGCGCTTTTCGACGGGTGGCGGCGGGTTCGGCTTGGCTGTGGCGCGTGGGGTCGATAAGACGAACTTGAATGCCAACTGTATTACTGGCATACGACAGTCGAAACGACGAGGGTTCATGTCCGACAATCCAGCCACTTTCGATACCGCTCGCCGGATCATGGTCGCCAGCCAGCTCCGGCCGCAGGGCGTGACCGATCCGCTCGTGCTGGCCGCCATGAGCACGGTGCCGCGACAGGATCATGTCCCGGCAGGGGCGCGGGCAGCCGCATACGGCGATCGTCCGTTACGGCTCGGCGACGGTTCGCCGATGATGCCGCCTGCCGAACTCGGTCTGCTCCTCACAAGGCTGGCCCCGAAGCCGGGCGAGCGAGCCCTGGTTGTTGGCGGGGGCGGATCCTATGCCGCCGCTCTCCTTCGTCACATCGGGCTGGACGTCGACAGTGTCGAAGCCTCGGCATCGCTCGTCGATCTAATCTTGATCGAAGGGGCGATCGAGCATTTGCCCAAAGACCTTGTCGATCGTCTGACGTCCCGGGGGCGGGTCGGTACGGCGATTGTCGAGGGGGGCGTCACCCGCCTTGCGATCGGCCGCGTCGCGGATTCATCGAATGGCAAGACCGTCGGGTTTATCAGTTTCGCCGAAGCGCAGGTTCCTGTCCTGCCCGGCACCAGTCGCGCTCCGGCGTTTGCGTTCTAAAAGCATTGGAGACCATGTGAAGCGCCATCTACTTACCGGCAGCCTGATTGCCACACTTTTGACCACGGCGGCGTCGGCCGATACGCTTCGTGAAGCGCTCAATTCGACCTATCGCGGTAATCCGACTCTGACTGGCCAGCGCGAAGCCTTGAAAGGCACCGATGCATCGGTCGCCATCGCCCGCGCAGCCGGCCGCCCGCAGGTTTCCGCCACGGTATCGCTGACCCGCGACATCGCCCAAGCCGGAACCTTGTTGCGCACCAGCAAGGGCCCATTCTTCAACAGCAGTGCGAACTTGTCTTATCCGCTATTCCAGGGCGGAACCGTCCGCAATAACATTAAAGCGGCCAAGATTCGGGTCGAGGCGGGCCGGGCGACGCTTCGGGCTGTAGAGGGCGACGTTTTCACGGAGGCGGTCGGCGCTTACATGGACGTGATTCGTGATCGTGCCATCGTTGAGCTTAATGAGAATCAGGTTAAAGTGCTCGGCACCAACCTCGAGGCATCGCGCGACCGGTTCCAGATCGGCGACGTGACCAGAACCGACGTTGCTCAGTCCGAAGCGCGTCAGGCGTTGGCCCGGAGCAATCTGGAAATTTCGCGCGGACGATTAAGGGGCAGCGAGGAGAATTATCGCCGCGTAATCGGACAGGCACCGGGCGTGCTCGCACCTCCGCCGCCCCTGCCGCCGCTGCCGGCCAGCCCGGATCAAGCATCGCAGATTGCATTGGTCAACAACCCCGACTTGGTCGCGATCACGCGTCAGGCCGAAGCGGCCGGCTATGATGTCAGTTCGGTCAAAGGCAGTCGGCTGCCGACCTTGTCGGCTACGGGCTCGGCACAATATGTGCGCACCTTCGGCGGTGTCGCCGGTTTCAATCCCAACACCGGCCAATCGAGTACTCTCACCGGCACGGCCACCAGCGTTGGCGTGCAGGGCCGCATCCCGCTCTACCAGGGCGGCCTTCCCGCAGCCCGCATCGCCCAGAGTGTGGCGCTCGAAGCCCAAACGCTCGAACAGCGGGTCGCGGTTGAACGCTCGGTGATCGCCACCACCCGATCGGCTTTTGCGACGTATCGCGCGGCGCAGGATGCGATCGCGTCCAACCAGATTGCGGTCCGCGCCAACGAGCTGGCGCTGGAAGGCGCCCGGGCCGAAAACAGCGTTGGCACGCGCACCATTCTTGAAGTGCTCAATGCCGAGCAGGAATTGCTCAACGCGCAGGTCCAGTTGGTCACCGCGCGTCGCGACAGCTATGTCGCCGGCTTCCAATTGCTCAACGCCATGGGACAGGCCGAGGCCGACGACCTCGGGCTCGACGGTGGGCCGCTCTACGATCCGATCGGTGCCTATCGGGCCGTTGCAGGCAATTGGAACGACTGGTCGACCCCGCGCCGTGAACCTGCGACCGCAACCAGCACCGCGACCGCGCAAGAACTGCCTCAGGGCGGCGCCGTTCCCTTGGTTCCGTCGGTGTCGGGTCCGGTCCAGACCCAGCGCCTGATCGCCGAAACGGCCCAGCCGCGGCGGCGGGCCGCTGCTTCAGCTGCAACAGCCGGCACTCATCGGGTCCAACTCGGTGCCTTTACCAGCCGCGCGGCAGCCGAAGCCCTGTTCGCCAAGGTCGGACCATCGCTGAGCGGTGCGCAGCCTTATTATGTCGCGGAGGGGTCGGTGACCCGCCTCCAGGTCGGCCCCTATGCATCGCAGGCCGATGCAACCCGGGCATGCGCGGCGCTGCGACCGCAGCCCTGCTTCCCCGTCGGCGGCAACTGATCGGCCATCGCGCCCCCTTGGTTTCGGGCGCGCGATAGGCGATAGAACGGCGATGCAAAGCCCGCGTGAGCCATCGATGGAAGACATCCTCGCGTCGATCAAACGCGTGATCGCCGAGGAAAAGGAGATCCGCGCCGCGGTTCCGCCGCCGTCACTCGATTCGATCGACGATGAGGAAGAGGATGTGCTGGAGCTCGACCATCCGGTCGAGGCGCAGCTCGCCGCCGCACCGCCCGCGATCGACACCGGCCCGCCCTTGCTTGACGAGATCGCCGCCGACAGCAGCCGGGCGAAGCTTGCGCAACTGACCGATGTCGCCGCCGCCGCGCCGCCGCCACCGGCCGTGAATCCGCTGGAGGAGATGCTCCGTGACATGCTTCGGCCCGCTTTGAAGCAATGGCTCGACCAGCATCTGCCACGGATCGTCGACGAGCATGTCCGCCGCGAAATCAGCCGGATCACGGGCAAGCCGCTGTAATACTGGCGCGGGCACGGGCCGCTTGCTAGGCAGTCGTCCATGAACCGCATCCTGCTCGCCGCCACCGTCGCGGCCGCCGCCCTTGCTTCCACCCCGTCCTTCGCGCGCCCGATGACCGCGACCGACATGCACATGATGCAGCGGATCGGCGCGCCCTCGGTTTCGCCCGACGGTCGCACCGCCATCTTCACCTTGTCGACCACCGACCTGAAGGCGAACCGGCGCAGCAACCCAGTGATGATGCTCGACCTGACCCGGCCAGCGACGCCGCGACCCGTCCCGGGCCTGACGAAGGGTGCCAATAGCGCGGTGTTCGGGGCGGACGGCGCGATCTGGTATCTCGCCCCTGTCGGGGACCGCGACCAGCTCCACCGCATGCCGATCGGCGGCCGGCCGGTGGTAATGTCCAACTTTGGGGCCGACATTTCCGGCTTCAAGGTCAGCGCCGACCGCAGCCGAGTGATCGTCTGGGCCGACACCCGCGATTGCCCCGACATCGCCTGCGCCGCTACGACCTTCCCCGCCAAGCCCGAAGGGTCGGGCCGCGAATATGACCAGATGTTCGTCCGCCACTGGGACACGTGGGTCGAGCCGGGCGTGAAGTCGCGCATCTTCAGCTACCCGATCGTGGGCGGCAAGCTGACCGGCATGGGCACCCGGGTCACCGGCCCCCTCGTCGGCGACACCCCCTCCAAGCCTTTCGGCGGGGGGGAGGAGATCGACATCTCCGCCGACGGCCGCACCGTCTATTTCGCGCTACGCGAAGCCGGGCGGATCGAACCGACCTCGACCAATCTCGACATCTTCATGGCCCCCGCCGATGGCAGCGCCGCGCCGGTCAACCTCACCGCCCCCAACGGCGGCACCGATACGCTGCCGACCCTGTCGCCCGACGGTCGCACCTTGGCCTACGTCTCGATGGCCCGCGCCGGTTACGAGGCCGACCGGCAGGTGGTCATGCTGCGCGATCTCGCCAGCGGCCGCACCCGCGCGCTGACTGCCGGCTGGGACCGGTCGGTCAGCTCGCTCGCCTGGGCCAGGGACGGGCGCAGCCTGCTGGCGACCGCACAGGACGTGATGGAATATCCGGTGTGGCGGATCGATACGGCCAGCGGCTCAGTCACGCGGCTGACCGGCGACGGAACGTCGGGCAATGTCTTGCCGATGCCCGGCGGCGGCGCGATCTTCACCCAGAACAGCATCATGGCTCCCGACGACCTGTATCGCGTGACGTCGCGCGGGGTCATCGGGCGGCTGACCGACGTCAACCGCGCCTTGCTGTCGCAACTCGACCCGGTCACGTTCGAGAAATTCGCCTTCGCCGGTGCCAACAACGACCGTGTCTACGGCTTCAAACTCAAGCCCGCCGGCCCCGCCACCGCCGCCTCGACGGCCAAACTCCCGATCGCTTTCGTCGTCCACGGCGGACCGCAGGGCAGCTTCGGCAACGGCTGGTCCTATCGCTGGAACTCGCGTCTGTTCTCGGCCCCCGGATACGCGGTGGTCAGCATCGATTTTCACGGCAGCACTGGCTACGGCCAGGCCTTCACCGACAGCATTCGCAACGACTGGGGTGGAAAGCCGCTGGAAGATCTCAAGCGCGGGCTCGCCTTCGCCACCCAGAGCGATCCTCAGCTCGACGCCAACAACGCCTGTGCGCTTGGCGCAAGCTACGGCGGCTACATGATGAACTGGATCGCCGGCCAGTGGCCCGACCGCTTCAAATGCCTGGTCCAGCACGACGGCGTGTTCGACCAGCGCGCGATGGCCTATGAGACCGAGGAATTGTGGTTCACCGAATGGGAACATGGCGGCAAGGCCTATTATGAGGACCCCGCGGCCTATGAGCGGTGGAATCCGGTTCATCATGTCGCCAAGTGGAAGACCCCGATGCTGGTGATCACCGGCGAAAAGGATTTTCGCATTCCCTACAGTCAGGGCCTGGCCAGCTTCACCGCCCTCCAGCGCCGCGGAATCCCGTCCAAACTGCTCGTGTTCCCGGACGAAAACCATTGGGTGCTTAAGCCCAAAAATTCGATCCAGTGGTATGACAATGTGTTCGGCTGGATGGGGCAGTGGATGGGGCCGGGCGCGCGATAGCCACGGACCGTTCGTCCTGAGTAGGGACTGAGTAAGCGAAGCGCATCGAAGGCCCGTATCGAAGGATCCTTCGATAAGCCGCTTCGCGGCTACTCAGGACAAATGGATTTTTGTCAGCAGTTGATGCTGCAGCGCGGCACGGCTAGTCGATCTCCATGACCGAGCTCGCCAAAACCTTCGACCCCGCCACCATCGAATCCCGCTGGTATGCCCATTGGGAAAAGGAAGGCCTGTTCCGCCCCTCGCGCCCGACCGCCGAGCCGTTCACCATCGTCATGCCGCCGCCCAACGTCACCGGCTCGCTCCATATCGGCCATGCGCTCGACAATACGCTGCAGGACATCCTGACCCGCATCGCCCGCCTCCAGGGCAAGGATGCCTTGTGGGTCGTCGGCACCGACCATGCCGGCATCGCGACGCAGATGGTGGTCGAACGCCAGCTCGACCTGCAGCAGAGGAAGCGCACCGATTTTACCCGCGACGAATTCATCGACCGGGTGTGGGAATGGAAGCGCGAGAGCGGCGGCCAGATCACCCAGCAGCTCCGCCGCCTCGGCGCCAGTTGCGACTGGTCGAACGAGCGCTTCACCATGGACGAGGGCTTTTCGAAAGCCGTCATCCATGTGTTCGTCGAGTTGCACAGGCGCGGGCTGCTGTATCGCGACAAGCGCTTGGTCAACTGGGACCCCCATTTCCAGACCGCGATCAGCGATCTGGAGGTCGAGGCGCGCGAAGTGCAGGGCCATATGTGGCACTTCAAATATCCGCTCGCGGGCGGCGAAACCTACACGTATGTCGAGCGCGACGCCGACGGCCAGGTCACGCTTGAGGAACAGCGCGACTATATTGCCATCGCCACGACGCGCCCCGAAACGATGCTCGGCGACGGCGCGGTCGCGGTCCATCCGGGCGACGAACGCTATCGCCCGATCGTCGGCAAGCTCTGCGAAATTCCAGTCGGTCCGAAGGAGCATCGGCGGCTGATCCCGATCATCACCGACGATTATCCCGATCGCGATTTCGGCTCGGGCGCGGTCAAGATTACCGGTGCCCACGACCTCAACGACTATGGCGTCGCCCAGCGCAACAACATCCCGATGTACCGCCTGATGGACGGCCGCGCCGCGATGCGCGCCGACGGACCGAGCTACGTCGAGGCCGCCGAACGCGCCAGGGCGATCGCCGCTGGCGGAACGGCGAGCGCGGCCGAGATCGACGAACTCAACCTCGTCCCCGACGCTTATCGCGGCCTCGACCGAAGCGAGGCCCGCAAGCGCGTTGTCGCCGATATCGATGCCGACGGGCTGATGATCGGCGTCGAGGACAAGATGATCATGCAGCCGTTTGGCGACCGCTCTGGCGTGGTGATCGAGCCGATGCTGACCGACCAATGGTATGTCGACGCCGCCACGCTGGTGAAGCCGGTGATCGAGGCCACGCGTGCGGGCAAGATCAGGATCGTGCCCGAAAGCTGGTCGAAGACCTGGTTCAACTGGCTCGAAAATATCCAGCCCTGGTGTGTCTCGCGCCAATTGTGGTGGGGTCACCGCATCCCGGCATGGTTCGACGATGACGGCGCGATCTTCGTCGCCGAAACCGAGGCCGAAGCCCGCACTTTGGCCGGTGACGATCGCAATCTCAGCCAGGACGAAGATGTCCTCGACACCTGGTTCAGCTCGGCTCT
>JAZKHF010000009.1:0-35048 GCA_040385545.1 Pseudomonadota bacterium
CGGCGTCGAGGCCAATCTGAAACTGCCATCGACCGGCGAATGTGTTGCCGCGCTGCATGAAGCCTGCGGCCGCGCGGTGCTGATCGTGACCACCGGCGCCGAGGAATTCTCCGGCGAAGCCGCTCCGCCCGTCATCGACGCTGATCAGCCGGGCTTTTCAGGCATCGGCGATGAATACGAAGAAGCGGCATAGCCGTTGCGGTCGCGTCGCGCCCGGCCTGATTACTCCATCCCGGGCGTCGACAGCGCCCGGGCCGTCGCCAATGCTGCGCTGTGGCTGGCGGGTGCGCGCACGATCGACGGCGCGTCGGCAGAAACGTTGGCGCGCCAATATCACCTCAAGACCGAAACCGCCGGGCGGATGCTCGAAGCCGAACAGGCAAGAAGGGCCGCTCAATGATCCTCTCCATCACCATCCCCGGCATCCCGGTCGCGAAAGGCCGCGCCCGCCTGTCCACTCGCGGCGGGTTCGCGCGCGCCTACACGCCCGCCAAGACGCGCCACTATGAGGACCAGATCCGCTGCGAGGCGGCGGGAGCCATGGGCGACCGACCGCCACTCGATGAAGCGGTCTCGATCGTGATCACCGCCTATGTCGCGCCGCCGAAGTCGCTGTCGAAGAAACGGCGCGCCGACGCGCTCGACGGGACGGCCAAGCCGCTAACCCGTCCCGACCTCGACAATTATGCCAAAGCCGCGCTCGATGGGTGCAACGCGATCATCTTCCGCGACGACAGCCTGGTCACCGACCTGATCGTTCGCAAGCGCTATTCAGAACGCCCGCGCCTGACGATCACCGTCGAATCCGGCGAGGACTTCGCATGAGCGCGGTCGAGGCCATCACCGACTTCATCCACACGATGGAGATCGAAGGCGTGAAGGCGATCGAGCCGATCGCGCAACGCCTGTCGTCTGGCGACCTGATCCGCTTTCGCTGCGAAGGTGACGGAAAGGGGCGGCTGAACGGATGGGCGATCCTCTACCTGGACGAACGGCCCGCCGGCGCCTTCGGCAATTACCGGCTCGGCGTGTCCCGCAAATGGAAGAGCGGCGACGATCGCCAGTTGTCACCCGAGGAACGCCGTCGCCTGCAGGCCGAGTGGAACGACGCCAAGCAGAAGCGGCTCGACGAAAAGCTGCGCTGCGAGCGCGAGGCTGCTGTCGAGGCGCAGGAGATGTGGCGCGCCGGGCATTCGGCATCGGTCGACCATCCCTACGTCGCGAAGAAGGGGCTCGACACGATCCCGCTGCGCCAGATCGGCGCGAAGCTGCTGGTGCCGATGTACGACGGCAGCGGCGCGCTGTGGAACCTGCAGCGGATCGACGGCGACGGATCCAAGCGTTTCATGCGCGGCGGGCGTGTCGACGGCCTGTTCGCCATCATCGGATCATTCGAGCGCCGTGGTGAACGTGCCTGCATCGGCGAAGGCTACGCCACCATGGCGGCGGTCCATCGCTCAACCGGCCACCCCTGCATCGTCGCTTTCTCGGCGAAGAACATCGCGGCGGTCGCGCGGCTGTGGGCGGATGCCCGGCCCGACCTCGATTTCGTGATCTGCGCCGACGACGACGCCCACCTTGATCGCAACATCGGCATCGAGGCGGCGGAAGCGGCAGCACAAGCCATCGGCGCGCGCGTCGCCACACCATTGCGGAGGGCATCTTGAGCGTGGCGAGGGATTTTGACGACGAAGCGCGCGAGTATGGCCCTGAAAGCATAAGGGATGCGCTCGACGCCGCCCGGTTCCCCGGGCCCGAGTTCGTGACCTATGGCGACGAACAGGCACCGCCCGCGGTCAATCTCGCGCCAACCGCATTCGTCTATCGCGATCCGGCCACCATCCCGCGGCGTCAGTTCCTCTACGGCTTCGAGCTCCGCCGCAAGCAGGTGTCGGCAACTGTCGCGCCAGGCGCGGCCGGCAAGACGACGCTCAAGATCGGGCGCGCGATCTGCATGGCGCTCGGCCGCGACCTGTTCGGGCATCGCGTGTGGAACGGCCCGCACTGCGTCTGGCTGTGGAACCTTGAAGACGAGCTTGAGGAAGTCGAGAAGACGGTCCACGCGTTCCTGAAATTATGGAACATCGATGCGGCTGACCTCGGCGACCGGCTTTATATCGACGGGTCCGATCACGTCGGCGCCAGCGGGCTCAAGCTGGCTGTAGAACACCCGATGGACGGGTTCAAAATCCAGCGCCCGGTCTCAGATGCGCTGATCGAGGCCATGGCCGAGCGCAAGATCGACTATCTCGACATCGACCCGTTTGTGTCGTCGCATTCGGTCAACGAGAACAGCAACCAGGCTATCGACGCGGTGGCCAAGGAATGGCTGAGGGTGGCGCGCGACGCCAATGCCGCGGTCAATCTCACCCATCACGTCCGCAAGTCCAATGCTGGCGAGATGACCGCCCAGGACGCGCGCGGCGCCGGTGCCATGGTCAACGCGGCCAGGTCGGTGCTGGTGCTGCAGGGCATGAGCAAGGATCATGCTGAGAGCCTCGGCGTCCCAGAGTGCGAGCGGCGGCGCTACTTCAACGTGTACGACGACAAGAACAACAAGGCGCCCGCTGCAGCATCGGCCGAGTGGTATCAGTTCGTCGGCGTCGGATTGGGCAATGGCGACGAAACCGGACCCGAGGACAATATCGGCGCTTGCGAGCGCTGGCAGGCTCCCGACGCGTTCGGCGGTGTCACGGCGCGCCAGCTTCACAATATTCAGGTCATCATCAACGATCAGCCCGACCGCGCGCGTAAGCATTCGAAGTCGAAGGATTGGGTTGGCAAGATCGTCGCCCACGTCCTCGACCGAAATCTCGACAGCAAAGGCGAGGCGCAGATCATCGACAGCATGATCCGCACATGGCTGTCGAACGGCGCGCTATGCACCGTCGAGCGCGCTGACAGTCGCCGGGAGGTCCGGGAGTTTGTCGAGGTCGGCCAATGGGCAATCGTCGAATGACCGCCGTGATGTTCATGTTTGCCGCACTGCCGCACCCATCACTGCGGCACACTGCGGCACTGCGGCAAAGCCTCACAATTGAGCCATTTTCAGTCCGAAGCAGGTGCGGCATTAGCCAATCCCGGATTGAACCATATGGGTTGCCGCGTGTTAGTCGAGTAAAGCGCGGCAAGTCCGGCAAAACCGGGGTCCAACGCGCGCGCGCACACGCACGTACACATACCCGTGGAACTACGTTCCACAGGGTATTGTGTCGATCGTCTGAGCTTCGGGTAAATCGGGGCAAGACGGCCCTGACGGGCCTAAGCCCCTCGGCATTGTTGGGGGCAGGCCGATGACCGCTCAGATCATCCCCTCCGCCCATCGCTTCACCCGCAAGCCAGCGCCGCGCCTGGTCGTCGTCCAACCGCTCACCGACCAGCGCAAGGACGAGCTCGTGCGGCAGTGGCTTGGATCGGATGACCATCCGTGATGGCCTACGTCTCCGATCATGCTGTGCTGCGATACCTCGAGCGGGTGATGAAGATCGACGTCGAAGCTGTTCGCGCCAAGCTGACGGTGGCCTCGATCGACCAGGCCGCTTCGATCGGTTGCGACACAATCAAGATGGGAGATGGATCCCGCCTCAACCTTCACGGCAACGTCGTCGCGACCGTCCTGCCATCTCGCAAACAAGACCGGAAGAAGGGCCACCGATGATGGCGACAGTGCGTAACGGGACCGCGGTGAAATGGAGGGACCAGACCATCGTCACCCTGCTCGAAAAGCTCAATCGGCATCGCGAGCTCGAGCCGGAAGAGCGTGTGCTCATGGATCGGACCATTCGCCGCATCACGCCCAAGCGCGATGTCTGGCGCTGGTCGGAGAAGGAAGATCGACTGCTGCTCGCCTTCATGAAGCGAAGGACGCGTGCCGGCCGACCCAAGCCGTTCCAGCCCAACGACGAGGTGCGCAATCTCGCCGAGGAATTGGGGCGGTCCTACTTCGCCGTGCATCGCCGGATCGAGCGACTGCGCAAGGCGGGGAAATGTTCAGACGCTGCGAAACGGGCGAAGAGGTAGGGTTTGGAAATGCAGACCATCCGAACAGATCGCGCGCGCAAGGCATTTTTGGCGGTTTTGGGCGAATGCTGCAACGTTGCCGAAGCCTGTCGGCGTGCAAATATTGGTCGCAGCGCCGCCTATGCCTGGCGGAACGATGACCCTGAATTCGCAGCCGATTGGAAGGAGGCGGAGGAAACCGCGGCTGATCGGCTCGAGCAGGTTGCGTGGGACCGCGCGACGGTCGGGGAATCGGATCGGATGCTGGAAATCCTGCTCAAGGCGCATCGGCCCGAGAAGTTTGTCGAGCGCATCCGCAACGAGATAACCGGCGGCATCACCGTGACGACGGGCGCCCACGACGAGGATCTGTGAGCTTCGCGCTCACCCAGCGGCAGTCGGAGGCCCAGGGCATCCTCGCAAGCCCTGCCAAGCACCTGATGCTCTTCGGCGGGTCGCGATCGGGCAAGACGTTCCTGCTCGTGCGCAACGTGGTGATGCGGGCGCTCAAGGCCGCGAACAGCCGCCACGCAATCTTCCGCTTCCGGTTCAACTCGGTGAAGAATTCTGTGGTGCTCGACACTTTCCCCAAGGTGATGCGGCTTGCCTTCCCGGACGTCACGTTCAAGCTCGACAAGACCGACTGGTACGTCCGGTTCCCGAACGGGTCGGAGATATGGTTCGCTGGCCTCGATGACAAGGAACGCGCCGAGAAGGTGCTCGGCATGGAGTTCGCGACGATCTACTTCAACGAGTGCTCGCAGATCCCGTGGAACTCTATCAACCTCGCGATCACCCGCCTTGCTCAAAGCGTTGACCAGGCTGTCGATGATCGCGTGAAGCCGCTGCGGCCGAGGGTCTATTACGATGAGAACCCGCCGTCGAAGGCGCATTGGTCCTACAAGCAGTTCATCCTCAAGATCGATCCCGAGACGAACGAAGCGCTGCGCAAGCCCGAAGACTTCGCATGGTTCAAGATCAACCCGGCGGACAATGCGACGAACATCGCGGGCGACTATCTCGAAACGCTCGAAGGCATGTCGGCCCGGATGCGCAAGCGGTTCCTTGAGGGCGAGTTCGCCGACGCGACGCCGGGCGCGCTGTTCAGCGACGAGGTGATCGAACGCTGGCGCCACACCGGCGAGACCCCGCTGCCCGACATGGTGCGGGTCGTGGTCGCGGTCGACCCGTCAGGCTCCGGCGACGCGGACAACGCCGACAACGACGCGATCGGCATCGTGGTTTGCGGGCTCGCTACCGATGGGAATTGCTACGTGCTGGAGGATTGCACGGTGAAGGCCGGACCCGCGACGTGGGGCAAGGTCGCGACCAACGCCTTCGAGCGTCACAGTGCAGACATCGTGGTCGGCGAGGTCAACTATGGCGGGGCGATGGTCGGGCACGTGATCAAGACGGCGCGCGACCGGACGCCGTACAAGACCGTCACGGCATCGCGGGGGAAGGTGGTCCGCGCCGAGCCGTTCAGCGCGCTCTACGAGGACGGCAAGGTGCGCCACGCTGGCCGGTTCGTCGAGCTCGAGGATGAACTCACCAGTTTCACGACCCATGGCTATGTCGGCGGTGACAGTCCGAACCGGGCCGACGCGCTGATCTGGGCGCTGGCCGAGCTATTCCCCGGGGTCGTGGCTGGTCCAAAGAAAGACCTTGGCCCGATCACGATCCCCAAGATGGTCACGGCGTTCAACCGCCGCTAATTGTTCAAACGCCGCCATGCCGCGCCCCGACTATCATCGCGGCATGGACGATGAGGCCGACACCAAGACACGCGACAAGGATCGGCTGTCCGAGGTCCATGCCCGCGCGCTCCGCCGGTTCGACACATGCGCCACGCCGCAAATGGAAATCCGGGCGCATGGCCTGCTCTGCCGCCGCTTCATCTCGATTCCGGGCGCGATGTGGGAAGGGCCATGGGGCGATCAGTTCGAGAACTCGATCAAGGTCGAGATCGACAAGCTGTCGAAGGGTGTCGACAAGATCGTCAGCGATTACCGCGCCAACCGCATCGTGCCCGACTTCCGGCCGGCGGGCGGCGACAGCGACCAGGACACGGCAGACACGCTCGATGGCATCCACCGCGCCGACAGCTACCACTTCAAGGCTCAGCAAGCGCGCGACAACGCGTTCGAGGAGGCAGCGGGCGGCGGGTTCGGTGCCTATCGTCTGGCGAACGCGCTGGCCGATCCTTACGACACCGACAGCGACGAACAGCGGATAAACCCGGGGCTGATCATCACCGATGCGGATCAGCGCGTGTTCTTCGACCCCAATTCCAAGCTCTACGACAAGTCGGATGCTCGCTTCGGTTTCGTCCTCATTGCCGATTCCAGGGATGCGTTCGAGGAAGAATACGCCGACTGCGCCTCCGACTGGCCAGAGACCCGGCTGAACGTCACCTACGACTGGTACGCGCCCGACATCGTAGTGAAGGCGGAATATTACGAGGTCGAGGAGGTGCGCGAGAAGCTGCATATCCTGACCCACGTCCTGACCGATGCCGAGCAGCGCTGGTGGGACAGCGAGATCGACGCGAACGAGATCGCCGACATGAAGGCGCGGGGCTGGAAGGTCGAGACCGTGCGGCGCGAACGCAAGCGGGTCCGGAAGTATCTGCTGTCGGGCGCCGAAGTGCTGGAGGATTGCGGGTTCATCGCGGGCAACTGCATCCCGATCGTGCCGGTCTATGGCAAGCGCTGGTTCGTCGACAACCAGGAGCGGTTCCGGGGCCACGTCTCGAAGCTTATGGATGCCCAGCGGATTTACAACGCGAAGGTGTCGAAGCTCAGCGAGACCGACAGCCTGGCGCCGCGCGAGAAGCCGATCTTCCTCGCCGAGCAGATGCCGCCACACCTGCAGGACTTGTGGGCGCGGCAGGAGCAGGAGCGCCACCCCTACGCGCTGGTGAACCCGGTGATCGATCCCGCGACTGGTCAGATCCTCGCGATGGGCCCGATCGGCACCATCACCCCGCCGCAGCTTCAGCCGGTCACCGCCGCGCTGCTGCAGATCGCGGGCAACGACCTTGCAGCCGAGACTGACGACGGCGCCGACGAGGTGGTCGCCAACACGTCTGGCGAGGCGATGGACATTGCCGCGACCCGGATCGACGCCAAGTCGGGGCTCTACCTCGACAACATGCGCCAGTCGGTCCAGCGCGAGGGGGAAATCTACCTGTCGATGGCGCGCGACTGCTATTACGAGCCGGGCCGCGTGGTCGAGACGATGAGTGAAGACGGCGACGATGGCGAGGCGGTGCTGCTCGAAGCAGTGACCGACGCGAACGGGGTCCACCGGATCAAGAATGACTTCACGACCGGGCGCTACAAGGTCATCGCTGATGTCACCGAAGCGACCGCGACGCGCCGTGACAAGACGGTGAAGTCGAGCCTTGCGACGGCGCAGATCGCGATGCAGGCCGGTGACAATGACCTCGCCCAAGCTGCCATCCTGACGGCGATCCTGAACCAGGACGGCGAGGGCATGGACAAGCTGCAGAAATATGCCCGCTCGAAGGCGGTCGCGCTGGGGCTGGAAGAGCCGAACGAGGAAGAGCAGGCGGCGATGGAGGAGCAGGCGCAAGCCCCCGATCCGACCGCGATCCTTGCCGAGGCACAGGCCCAAGCGTTGAAAGCCAGCGCAGCCGAGAGCATGGCGCGCGCCGAGAAGACGGTCGTCGAGGCTGCGATGGCGAAGCTCAAGCCGCTCATCGACGGGTTCAACGCCGAGACCCAGCGCATCAAGGCATTCACGACCAAGGACAACCCGCTCGGCGCCGAGGCCGCGGACAAGCTTGGCCCCGTCGTTGATCGTGCCGCAAGCGATGCGCTGGCCTCGCCGGACGTGCTGCCCGGCCCTGCAAACGACGAGGAACCGCCGAGAATGCGCATTCGCACGGGCCGCGAACTCGCCGCCGGGTAATTGTTCAAACGCGGGCGCTCGGACGCCTGCCTATTCTCCCATCATCAAGGCAACCGCTGGGCCGATCAGCGAGGGAGATGACAGATGGACGAAGACGAGGGCTGCCAGCGCAACACCGCCGCAAGCTACGAACCCAACCCCCAGGACATTCGCTTCAACTGCGTCCACGCTGCGATGAACCCCGCACTTGGTGATTTTCGGTCCATCAGCGACGTTTTGAGCGACGCTAAGCAGATTCTCGACTTCGTGAACGGAGCCAAATGATGGGCACGGATCGCGACGACGAGCCCGAAGACGTTCTCGAATTGACCCCCGACATGGAAGCCGACGACGTTATCGAAGATGAGGACGTTGACGACGATGCTGATGCTGACGGCGACGACGATCCCGATGGCGAGGTCGATGTCGTCTCGTTCGCGGATGAGGCCGACGCCGCAGACAAGCCCGACGACAGCAGCACGATCCGCCGAATGCGGCAGGAACTGCGCGACGCCAAGCGCCAACTCGCCGAAGCGAACAAGGTCAATGTGCCGGCCAAGGTCGAGATTGGTGAAAAGCCGACGCTCGAAAGCTGCGGCTATGACGGCGACCTGTTCGAGGCCGAGCTCGACAAGTGGAAAGATCGCAAGGCCACCGCCGAGCAGGCTCAATCAGCCGAGCAGGAGCGCGCGCGCGAACACCAGGCCGCCTGGGAACAGGATGTTGCCTCGTTCGAGACCAAGAAGGCGGCGCTTGGGTTCGAGGATTATGCTGACGCGCAAGGGTCCGTCGAAACCTCGCTCGATCTCGTCCAGCAGGCCGTCATCGTGAAGGCAGCGAACGATCCCGCCCTGTTCATCTACGCGCTCGGCAAAAGCGACGCGAAGTTGTCCGAGATGGCGAAGATCAAGGATCCAATCAAGATGGCGGCAGCGGTCGCGCGGATGGAAGGAGCGATCAAGGTGGAGAAACGACGCAAGGGACCGGCGATCGACCGGCCCGCAACCGGCACCGGCGCCATGCCGGGCGGCACCGACAAGCAGCTCGAGAAGCTGGAAAAGGAGGCCGATCGCACCGGCGACCGGTCGAAGTTGATCCGTTACAAGAAAGACCGGGACGCGAAGAAGAAATGACGACAATTGCGACTGACGGCAGAACCATGTCGTCGGACGGGCTGGTCACATCGAATGGCACGATCTTCGGCACCACCTTCGCCAAGATCGCGAAGCTCAAGGATGGCAGGATCGCAGGATCGGCCGGCAGCGCGTTCGACATCACCCCGTTTCACGACTGGCTGGAAGGCAGCGGCGACTTCCCGAATGTCGAAGAGAACTTTGACGCGCTGGTAATCTACCCCGATGGATCGTGTCGCAGTTTTGACGGCAAGGGCCGCAGCGTTCCCGAGCAAGTGCCGACGGCATGTGGCAGCGGTCGCGAACTGGCGATCGGCGCTATGATGGCAGGCGCATCACCGAAGCGAGCGATCAAGATCGCATCCTCGCGCGATTGCTGCACCGGCGGCAAGATCACCACGCTGACCGTCGGCAAATAGCCCCACGCAATTGTTCAAACGCAGCGAGCGCGCACCCCGCATATGATTGCCCTCGTTGCCGCATTCAGCGCCCTCCGGCTGTAACAGGAGAGACCTTCGCGGCGAGATGATCCGGCCACTGCGCCGAGGCTGATCCAACCTCTCGCTGAAGGACGTTTCCATGCCCAATGCTTTCACCCGCGCCGAAAAGGTGATGTTCGATTCCATGATCGACGGCTTCGATGACAGCCTGGTCATTGCCAAGGCCGCCGAAGTCATGCCGTTTGGCCCGCCCGAAGCCGCCGAGCGGTCGGGCGATCGTTTCTGGTTGCCACAGCCGCTGATCTCGGCGAGCTATGACGGCTTCGACCAGACCGCCAACTTCGGCGACGGCACCGAGCTTTCTGTTCCCGTGTCGATCGGCTTCCACAAGTCGAGCCCGATCAAGTTCACCGCCAAGAACCTGCGCAATGAAACCTTCCTTGCCAACAAGGCGAAGGCGGCGAAGCAAAAGCTGGCGAGCGACATCAACCTCGCGCTCTACAACACGGTCGCGCTGCAGGGCGCGATCTTCGTCAAGCGCACCGTCGCTCCGACCGGCTTCGATGACGTTGCCCTGGCCGATGCAGCGATGACCGAAATCGGCGTTCCCGGCGGCGATCGTTATTATTTCGCGGCGCCCCGCGTTGCCAACGCAATGGCCGGCGACCTTGCCAAGCGCGGAACGTTCAATGGCGCCGTACAGAATGCCTACGAGCGCGCGACGCTCGGCATCGATGTCGCGGGCTTCGACGTCTACAAGAACGACCAGTCGATCCGCCTCGCCGCAGCCACCGGTGGTGTTACCACCGTCAATGGCGCCAACCAGCGCTGGGTGCCGAAAGCCACGTCGACCGCGGCGACCGGCGAGATCGCCAACGTCGACAACCGCTATAGCGACCTGGTCATCACCGCCACCACCTACGCCAACATCAAGGCGGGCGATGCCTTCACGATCGCGGGCGTCAATTCGGTGCACATGGTCACCAAGCAGGACACCGGCCAGCTCCAGACGTTCCGCGTAATTTCGAAGCCTGCCGCGAACACGATCCGCGTGGCACCGGCGATCATCTCGAACGGCGGCGCGACCCAGCCTGAAAAGGAATATCAGAACGTCACGGCCGATCCGGCTGGCGGCGCGGCGATCACCTGGCTGAACACCACCGCGGCGGAAATGAACCCCTTCTTCAAGAAGGAATCGCTCCTGCTCGTTCCCGGCTCCTACTCGGTCGATCCCGAGGACGGTTGGCAGGTGATGCGCGCGACCACCGATCTTGGCGTCGCGATCACCTACACCCGCCAGGGCGAGATCAACGACCTTAGCGTCAAGGCGCGCTGGGATGTCGATTTCGGCACGTCGCTGACCAATCCGCAAATGGCTGGCGTCGAAATGTTCAACCAGGCCTAAGCCCCAGCATCAGGAGTTTGATACGATGACTACCAAGAAAACCTCCGCTGCGAAGGCTCCGGCCAAGGCTGCCGCCGCTCAGTCCGCCAAGACCAAGGTCGTCGCGGCCAAGACTGTCGGCGCCAACCTTTCGGAAGCCGAAATCGCCGAAGCCCGCAAGCAGGGCGCGATCGAGGCCGAGAAGGAAGCAGCCAAAGCGAGCTACACCTACGCCACCGACGGCAACCTGCCCGGCGATCCCGACGACGCGCCCCGCACTTTCCCCGGCTACGACGATATCATGCAGTACGAGCCCCTGCTTAATCTTGGCATCGAGGCGTTCGAGGCTGCGGTTGCGCTGGATGCAGATGCGCCGATCCCCGACGAAAAGGTCTACGGCCTGCTCGCGCTGGAGCGGAACGGTCGCAACCGGACGCCCTACATCAAGGCGGGCATGAATCGTCTCGGCCTCAAGGCGAGCGAACTGCCGGGCGGCGGTCCCGACTATACCAATGACGTCGTGCCGATCACCAAGCTTTAATTAACCTGCGGGCGGGGTTTCGATTTCGCCCGCCGCAATTCGACTACCCAACCCTGTTAGCCAGGAGCAATGCCATGACCGAAGAAATCGCCCAGCGCGAGGACACGATGATCTATCGTGCTCCGACCCCCGACAGCACCGACGTTCAGGACATCTGGGGCAAGCAGCTCGAGGTCAAGGTCGTCGATGCGCCGGAAGTCGATGGCTTCCTTGCCGATGGATGGGTGACGAACCCTCTCCACATCGATCACCCGCCCAAGTCCAATGACGACGCTGGCGGTGTTGTTGGAACTCCAGCTGCGGACGCGCTTGCTGCCGCGGAGAAGCTGATCGACGAACTGACCGACCAAAACGCGGACTTGACCGCGAAGCTGGCCGACGCGGAGACGTCGAATACCGCCCTCACCGACAACTTGAAAGCCGCCGAGGAACTGGCGAACGAGGAGAGCAAGGCGAAGGAAGCCGCGCTTGCTCGCATCGCCGAACTGGAAGCGCCGCCGAAGCTGAGCGCCAAGCCCAAGCCCGCCTGAAATGTTCAAACGCAGGCCTAACGCTGCCGCCATATAGTCGGCGCCATGCCCGACGTTGTCCTGATCCTGCCCGCGACCGGCCCGACCAAGCGGCAGATTATCGTCGCGGCGTTCGGCGACATTGGCATGGCAGACTATGAGTTCGGGCGGACGGCGGAAGAAATTGCCGACGCGCTGTCCCGGCTCAACGCGCTGATGGGTGAATGGCCATGGGATGGGCTTGGCTACGTCCAACCCGCTTACGGCGTAGGTGATCCCGAAGAGGCGTCCGGCATCCCGTTCGCCTCCCTCAACGCGGTCGCATCTGCCCTGGCTCCTCGCATCGCCTCGATGATGGGCGCGACGCTTGGGCCTGAGGCGACCGGCAACATGGCGCGCGCAAGGGCGCTGCAATTCGCCAAAGTCGCGACGATCCCGACCATGCCCCGCCAGTCTGGAACCATCGCAGGCGCTGGCTCGCGCGGATATGGAACCTACCTGCGCTCGCCGACCGTCGACGAAACCGACCCAAGCGATCCGGGGGACTTGGCCGGGCTGCTGCCCTGATGGGCGCGCTTGACGTTCGGCTCGTCGAGATGGCCCAAAAAGTCAGTCGGCACATGCGCTTGATGCTGGCGCGCACCGACGGCGAGTTGGTTACTGCCGAGAAGGTCAATCTCGTATTGGCGATTAACGAAGTCGCGCTTGCCGGTGGCGGCAGCGCGGGTGTCAGCACCGTCAATGGCCGGTCGGGTGCCGTCGTGCTGGCAAAAACAGATGTCGCGCTTGGGAATGTCGACAACACCAGCGACGCGGCCAAGCCTACGTCGACGGCCACGCAGGCGGCGCTGGATGCCAAGCAGGGTCTCGACCCGCAACTGACCGACATCGCCGCGCTTGGCTATGTGGCAAATAGCCTGAAGGCGATCCGCGTCAACGCGGCGGAAACGGGATGGGAACTGGCTACTATCGGCGGAGGTGCGCCCGCGTTCAGCGACATCACCGGCGTTCCCACGGACACTTTCCTTGGCCGCGATACGGCGGGCACCGGCAATGCCGAGGCGATGAGCGTCGCGACGGCTAAAGCACTGCTGAGCTTGGCCGGAACAAACTCGGGCGACCAGGTGTCGATCGTCGGGATCGCCGGGACGCTGGCGGAATTCAACGCCGCCCTGACTGGGGCGGATTTCGCGACCGGCGGGGGAACCGCAACCGGCGCGAACACCGGCGACCAGACTACGATCAGCGGCAATGCGGCGACGGCGACCGCGCTCCAAACAGCGCGCACCATCAACGGGGTGTCGTTCAACGGCACCGGTAATATCACGATCAATGCGGTCGATAGCACGGCGCGCGCACCAGAGACGCGCAGCATCTCGACCACGGCCCCGCTGACCGGGGGCGGCGACCTGTCGGCCAATCGGACGTTCGCCATATCGGCAGCGACGACCGGCGCGGCAGGATCGATGTCGGCGGCGGACAAGACGAAGCTCGACGCGATCACCGGCACCAATACCGGGGATCAGACCATCACGCTCACCGGCGATGTCACCGGCTCCGGCGCGGGCAGTTTCGCGGCGACCATAGGCAATGACAAAGTCACCTATGCCAAATTGCAGAACATCAGCGCGACCGATCGCCTGCTGGGCCGCGATACGGCGGCAGCGGGCGATGCCGAGGAATTGACGGTTGGCGGCGGCATCGAGTTCACTGGCGCCGGTGGCATTCAAACCAGCGCACTGACCGGCGATGTAACCAAGACGGCCGGCGGCACCGCACTGACGATCGCAGCTGATGCGGTTTCCTATGCCAAAATTCAGAACGTGTCGGCAACGGCTCGCACGCTTGGGCGCAAGACGGCAGGCGCTGGCGATATTGAAGAGTTGACGTTGAGCGAACTGCTCGACTTCATCGGATCGGCGGCGCAGGGCGACATCCTTTACCGCGGGGCGGCGGCATGGGCGCGTCTTGCGGCGGGAGTCGATGGCCAATTCCTGAAAACGCGTGGGGCAGCGGCAAACCCTGAGTGGGGCGCGGCGGGCGGCGACCCATGGACCACGATTGCCCTCACGAGCGATTACAACAACGCGACGACCACGTTCACCAACATCACCGATGGCACTAGAACCCTGCTTTTTACGCCGCCCGCAAATACCAATTGGGAACTGGAGGCACGACTACTGGTCTGGACGACCGCCGCCGCCAACCTTCCTCGTGTTGGGCTCAATGTTGTTGCTGGGGCCGCTGCCGGCATGGGCGGCGTCAATATCTGGCAAGCGGGGGCGACTGCCGCCGTCAGCGTTCATGCTAATGCTGCATGGAACAATCCTGGAGCCGCAGCAGTCGCGCAAATCGCAGCGGGGGGCGTCCTGACTGCCAGCGTCCCTTATATTTGCGAAGTCATCGCGGCGGGCCGCTCTGGCGCGACACCGACCGCTATCTCGCTGCAAATGGCCTGCGAAACCGGCGCGGCCGCGACCTGTTTTATTAAGGCCGGGTCGTTCATGAAAACTCGGGTGGGCTACTGATGCAGATTCCCCTTCTTTCCGGCATCAAGGCCGACAATAGTGCCGAGTTCCTGACGAGTTACCCGCTCAACCTCGAACCGATCGTCATCGACAGCAATATCGCCAAGGGCCAGTTGCGCGCGACGGCTGGCGCGACCCCTTTCGCTACCGGCCCAGGCATCGATCGCGGCGGCGTCGAATGGAATGGCGACCTCTATCGCGTCATGGGCACTTCGCTCGTCAAGGTCGGCTCGACCGGCACTGTGACCGTGATTGGTGGCGTCGGCGGAACAGGGCCGGTTACTTTCGACATGGGATTTGACCGCCTCGCTATCCGCAGTGGCGTCGCGCTCTATTACTGGAACGGTGCCGCGCTTAGCCAGGTGACTGACATCGATCTTGGCACTGTCGTCGATATGCTGTGGATCGACGGCTATTACATGACCACCGACGGGACGTTCATTATCGTCACCGAGTTGAACGATCCGACCAGCATCATGCCGCTCAAATATGGATCGGCGGAAGAGGATCCCGACATGGTGACGGGCCTGATCAAGTTCCGCAACGAAGCCTATGCGCTCGGAAGGTACACGATCCAGGTGCTGCGCAACGTTGGCGGCAATGGTTTCCCGTTCGCGAACCTGCGCGGGGCCAGCATCCCGGTTGGCTGCGTCAGTCCGACGGCGAAGTGTCTCTATTCCGACAGTTTCGCGTTTGTCGGGTCGGCTCGCGACGAAGCGATCGGCGTCTATCTGGCCGGAAGCGGCTCGGCGACGCGGATCAGCACGCGCGCGATCGACGATGAACTGGCGAAGGTGGTCGATCCGACGCAGATCGTCCTTGAGAACCGGACGTCGCGCGCCGAGCGCCGGCTATTCGTCCATCTGCCCGACAAATCGCTGGTGTTCCTGCTCAACGCTTCAAAGATGGTCAGCGATGGCGTCTGGTACGTCGCGCAATCGGGCATCGGCAAGGCGTACCGGCCCCGCAACGCCGTCATGGCCTATGGCAAGACGTTCGTCGGTGATGTTGAAAGCGCAGCAGTCGGCGAGTTGAGGGATGATGTTTCGACCCATTTCGGCGAGGCGGCGCAGTGGCAGTTCGATTGCGGCCTGCTCTACAACGCGGGCAAGGGGGGGCTGATCAAGTCGCTCGAGCTCGTCGGACTGCCGGGACGCGGGCCGTTCGGGACCGAGGGGACGGCGTTCCTGTCGATGACCCGCGATGGCCAGACCTACAGTGTCGAGCGTGGCGTCAGCATGGGCAAGGTCGGGGATCGCGGTCAGCGGATGCAGTGGCGACCGCGCGTGAACTTCCGCAACTGGCTCGGCTTTCGGTTCCGCGGGCTAAGTGCCGCCATGCCCGGCTTTGCCGCGTGTGAAGCCGATGTAGCGCCGCTGGCATGAGGGAAGAAACACCCCTACTGCCACGCGCGCTGTTGGCCGAGTTCTTCGGCAAGAACCTTCGCTTGATGCAGGGATTCGAGCAGGTTGGCCTGATCGCGGAAGAGACGAGCGAGGCCGTCGCCAGCACCGTTGCCGCAACCGATTCCCTACAGGATGCGACCGTTCTGGTGCTGTCGGCCAATGGCGCGTTCACCAACGAGCGGGTGCTGACGATCGGCAGCGGCATCGAGGCGGTAGATAATGGGATGACGCTGACACTGCGCGTGAAGGGCGATGTGGCGCGCACCGAGGATTTCGGCGTGAAATTCATCCCGCCCGGCGAAGCGATCTTGTTCCTGCCGATCGAGGGAACACTGGCAACCCGCGAAGGCGAGGAGATGCTGGAGGGCAAAACACTCGTCGCTCCGCGCCTCGCCACGATCCCGAATTATGCCAACGACGCTGCTGCTGCGGCTGGCGGCGTCGAGATCGCCCAGGTCTATCGCAACGGGTCGGTTTTGATGGTTCGCGTCGCATAGGGAATTGTTCAAACGCGACCGCCGGTCCCTTCCCTTACTCTTGCCCAATGACACGGCGCGGGCGATAAATCATGGGTCTATTCTCAGTCGTTGGCAGCCTGATCGGCGGCGGCAAGGCTAAGAAGGCGTCGAAAAAGGCCGCGAAGGCACAAATCGCCGCGCTCGAGAAGGCGATTGAGGAACAGCGCCGTCAGTATGACGTAACCCGTGCGGACTTTGCACCATACCGCGAAACCGGCGCTGTCGCATTGGGCGGATTGGGTGATCTCACCGGCCTCAACGGCAATGTGGAGCAGGCAGGGGCAATCGATCAATTGAAAGCCTCGCCCTTCTATCAGCGCTTGTTCGCGACCGGCGAGGAGGCGGTGCTGCAGAATGCGTCCGCGACCGGCGGCATCCGTGGTGGGAATACCCAGCGCGGCCTTGCCGATTTTGGTGCCGACACGCTGATGAAGACGATCCAGCAGCAACTCGCCAGTCTTGGCGGGCTCGCGGGCATGGGGATGGGTGCGACCGGGCAAGGCGCACAACTCGGCGCTGGCACGGCAAACGCGATCGGCGGTTTTCTCCAAGGTCAGGGCAACGCCAAGGCGACTGATTATCTGACGCGCGGCGGTATCAGCCAGCAGAACTGGAACAACATCGGCTCGTTCGCCGATCAGGCTGCGGCGGCGCTCATGCCCGGCGGGGGCGGGTTCGGCTCGCTGATTAAGGGCGGCTTCTGATGCCCGGCCTCGACGATTATGGCGCGATCATGCGCAGCGGTGCGTCGCTCGTCCCAGACTATGCCGAGCAGGACGCGCGCAAGCAGATGTTGGGGTTACAGCGCCAGCAACTTGAGCAGCAGACGCGTCAGGCACAGCGCCAGATCGACCAGGAGGATGCCTTTCAGGCCGATCTCGACGACGTTCTGACCAATCCGACCGCCGAGGGCTATTCGCGCATCATCGCCAAGCATCCCAAGTTCGCCCAGCAGGCCAAGTCCAGTTACGACACGCTGCAGGCCGGACGCCAGCAGGCGGACCTGCAGAACATGAGCGAAATATACGCTGCTGCCGCGAATGGCCGGCACGATCTCGCCGCGCAGCTGATGCGCCGCCGCATTGATGCTGACAAGGCGGTGGATGGCGTTGCCGATCCGACCGATGAAGCAATGTTCGACGCGCTGAGCTCGAATGACCCGGTCCAGCAGAAGGCCGCGCTCGGTATGATGGGGCTAACCCTCTCGTCGATCACCGGGCCGGACAAGTTCAATGTCACGCTTGGCGCGCTGACCGAAGGGACCAAAGATTTCACGCTGGGTCCGGGCGGGCGCCGCTATGCCGCCGATGGTTCCCTGATCGCCGAGGCACCTTTCGCGCCACGCCCGCTGACCGTCAAGGATGGCGAGACTATTGTCGAATATCAGCCGGGAGGAGGTGATCAGCCATCTGGCGGTGCGGGGGGCAATCATGCTCCCCGCGGCATCCGCAACAACAATCCCGGCAATCTCCGCGATGGCCCGTTCGCCAAGTCGCAGCCCGGCTACAAGGGCGCGGACAGCGATGGGTTCGCGATCTTTGAAAGCGCGGACCAGGGCGTCGGTGCGCAAACTAAGCTGCTCGGCAATCGCTACCTCGCGCGCGGGCTCGATACGCCCGACAAGATTATCGAGACCTATGCCCCGGCAAGCGAAAACAGCGCCGCCTCGCGCGCGAATTATAAGGCCCATATCGCGTCACGGCTCGGTATTGGCGTTAGTGACCCTATCGGTGCCGACAAGCTCCCCGCGCTCGCGACTGCCATGAACGAGTTCGAAAATGGCGGGCAAGGCGGTGGTCCGCGCGTCATTGCCAAGGGTGCGGACAAGAAACCAGCGCCCGCCAAAGCCAGCGAGACGCGCGTCCTGAACGGACAAGTGTTCGTCAAGGTCAACGGCCAGTGGTATCGGAAAGCAAGCTGATGGATGAAACCGACCTCACCGGCTTGGTGCCCGTCAGCGACCCGGCGTTGATTGCGCAGCTTGAGCAGCCACAGAGCGCGATCAACAAAGGTGAAACGGGCGGCACAACCGCTGCATATTCGCAGTCGGCGCTCGATGCGTTCGACCGCGCCATCTCCTCGGCTGAGCGCCTGAAAAAGCATCGCGGCTATGGGGCGGCGGTGGGGAGCGGCTTCGATCCACAGGCGTGGGGCAGTTACGTCCCATTCAACAACGATCCCGATGACAATGGATTGAGGGCTGTTTCGGGGACCAGTGCGCGTGACTTTGAAGCCGAGTTGGGGGCGATGAAGGCTCAGGTCTTCCTGCCGATGGTCCAGTCGATGAAAGGCATGGGCGCGCTTTCGAATGCCGAGGGCGCGAAATTGACTACCGCGATCGGCGCGCTTGACCCGGGGATGAGCGAGGATGCTTTCCGAAGTTCGCTCGATCGGATCATCGGCGACCTCACCGAATACCGCAATCGGGGCGCTCCGCAGACCAAGGAAGGCCAGCAGCGGGGCGGCGCTCCTGCCGTCGCGCCCCCTCCCGGCCCTTCAGGTCCGGTCGAGTTCGGCAGCGCCCCCACACCGCCCGGCTGGCGCATGACGCCGGAGCAGGAGCAGCAGATCGGCGCGTTCATGGCGTCGAACCGCAACCTGACCGGCCAGCAGCTGCAGGGCGCGTTGGGCGCTATCGCGGGCGGCGCTTCGATTCCCGACGACGAAGCGGAGAAGATCGCTGCTTATATCCGCGGCGGTGGCGACCCGACAAAAATCGGGATCAGCTATGAGCGGGCCGACGATGCAGCGCTGACCGATGCGCAGAAGGCCGAAGTCGCGGCCAAGGTTGCGGAGACCGGCCAAGGCGGCTCGCTGGCCGCAGGGGTCGGCGATAGCCTTTCGGTTGGTTTCCTCGATGAGGCAGGCGCTGGCGCCGATGCGCTTACCGGCGCGCTGAGCGGCGAAGGCGCGTTTACCGACCTTTACGGCGACAATCTCGCGGTCAATCGCGCCTATCAGGACGCGCTGCAGGAGCGGGATCCGTGGACCTATGGCGCGGGACAGGTTGCGGGCGGCATCGTGCTACCGATGGGCGCAGCCAAGACGCCTGCGGAACTGGCCAAGATCAGTGCGGCCTATGGCGCGGCCTATGGTGCTGGGTCGTCCGATAGCCTTGCCGACGTGCCAGGCAATGTCGCGATTGGCGCAGGCGTCGGGCTGGCGACGGGTTGGGGCGGTGGCAAACTGCTCGATAAGCTGGCGGGTCGTAAGGCCGCCAAGACGGCAGCGGAGGTCGCGAGCGATGGCGGGGGGACTGCGGCGGAGAACTATGGCCGCGCGCAGGGGTTCGGGATCGACATCACGCCGGCTGATGCGGGCGGGTCCGGTGCGAAGGTGCTGGAGCGTGGCCTCGATATTCTTCCCGGCAGCGCGTCGGTGATGAACAAGAACCGAGCGAAGATCGGCGAGCAGGTCGAGGGCGCGGTCGAGGACGTGGCGGGCAAGTATGGCCGCACCACAAGCTTCACCGGCATTGGCGAGGCCGGACAGCGCGGCGCGCGGGCGTGGATGAGCAAGTTCGACGAAGTGTCGACCAAGGCCTATGACGCAATCCCGGTCAGCCCGAAGGCGCAAGCCGCGCTTCCCAACGCGACGCAGGCGCTGAGCGAATTGACCACGATCTTCGAGAGCAATCCGAAGATGGCGGAGGTGTTCAAGAACACGCGGTTGAGCCGGTATATGGATGCGCTTTCCGGCAAGATTGTGCCAGTCGATGAGATTGGCCCGCGCGCCGGCCTAAACCGTGCGATTGGTGCCACCCCGACGATGGAAGTGGGCGGAAAACTCTCATGGGCGGACCTTAAATCGTTCCGCTCACGCATCGGCGAGGAAATCGGCGACCAGCGGTTCAGCGAAAGCCCGACGAAAACCGAGCTTCGCCGCCTCTATGCCGCGCTGTCCGAGGATATGAAGGCGACAGCGAGTGCGCAGGGTCCGGGCGCGCTCCGTGCCTTCGAGCGGGCGAACAACCTCTATCGCGAGGGCCAACAGCGCATTGATGGCGCGCTCTCGAAACTGCTCGGCGACGATGGCAAAAAGTCGGTCGAAAGCGCGGCCGCGAAAATTCAGGCGCTTGCCAAGGACGGCAAGAGCAGCGCCGACCTGAAAACGCTGCATGAGGTGTGGAAATCACTTCCCGCTGGCGAGCGCGGCGAGGTGGCGAATGGCGTCATTCGTCTGCTCGGACAGCCGGTCAACAGTGAGGGGCGCGCATTCAGCGCTCAGACCTTCGTCAAGAATTTCGTCGACATGGCACCGGAAGCGAAGAACCTGATGTTCGGCCCGATCGACAAGGAATTGCGCACCAATCTCGACGAATTCGCCAAGGTGGTTGGCGGCGTCGCGGCGAACAACTCGACCCGCAACACCTCTAACACCGGCCAAGCGTTCGCCGGTGCGGCGGTATTCAGCGTCGGCAGTCTCCCCGGCCTGCTCGGCCAGGCGGCGACGTCCTATGGTGCGGCGAAGCTGTGGACCAATCCGAAGTTCGTCCGCTGGGCAACCGGCTACACGAAGATGGTCAAAGGAGCCGAAAAAGCGGCGAAAGCGCCGACCGCCGACGGCATCAAGACTCAGGCCAAGCTGCTTGAGAAGGTCGCGGCGACGGACCCGGCCATCGCGCAGGACATTTTCGGCCTGCGCGATGCGCTGATGCGCGGGGCGAATGACAATGTTGCAGGCCGGGCCTCAGCTGGCGACGATCAGCAGGACCGCCAATAGGGCGTTGCGCGCGCCACGATTCGGGATGGCGACAACTATCAGCGCCATGAGCAAGACAAGGTGGCCATATTTCACCCGCTCTCGATAGCTTAGATATTGTTCAAACGCGAGCGCGGGGAGCTTTCCTTATCCTCTCCCAATGACGAAGTTGACCAACCCCCTCCCGCTGTTTCTCGACGGGCGTGGCGCCCTGCTCGACGCGGGCTATATCTTCGTCGGAGATACCGGCTCAGATCCCGAGATCGCGGCGAACCAGGTTCCGCTGTTCTGGGATGCCGCGCTGACGATCCCAGCGGTCCAGCCTTTGCGGACGTTGGGCGGCGTGATCATGAATGGCGAAAATCCATCCTTCGTGTTCCTCGCCGAGACGGATTACGCCCTGGTCATTCGCGACGCGAACAGTGTCCTCGTCGCCTCAATTCCATCGTCCACGCTGACCGGCGGGGTGGTGTATCAGCCGCTCGACGCCGATCTGACCGCCATCGCGGCGCTGGTGACATCCGCCTATGGCCGCGCGCTGCTGACGCTTGCCAACCCCGCCGCGCTTCAAGCCGCCGCAGGAATTGGCACGGCTGGCATTCTCGATGAAGCCACGATCGCTGAGTATCGATCGAACGCTGCCAACAAGGTTCTGACCACCGACCAAGTATGGGGCGCGGCGGCTTCGGTAGGTTGGCTTTTCTCCGGTACGATCACGCTGGATTTCGCGGCCGCGATCAACTTCACGATGCAGCTCACCGGCAACACGACATTCGCCAACCCGGTCAACGGGAAGCCGGGGCAGACCGGGCGCGTTGAAATCGTGCAGGATGCGACGGGAAGCCGAACCGCCAACTTCGGTTCCAACTGGAAGTTCGCGGGCGGGATTGACCCGGTGCTTTCGACGGCGGGGAACACGCTCGACATCCTTCGCTATGAAGTGCTGGCCGACGGGACGGTCCTCGCGTCGCTGACCAAGGGCGTCGCCTGATGTTGCCGGGTATCGACGGATCGGCGGTGATTGATGGCGGCGGAGGTGGTGCGCTGGCTGCGACGATCTCGGCAACCGAGGTAAGCCGCACCAAGGGTTCGACCGGCGCGGATAAACTCGTCTCGGCAGGACCGGCCACGGTAACAGTCACGTTCGGCGCAGGTGGTTACACCTACGCTTGGGTCCGCACCGCAGGCGACGCCGCGATCACGGCCACCGCGCCCGCCGCGGCTTCCTCCTCATTCTCCGCGACCTTCGGGCCCGAGCAGACAAAGACAGCGACCTTCGAGGTCACCGTCACCGATGCCAGCGCAGCGTCCCTCGTGTTTTCCGTCGAGGTCACCTTGACCTTGCTGTTCATCGAATCTGGATTTGGAGCACCGCTGTGACGCGTTACGCCGCTACCGTAAGAGACCAGTACCAGCGGCCAATTCCCGGCGCGCAAATCTATGTCTATGACACCACCGGCGCATTGGTGGATCTGACCGACGATCTTGGCGCACCGCTCGTCAATCCGGTCCTGAGCGACGATTTTGGCGGGTTCTATTTCAACGTCCCCAATGGCGAATACAGCCTGACCTATGTGTTTGAGGGTCGTACCGTCTTTCGAGAAGAGGTTTTGATTGACCCGGCGCCGGCCACATCCGCCACTGCGGCAGCGGCCTCGGCGGCAGCGGCCGCAGCGTCAGCGGCCATGGTTCTTGTTGGTAAGGTCGCCACGTTTGCGATATCTTCCTTACCTGCGCCGGATGTCCCGCGCATCGTATTCGTCACCGATGCCGCCAACACCGCAGGGTCTGGAGCAGGCACCCTTGCTTACAGCGACGGTTCGCAGTGGCTTGACCTAAGCGGCGCGACGCTAACCCCCGCCACACTTGTCCAGCGCCTGCCTTATGGTGCTACGGCCATGTGGCTAGTCGACGCCTACAGCGCCGCACCTAGTCCTCACATCCCCAACGCCATCGCAACCGAGGCTGTTAGTCCGAACCTGATGCGCTATCCCCGGCGTTCGTTCGCAGCGGCCAAGGGGTTCTATTTCCACGCGACGGCAACGGCGGTCGATGGTGGCGTGTCCGACCCCTACGGCGGGACCGAGGCGTCAACGCTTGTCGGCACCGGCAACTGGAAGATGATCCCGAACAACCCGGCGGGCAGCTTCCCGGCGGGTGAATATACACTATGTGTCAACGCCAAGCGCAACACTGGCAGCGATCAGGCCTTCGCCTTCACGATGGACAATGGCGCGACCCGCTCCGCTGTTAAAACCGCAACATCGGCATGGCAGCGGTTCACCTACACCTTCACGCTTGGCGCTCCGGTCGGGGCGGTCAACTTCGGCCTGGTATCGTCGGATGGCGTGGCCGGTGCCGACTTGCAGATCATCGATTTCGAGATATTCGCGGGCGCGGTCGATCTTGGGCTAGGTGCAAACAACGCGGCGGGCCACGCCTACTTCGGGGATAGCGCCTATCAAACCCAGACCTATGCGGCGGGCGTTAAGACGAACGGTTACGCATCGGTCAACCTTCCGCTGTCGATTGCAAACACAGCCTTCACGTTTTCCGCACTGGTCAACGTCACAACGGCGGGCGGGTTCAACGGGATGCTGTCGGAGCTGAACAGTTATGGCCCGCTGACCCTTCATTCGGTGATCGCATCGCAGGGCTTTACCGACGTCACTGCGTCGGGCTTCGCGTTCAGAAACGACATTTTGGCAGACACGTCGATAGGCAGCGGGGCATTCTCCAACATCGTCTTCACGCCGGTTGTTGATGGCAAATATCGCCAGTTCACCTATACTTATTCGGCGGGGGTTCTGGAACTATGGGTCAACGATGTCCGTATGTATCGCTGGGAAAAGACGCTCTCGGCTTACAGTTTCTACAATCTGTGGCTCAACACGATCAACGCGGCCAACCCTGCCGCGCATACCTTGGCTGGCTTTACCGCACTGTGGCCGCGCAAGCTTACCAATGCCGAGGTCCGCAACGCCTTCACGCTGAACAAGGAACGGGCGGCGGTCAGCAGTGTGACGGTCGATAGCGACACGACCGACCGCATCCTCGCAATCGAGGGAGATAGTATTTCAGAAGGCGCAATCACCTATCCCGGCATTTATGCGGGTTCGTTCGATTCGCCGTCAATATGGGGGTCCACCTGGGCCAGCAGCGGGTCCACGATTGCCAACCTCAACCAGCGCGCGGCTGCGGTGGACGGGGTGCTGCCGCTCAACAAGAATGGCCGCAAGTTCATCCTGTCGCTGCTGATCGGCGCGAACGACCTGGCCGGATACGCCAGTGCGGCTCAATATATCACCGACCTTCGCGCCTACTGCATGGCGCGGGCAACGGCTGGGTGGATTGTTTCGCTCGGAACGATCTTGCCACTGGACGGTGACGCCACCCACAACAGCCGCCGCGCCACGGTCAACGCCGACATCATCGCCAACCCGACGCTTTACGGCATGACCAGCGGCGCTGCGATCTTCAACTTCGCTGGCGATGCAATCATGGGGCCGGACAACAGCCGCTCGGTCAATCCTAGTCACTGGACCGATGGAACGCACCCCAACGCTACAGGGCAGGCGGTGTTGGAAACGATTTACAGGCCGGTGATCAACGCGCTCTAGAGTTGCAAGTCCCAAAAGCAGGTATCGCACACATCGCGCTCTGGATCGCATCGAGCGTCACAGCGCCAGCACACGCCTTTCGGGTCGGGCTTTATTCCAAACCAGGCGAGAAAGGTGGCGAACATCCGTGATGGATAGGCGTGGCGCCTAGGCCGGTCAAATCGCGTGACTACCGAAACTATCCCGTTGGGTGTTCGCCAGGCGGGGCGTGACCGCGCTGGGTGCCCTTGACCTGCTGAGCGGCCATGCTGAGCAGCGCGATAAGGCCGGCGAGGCTCATCATCTGCCCGACGACAACCAGATTGGCAGCGGCGGCAACAATCTCGACGCCGATGCGATATTCCTCAACGTCCGGCATCGTCAGATCGAGCGAGGCAATTGTCGGCCCGACCGGCATGGGCAGGACTAAAACCGCGACCGACAGGACCGCGATCGGAGCAAGCCAGATCATGCGCTTTGCCCGGCCTTCAGAGATCGCGATTGCCATCGATGTCGCCAGCGTAAAATCGATCAAAGCCATAGCGCGCCACGGAAACTGCACCTTGGCCAGCAAGGGAATAGACCAGAGGAACGGGATCAGGTTGCCCGCCACCACGCAAAGGCCAATGGTGACGGCAGGCCAATAAGACAGGCGCCTCCACAGCAGGACGATGGCGGCGCCTGCGGACAGGAGGATTGCTGCCGCTATAAGCAGTGTTTCCCTGCGCTCTGGCCAATTCCATGCGTTGATCAGGATCCAATGTGGTGGCGAGAAGTGCCGACCCCATAAGGCGCTTTCAACAACATGGCCCTGCAGCGCGATGGCGGGGACTAAATAGGCGCTTGCAAGCAGGAGGCCGACGATGCCACCGACAGCTGGCGCGATCCAACTGCCACGGCGACTGTAGAAAAATGCCGCCGGAACCAGAAAGACGCTGACTAGGAGTGCCATCGGCAGATGCGTTGTGATCAGCGCCGCATAGGCGACCGCGAGCAGGGCGGGCTGCCGATCCTCGACCGCCTCGCGAACACCGGCCATCACGAGCGGGACCAAAGCGTAGGCCGCAAATTCAGCCAAGGCTCCCCGGCGCTGGAAGTCGATCAGGTGATAGGGAAGCGCCATATACACCAACGCGCCGATCAGGGCTGGACGATCGCCCCATGGCTGGAGCCAGTGGCGCATCGCCATCCCGCTAGCAGCATGGAAGAACACCGCCGCTGCGACGATCGAGCCCCAAGTAGAAAAACCGATCAGGCCGAATACGGCAACCATGAAGAAGCTGAGCGGGGCGTAGAAATAGAAGACTGGCGCGCCCTGCCCAGCGAAGCTGTCGGGAAGCCACCGAGGATAAGGCACGCCGCTCGCGATCTGCTCGGTGAATTGCTTGGCCCAGACATAATCAATCCAGAAACTGCCGTGGGTAAGCGGGCCGGCGATAATTACGGGCGCCGCCAAAGCGAGGGCCGCGCAAAGGAACACGAGAGCCACCGGCGCGCGACGTTGCCATGCCATTTTCAACTAGGCGTCGCTTAAAAGCAGAAAAGCCAGCAGCGGGATCGCCAGCACTATGACGATCCAGATCACTCCGATCGCCACCTTGTCGAGCCTCCTGCGCATCTCGCCGCGATAAGGGTAATCCCGGCGCAGGGCAAATGTTCAAACGCGCCATCCGGCTCGACATCATAACCTGCGGCCATGATCATGCGATTCAAGCCTTTTGCTGGCCGACGTAGCGCTGCGTCATGATCCCTACCGATCTCTTGGGCACGATCCCCGGCTGGATCACGGCAGGCAGCACGGTCACGCTGCTCATCGCGTTCATGCGGATGGGCATTCTTGGCCGGAAGGTTGATGTCGAGGCCTTGGCGACAAAGAATCTTGATGCCGAAAATATACGGGATCACTACGCGAAAGAAGTCGCCGCGCTTCGTGAAGCCCTGATCAGGCAATCGACTAAGTTCCGCGAAGACCTTGCCGCGATGGAAACCCGCTATCGGGAACTGCTCGACCACAGCGACCATCAGCACCGCGAATGCCTGGAAGATCGCGACAAGCTGCGCGGCGAGGTGGGCGTCCTTCGCAATGAAATCGACGGGCTGGTGCGCGTCATCGCCCAAGCCTCGATCGATCGCGTCATTATGCTCGGGGACGCGGTGCCTGAGCACATCAAGGAGGCTGCGGAACGAGCGCAAGCCTTCATCGCCAAGGAGCGGCAGAAATGAGTTTTGTCTTGGGAGCACGATCGCTCAAGCGCCTCGAAGGCGTTCACCCCGACCTGGTGCGCGTGGTCAAGCGCGCGATCGGCTGTTCGACGATCGACTTCACCGTTCTGGAGGGGACGCGCACCCTTGCCCGTCAGAAGCAACTGATGGCGGCAGGCGCGACCCGGACCATGAACAGCCGTCACCTGACCGGGCACGCCGTGGACATCGCGCCGTTGATCGCCGGAACGGTTCGTTGGGACTGGCCGCTCTACCATCAGCTTGCGCTCGTCATGAAGAAGGCCGCGCTCGAGCTCGAGGTTCCGATCCAATGGGGCGGTGACTGGCGCAGCTTCAAGGATGGGCCTCATTGGGAACTGCCTTGGAAGGCGTACCCGCGATGAGCGACCAAACCGACAAGGGTGACAACGCGATTTTCCGCGGCATCATCGGCTTGATCGCGCTGGGGGGGGCCATGGGCGGATTCTTCGCCCTGTTCTGGATCGAGATACCGGCTCGCAACGAGAACGCGCTGCTCTTGGCCTTGGGCTTTGTCATGGGCTGGGCCGGGGCGGTGATCGCATCGGAGTACGGTTCAACCACGACCGGGCGCCGCGTCGCCGACAGCGCGATCCGTGGCCTGGAGCGACAGAACAGTGGCCCGACCGGAACCGCTGATGATCCACTTTCTGTATCCGGCGCGGACCATGCGCCACCCGTAGAAGTGAAGGAGACCAAGAAATGAAACGCCTGATGATCCTGCTCGCCGCGCTGTCGCTCAACGCCTGCGCCTTGCCCAGCTTCTCGCTCGGTGCTCCCGCCCCGGCCCCGCTTGCCGCCACCACGATCGACGATACCGCGCTCAGCACCGCGTGGAAGTCGTTCGACGTGGCACTGGATGCGATCAACCTCGCGATCGACGCTGGTGCGATCAAGGTCGGCAGTCCGCAGGCGATCAAGGTCGCGGATGCGATCGACCGCGTAACCGCCGCCCTGACTGCCGCCGAAAGCGCGGCGGCCGCTGCATCGACCACCAGTTACAAGTCCGCGCTGCTTGATGCCCGCGCCGCGCTGGCCCAACTTCGTCTTGCCTTGAAAGGATAATCGACATGGACATTCGTTCCCTCATCGATGGCGTGGTCAAATTGGCCGGCATCGCATCGAACGTCATCCCCGGCGCTGGCCTGGTTGCCAACGGCGCGGCCATCGGCGGCAAGATCATCGACATCATCGACGGATTGCAGGAAAGCGCGGATCCCGATCAGCAGGCGGAAATGAAGGTCGCGCGCAAGCAGTTGTCGGATGCCGTGAAGGCGAAGGCGGCGGCAACTTCGGCAAGGCTACGCGGATGATCGGCAAACTAATCGATCGCATCCGCAAGGGGCCGACGCATCGCTACCGCAGTTCGATCACCGGCAAGTTCGTGTCATGGGTCTATGCTAAGCTGCATCCGGCGACGACGGTTCGGGAACGGGTGCGCTAGGCTGGTTCGCCACCACCGCCGGCGCAACCTCATCAACGCCCCAAGTTCCGCGCCGGGCGACATGAGCCTCGCCGACCATCTCGGTGACCACGACCATCGAGCCGTCATTGTCGATCTGGCGCGCGATGAGCTCGGCCATTTCAGCGCGCCCCTGGTCGGCCTCGATCGGCAGCTTGGAGACCATGCGGCGCTTGGTGTTGGGGTTTGCGGTGGCGAGGACGACTGCGATCAGGTCGACGATTTGGGCGCGGGTGAGTCGGTGCATTGGTCGGGCATATACAGATCAACCATCAAGCCTAGTCCGCTCGGTCACAATACCGTTCCGATCAAAATGCCTGCGACGAGCACGACTAGCATGACTGCGATAATCCTTACCGCGTCGATCACGCCGACACTCGTTCCAAAACCGGGTCCAATCATCACTTATCTCCTAAGGCGGCATCAATCTGAGCCATGAGCGCGATGTCCGTTTGTCCCATGCCGAGTTCGCCACCGCTGTAGAGTTCCCATCGTTGACGTGCCGCCCGCAACGCCTCATCCTTTACCGCAAGTTGGGCGGATAGGCTGGCGAGGGCGTTGGCTTGGATGCCTTCGCCCGTTCGCAGGAAGTGGCAGCAGTCAGAAAGCCAATCGTTCGCCATGTATTCGGGCGGTATCCAGTTCGATTGCGCTACGGCTTCGACAAGCAGTTGAAAGCCCGTTTTTTCAAGGTCAATCACGTTCTCCGCTACGTCGGGGGTGGTTGAAGGCTTGGCGAGGGCGGCGATTGCCTCAACCGTTCCTGAGCATACCCGGCCCATGCAGACCGGATCGTCGCCCAGAAGGCGCTCAATCTCCCGCTCAATCGCCTTGCTGTCGTGGTTAGTCATCTCCCTGTCCCCCGCATAAGGGCCGCAATAACGAACGCGGCGTAAATAAGGATCGCCAGCCCTGCCAAAGGGATCATGGTGCTGCTGGTCATTGTGCGTCTCCAAGGGCTTTGGAAATATAGGCGTCCATGTCACCAAGCCGCTTGATTGCCGCTGCCTTGGTGCATCCCGTCTCCAAGTCGATGCGGATATTCCGACAGTAGCCAAGCACCGCGTTCAGTGCATCGGGCGATTGCGAGCGTGTGGATAGGGCGGCGAGAATTGGTTCAAGATCGGTTATCCGAACGAAGGCGAACTCAACGCCTTCGTTGCGCGCGGACATAATATCGCACTCAACGGTCGTGATTGCACTTTGCACTTCGTCCGATAGACCTTCCATCTGATCCACACATTCGCGGGCAGCGGTCATGGCGAGGGCAGCGGTAAGCGCCTTCTCCATTTTTAGCCGCATGATGGTGGCGACACCTTCCGCCACCGAGTCAGTCCAGCGGCATCCGGTTAGGTCGCATTGGGCTTGTAGGGCTGTTTCGATCATCGCCTCTGTCACATCAGTCATGACCATAACTCCGGGAATGTTGCAGCGTAGGCGATCAGGCAAAGCGTCACCCACAAGCCGATGATCGTGAATTTCCAAGCATCAGTCATGGGCGGTTGTTCCTTTCGGGGGTGTGGCGAGGGCGCAGAGAACGGCAACGGCATCGTGATAGATGCCAGCGGGGCAGTTCACTCTTGCGCTGCGTGTGACCGGCGCATTGCCGCTTCCGACACGGGCGCTGGCGACAAACCGTTTCAGCACAGCAAGGGCTTCTAGTTCAGCTTTCATTGTGTCCTCCATCGACGATAGGGGGTTGGGCGAACGCCTTCACCACGCGGGCGATCTTGTCTGCTTCGTCCTCTGTCAGGTTGAGCGGTATGTGGACGCGCGCGACGAAATCCGCGCGGATCGGTATCGGGATAACATCGTCGCGCCCATCCTTGGGACTATCCATCATCCATCTCCTCAATATCCGGGGAATGTCATTGCGCCTTGCCCCGCAGCCGACGCTTCTGGCGTTTGGTCAGCGGCTTTGGCGTAGCTGTGTGTTCAACTTGTTCGCGGACCCATGGGTATCGTTGGCGCGGGCTTCCATCGTCGAACGGAACGAAGTCGCGTTGAGCAGTCGCCATCGATGACAGCGCCATCATGGTTATCATGCCGAGCCGGTCAGTCATGCGCCAACCCTCAGCGGGCATCCGGGGAATGCGGTGGTCATTGGGTGGCTCGGGCGCGTTGGCTGAACGGCACGATCGGCCCGGTCAGCGGCCGGAACACGTTGTCGAGCGCCGGCACATTCCATCGCCGGGCCAGCTTGCCCGCTTCCATAATGACGGCAGCGCAGGGCTCGAACCATTCGCCGCGGAGCCGGTGCTTCTGGAAGCGAACGTGGTAGCGAGCCTCCATCACTCGATCGCCTGGCCGGGCGCCGATGATCTTGAGCCCGACAGGATTGCCGCTCTGCAACTGGTGGAAGCGGGCGTAGAGGTTTGACGCAAAGCCGATCTTGACCGGGCCGCCGTCGCCGCTCTGGATGAAGTAGATGACCGGTCGATCGCCGAGTTCGAAGCCCATCGTGTGCCTCTCAAATAGACAGGGGCCGAGGTTCAACCTGAACCTTGAGCCGTGAACGGGAAAAGAACGTTAACCATCTGACCGCACTGCCTGCCGAGGAGAAACCCTTGCAAACCAACGCGTGAGCGGAGGCGCAACGCCTTCGGGAGGCAGGGGCCGGAGGTTCGAATCCTCTCTCCCCGACCAATTATCTAACGCAAATCCGCCATTGCCGATAGCGAAAACGACAGGGGCCGAAGTCACGAAACGAACTCCGGTGCCGGTTTTTTGTCCCTCTGAACCTTAGTCGCCACCCCGCGCAGATGCCCCGGCGAATAGCGCGCATAGTGTGTCGAAGTGGTCGCGCTGTCGTCGTGCCCCATGAATTGCGCAAGCTCGTCCATGCTCGCTCCGGCCTCCGCCGCCCACACCGCGCCGGTGTGCCGTAGGGTGTACGGCGTCACGTGGATGCCTGACCTGGCCGAAGCTGCTTGGAACGCCTTCTTGATGTTCAGGATGCGCTTCGCCCCGCGCTCCACGACATATTCGCTCTGGCGGGCCTTGTGGGCCTCCTGCAGGGCTTCGAGCGCCTCGTCGTTTAGCGCCACCACCGGGCGGCGCTTCTTGGTCTGCCGGCGCCCGCGCGGGTTCAGGTCGACTTGCTTGCGGTCGAAGTCCACCCGGTCCCACGTCAATTCGAGGATCGCGGACGGACGGGCCATCGTGAACAGCCCGAGCAGCGCATAGAGCCGGGCGTGAGGCGCGAGGACGTCGGCATACCACCGCTCGAACTGCGCGTGGGTCAGGTGGCGGATCTGGCGCTCAGGCGCGGCCGGACGCCAAACCTTCCGCGGCTTATTCGCGTGGCGCAGGGCGACCGACAGCATCGAAAGCTCATAGCGCAGCGTCGCGGGGCCAACCTTGCGGGTCTCGGCATATTTGCGGCACATGGCCTCGTCGATCCGCTCCGGGTCCACATTCTCCCAAAAGCTCTTCATGGCCTTCCATGCGTCGCGCTGGCGGGCCGTGGACGCGATTTCGGCCAGTTCCCGGGCGTCGATGTAGTCGGACACTATCCCGCCCACCGTTCTTGCTGTGTCGGTTTCGCGCCGCCACCAGTCGCGCGCCTCCGCTTCCGCTGTGGATCGATCGGTAGCGTCGAGGCCGTAGCGACGCCGCTTTCCTGCCGCGTCGCGCCAGACGATGGCGTATTTTCCGCGCAGTCGCTGGACTGTAAATTCTGACATTCGAATCGTCGAACCTCCTCAGCCGGGATGCGGATTAACGTGCCCAGGCGGAAACATCCAAGCTCGCCGGTTGCGACCAGCTTTCTGATCACCCCCTCGGAGCAATCCCATTCATTGGCGAGCGACGCCACCGTGAAAGCCCGGGCCGTCATGCCCCCTCCCCCTCCGCGCGATCGATCTTGCGGGCGGTCATGCTGCGGAACCTTCGTTGTCCTCAGGGCGATGACTGTGCCACGTCGTGGCGTCGGGCGTCTGGATCGAATACGATTGCTGGCCCAGCCCCTCACAAAGCAGCGCAGCCAAGCGAAATGCCTTTGCACTGATCTCGGTCGACCCCGACGGGAAGCGCGGGTAATTGATCAGCCCGATGATCACGCCAGCCTCTTCGCCGCCGGTGTAGACGTAGCAGGTGGCTGTGACGGTGACGCACAGTCCGGCTTCGTCGCAGAACTCACGGCAGATGGCGCGGGCCTGGTCATAGTCGCCAGCGATGAAAATGCTGACCGGCCAGCTGGGGATTGTGCGGCTAATCATTCGCAGAGGCCGTATGAGCTTTTGCAGTGGTTCGGCTGCTCGGCATCAAGGATGTCGTCGATAACCGCGAGCATGTCGTAGTTTCGTCCGCCGCGAGTGGTGCGTGACCACTCTACCGCGAGATCGATCCGCGCAGCAATTTTGCCGTTTTTGTCCCTCGGCACCTTGTCCGTAGGCAAAAACGAACTGATGAAATCCTCCCGCTCGCCTTTCGCTACAGCAGTGTTCGCATGGCGCGCGACATCCCCAACGGTGGCCTCCCACTCCGCGATCCGCTCGATCTGCTCCGGAAACCGTCGGGCGATTTCCTGCAATTCGCCTTTCTTGCACATGATGCAGGGCATGCAGCCGACCCGGCCCATGCCCATCAAATAGAGCGGATTTGGCTTCAGGCCGTGGCGTTTCGCGATTTCGAAAACTTGCCGCACGTCCCAGGCGTGAATGGGGCGATAGAGCACCGTTGGAGCGCGGAAGGAGCAGCGCAGCAGTTCGATGGTCGGTTTCTCTGCCCTCTCCTTGCTTTCCGCCGCCCGCTCACCAATCCATTCTACCGTCGCAACACCCTCCATGCGCACGATGTCTTTGACGGCATCCATGGGCGCCAGCTTCAACTCGCCCGTGCAAAAGCGCGTCTGCGAGCCGGGAAAGCGTCCGTGCAGCATCCCCATATCAAGGAACTGGTTGCCGCTCGGTTTCATCAGCGAAACTGCGCGGTCGATCAGATGTTGAGGCACCGGCGGGGAGATTTTAATAGGGCAGTCGCATTTCTCGCGAAGAGCCGCCTTTTCCGCGTATTTCAAATCTTTGCGCTGCTTCGACAGGCAGGCTTTGGAGTGTTGCTTCCGGCGCAACTCGTGCGGCCAGTCGCGGGCTATTGCGATCCGCCGGGCGGCAAACATGTGAGCAAAGTCAGCGCGTACGGTTTCGATCTCGATGCCGAGGGCTTCGCCCAGGTATGCGACATGTTCCAACGTGATCGGGTGCTCGTTGCCAGTGTCAGCGAACAGGAATCGAGGCGGCAGGTTGCCCATCGGCCGGCGCTGCATCCGTTCAATCGCGAGGCAGGCTGTCGCGGTGCTATCCTTGCCGCCGCTAATGCTGATGAAGTGTTGAACCCCGCTCACCGCCACCGCTCCAACCCACTCCGCCGAGGCCGATCAGGAAGGTCGACGATGCGGGAATGGTGGTCGCCGGAGACGTGCACGGCGGACCAGTCGCGGTTCCTGATCGCGGCGTAATCGGTGCCGATGCGGACGGGCGGCTCGGTGGGCGGTGGCGCGTCAGGCACGGCGCGGAGTTTGGCGCGGCTCATGCGAGCACCTGTCGGCAATGCGGGCAGACCGGACGCACGACAGCGTCGGCGGGAATGGCCCAGTCGCGGCCACGGTTCTTCTCACGCCATGCGCGAGCGAATGCCATGCCTTCCGCCTTTTCAGCGCGGCGACGTGCGGTGGACTTGATGCCGCCGAGACGACTGCCGGTGATGGGCGCCGTCATGCTGCCCTCCGATGCGAGCAACCAAGATCACCGCGCACCCCGCAACGGAAGCACGACTCGCGATCGAGCCGCTCGACATGGCGCGCTTGCTGGTTGGCGCGGTTCTGCCAGGCATTGGCTTGGCGCTCGATGAGGGGGGTCATGCGGTCCTCACGACTTCGCCGCTTGCCCATGCGGACAGGATGAATTGCCGACGGTCGCGCGCTTGCAGCAGGAAGGCCCGCGAGGCTGATCCATGTCGGCCCTTGGACTTGGCCGAAAAGTAAAATTCGCCGGTCCGCTGGTTGCGAAAAATGCGGATGCCCTTGGGGCGTGAATAGGCCGCGCTCACCCCGCCGTCTCCTTCGCCCGCTCGGCCTTAATCTCCGACTTCCGCGCCTCGATCACCTGCCGAACCCCGGAACCAATCTCCTCCGGCATCGCGTCGACATCGGCCTTGGTCCGGCTCTCGATGCTGTTGATGTCCATGATCGAGATGGCGGATTTGATCTCGTCGATGATGGCGTTGGCCTTGCCCTCCGCCGGGTGCGCATCGTCGAGCGCCTCGAGAATGGTCTCGCTTGGCTTGGTCGGCGTGTCGTCGAGATCGTCATCGAAAGCCGATGCGGCCGGCGCGAGCTCACTGGCGCGCGCTTCGATCGCCGCGGTGACCTTGCCATGCAGATCGGGCCGCGCGGTCTTCAACTCGGCCAGCTTTGCCGCCTTGCTGTCCACAAACGCGCCGAGATCGGTGGGCGTGGCGAACGAGGCCAGCTTGGCGATGTATGCGTTGGCGAACCGGACGGCGGGGTCTTCGGTCTTGGGCGCGTCGACTAGCGGCAGGATCTTCATCCCCGCTTTTTTGCCCTTCGACTTGGCGACCACGACGATGATCTCTTTTTCGAGATGGCTCATGTGGGAAATGCGAATGCCGCCCACTGCACTCCCGGCCCACTTCACGCTGGTATCGCAGTAG
>JAZKHF010000010.1:0-14942 GCA_040385545.1 Pseudomonadota bacterium
GCGCCATCCACGGCTCGAAATGCGTGAGCACGCGCGGCCGTACCTGCGGATGGGTGGCGAGGTAGAAATTGAGCCCGTCGGCCCAGCCGATCATCAACTTGCGCAGCCACATCGGGCTGGTGCGATAGCGGGCCTTGAGGTCGGCCTCGTCGATCCACAACCGCTGGCGGAGATCCTTCCACAGCGTCGCCTCGCCCTCGGCTTCGGCCAGCCGGCCAAGGCTGGTGAGATAATTGGTCTCGACCCGATTGAAGTCATCCTCGGCCTGCGCATAGGCCATGCCGAACACCGCATCGGCATCGGTCCCGCCGCGAATATGCGCAATGCCCCATTGGTCGCGAACGATCGACACCTGCCCCGCGCGCTTCGCCAGCCGGTCGGTTTCGGACGGCGCCGCCTGCGCCGTGCTGCTGCTGACCAGCGCTCCCAGCAGGAGCAAAATCCGTAACAGCATCGCCGTCTCCTGCAGGTTCGATACGCAACCTGCGACGGTCACACGGGCATGGCAAGCTACCGGCTGGCGATCGCTTGCGGATTGGCGCTCACCAGCGGCTTGGCTCCGTCGCCGAGGATGATGAACGCCGCCCAATAGAAGGGGTGCGACGTGTCGGCATCGTCCATCAACCCACGCTGTGCGCCTTCCAATGCATTGGCGAGTGCCTGCCCGGGCTTGGCCTCGACCACGCCCGAGATCAGCCGTTTGGTGGCGTCATAATTGTCCGGTACCGGCCAGTGACTGGCGATCACCGATCGAGCGCCCGCGCCGATGAACGCCCGCACCAGCCCGTCGAGCGCATAATTGCCGCCGGTCATGATCCCCGCCTCGCGCGAGGCGCTGGCGCTGGCCGCACCAGCGGTGTCACAGGCGGACAGGATAACCACGTCGGCATCCAGCTTGAGATCGAAAATCTCGCGGAAGCTGAGCAGGCCGTCTGAGCCCGGACCTCCGAATGAAGTGACCAGCGCCGGACGCGGCGGGCAATCGGGCCGCGGTGCCGTGACCAGCCCATGGGTCGCGAAATGCAGGATCTTGTAATTGTCGAGGCTCTCGTCCTTGAGCAGGGCCGTATCGGTGAACGCAGCGCCGGTCATCAACGTGCTCCGCGAAGTACCGAACACCGACTGGGCAAGCGTCAGCTCCGCCGCAGAGATCGGCGTCTGCCATGTCTGTACCGGCCAATCGCAATCGTCGGCCACCGCAGCGACCGGCTTGACCGTCACCGGCGCATTGTTGCCCAGCCCGAGATAGGCTTGCCGCGCCCGGCTCGGCGCGATGGCGCGTACATCGAGAAAGCTTCGCGGGCTGACCGAGATCGAGATTTCACGATTACGACCGAGCCAGTCGATGCCTCGCATGTCGAATGGGTCGGCGTTGGCCAGTCGTTGACGCGCCTTGTACGTGTCGAGCCCGGCTTGTTTGGCGATGAGCAGATAGGGCGGCAACTGCAGCATCGGGCCGTCTGGCTCGAACACCAGATGCTTGAGCGCCTGTACCTCGCCGTCGATCGGGCCGAACAATTCCATATATAGCGACCGCGCATTGTCGGCATCGAACGGGTCGGTGATCGCCTCCTCACCCTCATAGCGGACGATCGAGCGGCGGATCTGTGCGACCTTGTCGGCCATCACGTTGCGGTTCGGCGCGATTCGGATCGCTCGGGCGGATCCCTTTGTCGCGAACACCGCGAACATCCGGTCGCCGACCGCCATCATCTTGTAATAGCCCTCGCCATCGCGAAGCGCCGACTGGATATCCCCCAGATCGGTTTGTTGCGGGGCAAGCACTTTGTAGCGCGGATAGGCCGCCAGTTGCGATTGCAGGCTGGTCTGGTCGGAACGCATCTGCTCCAGGCTCGCACGGGCCGATGCCAATGCTTCCGCATCAGCCGCGGTCGGTGCCTTTTTCGCCGCCAGATCGCTAAGTTCGCCCTCCGTCCGCGCAATCTCGCGCGTGCGATTGACGGCCAGCCGGAACAGCGCCGATGCTTCGCTGTCACCTTCCGATAATTGCCGCGCCAGAACGGCCTGCGTCTGGGCCACACCCGGCCGGGCCAGTGCCTGCGAGGCGCGGAACATCAGCGCCGCCGAAGCAGCAGAGCCGTCGCGCGCCAGCATGTCGAAGTAGGGGGTCAGCAGGTCGCGGAGCGCAATCCCGCTATCGGCAACCGACGTGCTTTGATCGACCACCTCGCCAAACAGGAGACGTGCACCCGCTTCATCGCCACGCCGGGCAAGGAAGCCCGCTTTGCGCGCACGCGACGCCAGCAGCATCGGCGAATCGGGGAAACTCCTGGCGAGCAACGCGATCGCGGCGTCATAGGCACCCATCGCCGATCCCGCATCGCCCGCCGCTTCGGCGACGAGCGCGCGCTCGACGTCGATATCGGCCAGCAGCCAGCCAGCCGACGACAGCTTGCCGTCGCGGACACCGCGCAGTTTCACCTGCGCCTTATCGAGATCGCTGCGGGCCTGGTCGAGCTTGCCCGTCCCACGGAGGGCGATCCCCGACAATTGCAGGGCCTGCGCGTCGAGGACGGCGGCGCGCTCGGCCGGGCGAAGGCCATTGTCGATGTCGACCCTTCTGTAATTATTGCTGTCCCGATTGAGTTCGTCGGCCAGCGGAAGGGTGATCAGGCCGTTGCGAAGCTCTTCATCCTCGGCCAGCACGACGGCGGCGACCGGCTTGGCGAGCTCGGCCAGGGCGCCTTCGGCATTGCGCTGGTTAAGCTGGTTGATGGCACGGAAATTCCGGATCAATCGCTGTAGAACCGGATCGTTCAGGGGAGCCTTGGATTCGGCCTGAGTCAGCAAGCGGACGGCGGCGTTGAAATTGCTTAAATTGGACTGTTGCAGACCTTGATTGGCGAGCGCTTCGGCAAAGGCGGCATTGTCGCCGCGATCGCGCAGCGCGAGCGTCTCGAAATATTGATCGGACTGGGCGAACTGCCCGCCATTGTTGAGCGCATAGGCTTCGATCCTCGCCGCCGCGGGATCGAGCGATCCAGCCTGCGTGCGCGCGAACGCCGCCGCATCGCTGACTTCGGTGGTCGCGACCCGCACGGCCCCGCTCTGAGGGCGGTCGCTGACGACCGAAGCGAGCGCGAACCTGAGCGCGGGATCGTAGCCGGCCAGTCCTTCGACGAGATAAGTCGTCTTGCCACGAGTCAACCAGTAGCGCTTGTAATCGAGCCGCGCCGCTTCGTCGCGACAATCGACGCTGCTCGTCGACCCGACCCCGTCCACGGCCACAATATTCGGCGTGGCGCAGGCTAAAGGTCCGGTCTTGATGAAGCCGGGCTCGCGCACCGGATCGACCGATCGGCGAACGGCGATCACGCTGCCGACCGGGCTCGATGCGTCGCGGCAGGTCAGCACGTAAGCGCGATCGAAAATCCCCGTCAAACGGGTGTCGGTGGCGCGCGACTGGGCAGTGCACATCACACCCGCATCGCCCAATCGGAAGCTGGTTCGATTGGCAATTGGAAGTTCGCTGGCACTCCACGTCGGCACCGCAATGCTGATCGCCGTCGCAACAAGGATGGTCCGCGCAAACATGGCCGAATTGCGATTCACTTTTTGTCTCCCTGTTCGGCGGGCTTGCAGCTGCCGTCCTCGTTCGTGTCGCATTCCTCTTCACTCGACGTGCCGATCAAGGACGGATTGCCTGCGCCCGAAACCGGATCGTCGACATCGCCATCGGCGTTGAGCGGTCGCGAATCGAACAACGGCACCGGTGCCGCAATCGGGCTCGACAGATCGCCACCGTCGCCCTCTTCTCCGTCGTCGATGTCCGGCTCATTACCGAACAGGCCGTCGCCCAGGCCGGCGGGATCGTTGATCTGAACATCGGTCGGCGTGATCGTATCGACCGGCGGCGGCGGCGGCGGCGTTGGCGGGGTGCCGATGCAGGCACCGGTCAGTGGGCAGCCGTTGATCGTGCTTCCGGCAACGAAAATCCCGATGAGCTCGGCCCCGAATTCTTCGACCAGGCCGTCACGCACGGCCACTCCGGTTACCGTGCCGCTCTCGGTCTGGACCTGACCATTGATGACCATGTTGATCGAGCCCGCGGCGGGCGGAAGCTCATCTTCGTCGTCCGAATAGAAGGTAAGCACATCGACCAGGAATCCCGCCGGTAGATCGGTCGTGCCGGTGTTCTGGATCAGGATATTTTCAAGGCCGACCGCGTCTTCGCCAAGCGTGACGAGGGCGGCGCGAACGATGCCGTCCGGTCGTTGTACCGCCGCCGGCGCATTCAATTCCTCGCGGAAGCCAGCATATTGCGGGTTCGCCTCTAGCCTGGTGAGGATGTCGCCGCTGGCGATGAAGATGTTGCTCGCCTCCAGCGACAAGATGCCGCTGAGGGCGCCTTGCGTATTGGTCAACGCAAGCGAACCCGTTGCCGCGTCGATTTCGAAGGTCTGTGCTTCGAATTCGACCATTTGCTCGCTGCCCAAGGTGACGTTGACGTCGCCCACCACTCTGATGATCCCGGTGCCGCCTTCCTCATCCTCGCTCGAAATCGAGAATTCGACATTGCCGTCGTCTTCGGCGCCCGGACTGACTTCCAGGTCCAAATTGCCAAGGCGCATCAGCCCCGCTGCGCCACGCTCGGTCTGTACTTCGAATTCCAGCTGGTTGGCGTTGACTCGATCAACCTCGGCTTGACTGAGCCGATAGCCCGTTTCTCCAGGAAGATCGTCGCCGATAAAGGTGCCGACCGAATTGATGGAGAGGAAGCTGATTCCCTCCGGTGCGTTGATCTGCGCGGACTGGCCAATCGCAATGTCGCTTGACGTCAGCGTGATATAGCCCCCGCTGATCGCACCACTGATTGACAACAGATCGCCGGTGTCCAGGCTCGCGAAATCCGAGGCCGTGAGGGATGCGATGGTCGTGTCTTCGCCAACATACGCCTCGAAGCTCTCCACCGAAGAAGCACCGGTGAAGGATGCTGAACCGCCAGTGGAGCTTTTCTGTTCAGTGTCGAATACCGCACCCGGATCATAGCTTTCGCCGTCGTTAACCAGGGCGAACATGCCATATCCGCCGAGGAAGAAGCGTTCGGGGGTGGTGATTGCCCCGAAGGTGGCATCGTCCCCGACCAATGCAACCAAATCGGCGCCCGCGTTGATCGTGCCGACGCTGAGATTGCCGGCCGCGTACAGCCCGACCACGTCGTTGGCGACGATGTTGCCGCTGGTGATTGATCCGCCGGCCTCGACATAAACGCCATCGATCGAATCGATCGTTCCCGTGCTCACGTCGCCCCCGGCGATGACGGTAATGCTCGCCCCCGGCTGAAGCTGCAGTTCGCCGAAGAAGAAATCCTGGGTCAGCAGATCGCCGGTGTTGATCGCGCCACCGGCAAGCAGATCGATCGTATTGCCGGTGATGCCGTCGGTCGTGATGCTTGTGCCCGCGTCGACAGTGATGTCGTCATAAGCCAGAATCTCGTTGGTGGTGATCGAACCATCCGCGAAAATTCCGATATCGTCGCCGGACTCGATGTTGCCGGTCACGATATTGCCGCCACTGGTCAGCCTGATGTCATTGTTCGCAAACAGGTCGCCAAGCGTCATATTGCCGCCGCTGGACGCATTGATTTGGTTGCCGGAATTGATCGTCGTTCCCGTGAATGTCGTTCCTGCCGCCGCGTCGAAATCGCCGGTGTTGACCGCCCCGATGACGATCGACCCGCCCGTCGCGACCGGCGCGAGCGCCAGGATCGGTGTCCGGTCGAAGGTCAGGAATTCGCCGCCCAGCGCGGCCATCGAATTGTTGGCGATGTAGACATAATCGTCGGCCTCGATCGCGCCTGTCGTCAAATTGCCGCCGATAAGCGCCATCAGGCCTTCGCCCGAATCGAGATTGCCGGTTGTCGTGTCGGTTACGCTGCCGAGCCCGATTCGTCCGAGCGCGGTGACGTTTCCGGTGGTGACAGAGGCGCCCGACGAGAAGCGCGCTGCATATTCGGCACCTTCAGCCGAGCTTTGATCGGTGATTCCGGCGGAGATGTTACCAAGCTGGATCGCGCCGTTGGTCTCGCCAAGTACCGAATCGCCCGCGGTCAAATCGCCGCCGGTGATTGATGTTCCGCTCAGCAGATAAATGGTTTCACCCGACGTCGCATCGCCAAGTCCGATCGCACCGTTCGAGCGCAGATCGATATAGTCGCCGGCAATCAGGTTGCCGAGGTCCAGCCCATTTGACGCGCGGACGTCGATGTATCCACCCGCATTCAAATCGTTTTCGGTGATGACCCCCGACGAACGCTGGAAGATGAAGCTTCCTGCATCCAGATCGGTCAGGTCCGTGTCACCGCCACTGACGGTATAGATCGAGCTATCGGAATCGATCGTCGATCCGCCGATCGTTCCGCCTGCCGCGGCAACGAAGCGGCCGGTGGTGACCGGACCGCGTAGCTCGATCGATCCCCCAGTCGGGGTCGGAGCAGCGGCGAGGATCGGGGTCGGGTCGAAATCGCCGTCGGTCGGATCGCCGCCGAGCGCGATCATCGAATCGTCGGCAAGGTAGGTCGTGGCCCCGGCATTGATCTCGCCGAAGCTCATGTTGCCGCCGCCCAGCGCCAGGAAGATGTTCCCGGCGTCGATGCTGCCGGTGTAGATATCGCCAATGGCGCCCAGCCCGATGCTGTCCCGCGCTGCGATGTCGCCGGTCTCGATCGTGGTGCCGGCCAGGATTCCGACATTATATTCGACGCCCTCGTTGAAGGACTGGTCGACGATCCCGGCCGAAACATCGAGGAAGTCGACCGACTCGACCGCGGCGGCATAGACCGATGCGCCCGCGGTCATGCTGCCGCCGTCGATATAGCCGCCCGCGTCGAGGTCGATATACTCACCGGCCAGGGCATTGCCGATGATCATGTCGCCGGCGGCCACCAATTCGATATCGCCGGGCGCGGTCAGATTGCCGAGGAACAGATCGTCGCCACTGTCGGCAAAGATCGACCCGGCCGATACGACATCGCCGTCGATTGACGCCGTGCCGCTGATCAGCTGAACCGCTCCACTGCCCGAATCGATTGCGCCGACATTGATCGACACACCGGCCAGCAGGCTGGTGTTTCCGTTGTTGAGGATCGTGCCCACGCCGATCGTCGAACCGGCATTGATTTCGATCGTGCCATTGGCGACGACATTGCCCGTGGAGACGAAGTCGTCGGCGTCGAGACTTACGCCCCCGCCGGCGTCGACATTGCCGATCTCGATTTCGCCGCTCTGGGCGGTCAGCGTGATGTCATTGTCGCCCGTCACATTGCCGATCTGGATCGCGCCCGGTGCGACGATGGTCAGCGACTGGACACTGTCCAGATTGGCGGTGGTGAGGAAATTATTCTGGGTCGAAATGTCGAAGCTGCCGGCGAAGAACGTGCCCGCGACGGTTTCGGGAACGCCATATTGCACGTCGGGCGCGAAGTCCGCGGCCTGCCAGATGATGTCGCCCGCCGTCAGGCTGCCATTGTCGACATACAGCGACAGGCTGCCGCTGGTGATGTAGCGGAACAGGCCTTCAATCTCGACATCGCCGTTGCGGACGACCACCGGATCGGGGATCGCGCCGATGCCGGAACCGTCGGCCTGCACCAGGAAGTCGATCGACCCGATGGCGCCATCGGCGTTGGAGAAGAAGATGCCATTGCCGCCGAGCGTCTGGCTGAGCCCGTCGATCTCGCCGAGCCCGGCCGTGGCGATGGCGGTGCCGTTTATGCTCCCCGCGTCGAGTGTTCCGCGCTGGGTCGGGATCAGGAATCGGCCGGTGACGATTACGCCAATGCCGAAATCACCGCCGATCGTGGCATTGCCGCCATTGCCGTCCGCACTGGTTTCACCATCTCCGGCGCCGCCATTGCCGCCGGTGGCATTGGCGAACAGCGAGACGTTATCGACATCCAGCAAGGATCCGCGCACCAGCAGGATCGACGCGCCGCCGGTCGCATCGCCGCCGTTTCCGCCGGCGCCACTGGTCGACCCGAAGTTGCCGTCGCCGCCACTACCCCCGGTGGCACTGGAATCGGCGAAGATGCTTCCATAGGTGCCGACGCCATTATTGACCCCCGCCGACTGACCCGATCCGCTTTCGGTCCCGACATTGATGATTCCGCCGGTTGCATCGCCGCCATTGCCGCCATCGCCGCCGGGCAGTCCATCGCCATTGCCGCCGCGACCGCCACTACCGCCAAGCGCCGTCGCATCGAGATCGGCGACACCGATATTGACGGCACCGTTGCCCGCCGCCGCGGTGATCGAAGCCCGTCCGCCGGTTGCCGCACCGCCGTCGCCGCCATCGCCACCCGCATTTCCGCTGGCGCCATCGCCGCCATTGCCCCCGACTCCGCGAGCAGTGACGATCGCGAAACCACTGGTCTCCAGGATACCGCTGTCGATGCTGATCGAGCTCGGCCCGGCATTGCCATTGGCCGAGTGAATCGTTGCCCAGCCGCCGGTTCCGCTGCCGCCGTTGCCGCCCAGATCGCCTTCATAACCATTTTCGTCCAGACCGCCGTCACCGCCGGTTCCGACGGCCGAAACGCCGGCTCCGCCGTCGATGACGATGTCGCCATTTTGAGCAAAAATGCGAGCGCCGCCGGTCCATAAGGCCTGGTCTTCATTGGTGGTGTCGCCGCTACCCAGGCCATCGCCGCCGATGTATCCGTCGCCCCCTTCGCCGCTTGCCGAAACCGATGCGAAGCCGGCGATCGTGATATCGCCATTGACCGCCGCAATCTCGGCCAGTGTCCCGCCGGTGCCGTTCCCGCCGAAGCCATTTTCGGAATCGCCGCCAAAGCCATCGGCGGACAACGAAGCGCCGCCATTGGTCTGGCCATTACCAACGGTGAGCGTGCCGCCGATGGCATAAAGCTGCGCCGTGCCACCCGTCCCGTCGCCCGCCACGCCATCGACGAAAGAATAGGAATCGCCGCCGTTGCCATTGGCCGAGACGGTCGCGCCGCCCTCGATATCGATCGTGCCGCTTCCAGCCGGGGTAGTGAAGGCCTGAATCCGTGCGGTGCCGCCGACGCCATCCCCGCCGACGCCGTCGCTAAAGTCATAGGTGTAGCCGCCGAACGCATCGGCAATGGCCGTCGCGTCGCCGCCGATTGTCAGGGTCGCGCCGGCCGACGCCCGGATCAACGCCAAGCCACCTTGTCCATTGCCGCCGGGTCCAAAGAAGCTGTTGCCGCCTGATCCGTTCGACGTCACGGTGGCGTCGCCATCCAGCGTCAGGCCGGTAATCGCCGACAGATAGCCGTTGCCGCCGGTGGCATTGCCGCCAGTCGCGCCGTCGCCGCCGACCGCGCTGACATCCATCGAATAATCGCCATTGATCGTGATGGTCGCGCCAAACGCGTCGACCCAGCCGTCGCCGCCTAGCGCGAATCCGCCAGTACCGCTGGCGGAACTTCCGCCAGTCCCCATGGCTAAGCCAGTGAAGTTACCCTGGAAATTGATCGTGCCCGCGCTGCCGCCATTGTCCGTCTGGCCGCCCCGGCCAAAACCGCCAGTTCCGGAGCCAAGGGCGTCCCCACCAAAGCCTGATACGTCGGTGGATGCATTGCCGGTCACGGTGAGCGTTCCGGTCGCGCCGGTCTGCGCACCAAGGAAAGCGCGGCCCCCGGTCCCGGTACCGCCATTGCCGTTATCGGAATCGCCGCCGTAGCCAAGCGCCAAGAAATCGACATCGCCATTGAGCGTGATGGCACTTGCAGAAGCATAAGTGGACGACGTTGTGCCGCCTGTGCCTGTCCCGCCGCCAATGATGCCGTAGCCGCCACGACCTTCGGTAGAGGCGATGATGTCGCCGTTGATTCTTAGCGCTGTTCCAGCGGCTCCGGTCGACGTCGAAAACTGAATTTCGCCACCTGTCCCGGCACCGCCTGTGCCAGTGCACGTAAGGCATCCCTCACCACCGGACATGCCGCCGTAGCCATTCGCGAACGCGTTTACATTACCATTAATCAGTGTTGCCGCACCGCTCGTTCGCGCAGTGATGAAGATCGATCCGCCGAAGCCGCTTCCGCCATTGACACCTGCGCCAAGCGCAGCTCCGCCTTGTCCGTCGGCGATCACGGAGAGATCGCCATTGAGCGTGAAGCTGCTGTTGGTTGATTGCGCTCCGATAGACATCGTCCCGCCACGGCCAATAGCGCCCGGAGTTCCTGACAGCGACGATGCGCCGCCTATGCCAGTCGCGCTCGCTGAAACATTTCCGGAAGCCACGACCGTAGAGCTGTCATCGAAGGTCATGAACTGGATAGCGCCGCCTCTTCCCTGTCCGCCGGCAGCACCCAAAGTAAGCGCGTCGCCCCCCGTTCCGTCGGCTCGAAAGATCGAATCGCCGAGGATGGTGAGTTCGCCGCCGGTCTGAGTCTGAACACGAACGCTGCCGCCCGTTGCCGATCCGCCGGCAACGCCGCTAACAAGGCTTCCCGCACCTGTCGCGTCGGCGGTGACCGTCAAGTCCTGCCCGGCGGTGATCGATCCGCCGTCAGTGCTGTAAAAGGCCGCCAGCCCCGCCGTCCCGCTCGATCCGGCCGCGATGGTACGATCCGCCGAAATCGATACGTTACCAAGGATCTGTAGGGAGGCGCTGGCGCCGGTGGCGCGGAGCAAGGCCTCGTTCGGGGCGCGCAGCGTGACGGCCGAACTGAAGACGCTCGCCCCGATTGTCGATCCCATGTCGATGTTGTTGGTTGCCGCCGCGTTTAACGCGGAAGTTGCGTTGAAGTTGAAGGCGCTGATGTTTGAATTACCACTCCCGCCGCCCGCGGACCGCACCGTTCCGGCGACCCCGTCAACCACGTCATAACCCGCCGACAGCACGATCGCATTGCCGTCGACATTGGCCGCACCGGCGACATCAAAGCCAAGATCGGCCCCAGCGCCGATCACCATGGTCAGTGCCTGATTCTTGGGCACCGCGACCAGGTGAATGCGATGATTGACACCCGCACCACTGCTCGCCGCGCCGCCGATGTTGCCGGTGGTCGAAATCCCGAAAGTGCTGCTCGTCCCCGACGTGACCTGAATGTCGAACAGGCCGTCGGGCGAGAAGTTGATCGTCGCCGCTTCCGCCGCGACCAGCGCCGTCGACCCACTGTTGTTGATGGTCCCGTTATGGATGACGTTCGGCGCGACCACGGCGACATAGCTGCCGGTATTGGCGAGCGCGTTGATCTGCGCGCCGCTGGCGATGCTGATCTGCGCCGCGGTCTGGCTGGCCTGGCCGAAGGTGACGGATCGGTCCACGCCGTTGATAAACGTGCCATTGCCATCGACCGTGATGGGTGATGCCGACAACACCAGGGATCCGACGTTGATGATCGCATTGGCACCGATCACGAAACCGCCGGGCGTGTAGAAATACAGGCTGCCGTTGGCTGCCGCCGCAGCGCCCAGGGCAAGCGTCTGGATCGTCCCGTTCATGCTGATCGAACGGGTCGAGTCCGCCGGGTTGATCCGGTTGAGCACCGCGAAATTGCCGCTGCCCAGGAAGTTCGCGGTCGTGCCTGCCGGCTGGAAATTGATCGTTCCCCCACCGATCCCCGTGTCGTTCGGGCTCCAGTCGATGACCGTGCTTCCCGGATTGACCGTAATCGTGGTCAGATTGGGCGCGGTCGTGATCCCGGCGCTGCCCCCGCCATTGTGCGTGAAGCTGCCGCTGCCAAGGAAGCTTTGCGCCGCCGCCGGGGTGGCGCCGACCACCAATACGGTGGCGAGTGCAATCACCGAGCAACTCGTCCGGGTACGGCGCGACTTCAAGGTCAGGTTGCGCATCAGAAGCTCCAGGGCAGCAGGCGTGAGGTCAGCGTGATCAGGAAGCGTGGGCTTCCGCGGCGATTGTCGATTCCGGCCCGCTCGAGCGGAACCGCGACCGCGGCATCGATCGCCAGCCGCTCGTCGAGCGCGGCGCGAAGTCCGCCACCAGCCGACTTCAGATGCTGGGGGTCATCGCAAATGGGGAGGCCGGGATCGGCGCCGCACGAAATGTCCAACCCGCTTTTCTTGTTCCACACCCAGGCCGCGTCGCCGAACAGATATGGCTGCACCAGGAATCGCGATCGCTTGAACGGCGACACGCGCGGTCCGCGCAGTTCGACCGAAAGGCCCGCCCCGCTGTCGCCGGTGATCGTCGCCGGATCGTAGCCGCGCCCGACCGTGTAGTTGCCGGCGGTGAATTCCTCGAAGCTCAGCAGTGGATCGAAGCCGATTTGGACCCGCGGGCTGACGGCCAGGGCAAGCGACTTGCCAAGTGCCAGTTCGCCATAAGCATTGGCGCGGATAAGGGTTCCGGTGGCGCGGCCGTCGGCTCGGCTCGGCGGCGTGTCGCCCGGGTCGCAACAGCGTTCGCTTGCCCCGAATATATCGAGGCCCTTGCGGAACTCGATCCCGCCGCCGACCCGCCAACCGGGTCGCCGCGACTTTAGATCAACCGCATCGAAATCGGCGCGCAGGAAGGCAACACGGAGCCGGTCGCGGGTCAATGGGCCGATGAAATCGACCTTCTGATTGACGAAATCTAACCCCCCGCCGAGCGTCAGATTGTGCGACTGGGTGCGGATCAGCGGATAGGACAGGCCGAGCGTCGCGAACAATGTCCGCGCCTTGATGTCGGGATCGCCCGGGTTGCCGTCGATTCCAGGCTTGGTCCAGGCATAGGTGAACTGGCCGCTGACCGTCAGCCCCTCGCTGCCCGGCCGGAAGCTGTGGCCGAACTGGACGATTTGCTGTTCCTTGAAATCGAGCGTTGAGTAAGCCGACACAAAAGTCGAATCGCCAAGCCCGGTCAGGCCGTGGACTTGTCCGCGCAACTGACCACCCCAGCGCCCCGTCTCGCTAGCCGCAAGATTCTGGACGACCGCATCGAGCGAAAAGGGCTGGCGGATGACCGAAACTTCGCCGATCAGTTCGCCCGGCCCGGTGCCCGCCGGTTTCAGCGTCAGCTGGACGTTATAGCCGGGGATGTCGCGCGCCAGCAGCAGGTAACGCTCGGCGCGGTTGCGATCGAACACCTCGTCTTCGGTCAGTTTGTTGAGGTATCCAGCCAGCTTGGCCTCGGCACCGCCGGTCTGGCCGCGGGCTCGAACCGTCGTCACGCGGGCGTACAGCACCTCCAGCCGCACGACACCGCCCTCGATCCGCTGGGTCGGCACCTGCACCGCGGCAAGATAACCCTTGTCGCGAAGGTAGGTCGCGGCACGGTCGCGAATTTCGCAGATGATCGACACCGGCTGGTCCGATCCGGCGTAATCGGCCCATGTGCGGCGCATTTCATCGGCCGACGCGCCCTTCAGATTGTTGAACTGAACATCGGTCAGCTGGACACGAACATCGGCGAATTCGGGATTGGCCAGGGGGCAGGGCGACCGTTCGACGCCGCCGACGATGTTCAGGGTCGATTTTGGCGGCGCAGCGCCGGTCTGGGGCCGGGTCAGTTCATCCCGGGTCGGTGCGATCGACTGTGCCGATGCCGATGCCGCCGCCAACAAACCGGTACCGGCAGTGAAGGCCCCCAACGCGGAAAAATACAGCCGAGCCCCCATACACGATCCCCCAATCATGGACGCGCGATTCGACCGTGCCGCGAACGACTCGCTTAAACGCGCGTTAACATTGGTGAAACCATATTTAACCTGAGTCAATCTTTCAGGTCATGCTAAAGTCGTCCCGATCTGGGGGTGACGCTGCTCTAGAGATACGCCGTCAGTCGCGTCTCTCTTCGTAACCGGCAAGGCATTCGGCCATCCACCGTGCAGCCGTCAGCGCGCTCAGGTCGGTGGGGTCGAGCGGCGGGTCCCATTCGGTCAAGTCGATCAGCTTCACGCGCGGTTCGGCGGCGAGACGTCTCGTTGCTAGGAAGAAATCACTGGCGGTCATTCCGCCCGGCCTGGCACCCGGCGCACCGGGAAATTGGCTCCGGTCGATCACGTCGATATCGCAGTCGACCACGATGGTGGCGCAATGCGCGACATGGTCGAATGCACGGTCGATCGCGGCCTCGATCCCGCTCCGTCGGACGTCCCCGATGGTCACGACCAGATGCCCGCCGTCGGTCGCGTCGCGATGCATCGCGGCGCTGTTGGCGAATGGAGCCAGACCGATCTGCGCAATGTTGCGCCCGGGCAGTCCGTCCTCGCGAAGCGCGCGCACCGGGTTGCCGTTGCCAAGTCCCTCATCGGTGTCGCGAAGGTCGAAATGCGCGTCGAGCGTGATCAGGCCGATCTGCTCCAGCGGCAGCCCGATCGCGTGAACACCCGGACGGGTCACCGCATTATTGCCGCCGACCAGCAAGGTGAGGTCGTGCCGTTCCACGCTCGCCGCTGCGCGTTCGCGGATCGGTGCGGTTGCCTGCTCGATCGTCATTCCGTCGATCGCGGCATCGCCATGATCGGCGACCAGAGTCGCCAACTCACGTCCGCTCTCGATGTCGTAGCGTCCGATCCGCTTAAAGGTCGCACGAAGCAAGGCAGGGGCAAGATCGCATCGCCCCGGCGTGACAGACCCGGCGGCGAGCGGCGCGCCGACCAGTCCGATCGGGGCCTCACAATCTGCGTTGACGAGAAGGTCGGAAAGATTGGGCCAGCTCATGCTTGACGATTAGCAGCCCCGCCGCCCATTGCCATGCCTATGTGGGACCGCCTCCTCACCGATTGCCACGTCGCAACGATGGTTCCAGCGCCGGGCAATCCGCTCGGCCTGTTCCCCAATGCCGCGATCGGAATCGATGGCGGGCGGATTGTCCGAGTCGGCAAGCGTACCGAACTGGCCGGCTTTCGCGCGCGCGAAGTGGTCGCTTTGCGCGGCGCCTGGGTCACGCCGGGGCTGATCGATTGCCATACCCACCTCGTGTTCGGCGGCACTCGCGCCAACGAACATGCGATGCGCCGCGCGGGGGCGAGCTATGAGGAAATCGCCAAG
>JAZKHF010000011.1:0-2968 GCA_040385545.1 Pseudomonadota bacterium
GCGCTAGCGACGGCGTCCAGTCAGCCCAGGACCTGCTTTCTCCACCAAGACGAGCCCTGTCGGCAATGCTCGGAAACAAAAGGCCATGCATGAAATTGCGGAGCGAGAGAATAGCAAGGGGGAATCGTTTTACGACAATCACTGGCGCTGCTGCAGTTGCCACGGCACTCCTGGTCGACCAAATTTCCAAAGCAGCCGTTTTCGCGACGTTTTCGCCCGGTGACGAGCTAATCCTAGCCCCGTTCCTTTCGATTCTGCCCGGCTGGAACGAAGGGACGGCCTTTGGGCTGGCGAATGGGATCGCGCCCTGGCTGCTTGTAGCCGTGGCCCTCGTTATTTCGGGCTGGCTTGTGATCCTCCTTATCAAAAGCTCCTCCATGTCTGAGGCGTTTGGCTTGGGTGCAGCCATTGGCGGCGCTCTTGCCAACGTGATTGACCGCCTTCGGTTTGAAGCCGTCCGTGACTTCATTGATATCCATTGGGATGCGTATCACTGGCCTACATTCAACGCTGCCGACATGTTTGTGGTCGGTGGCCTCTTGCTATTCGTGTTAGCTGACCTTCGGCGACAAAAAGAAGCTCCAGGGCCGCGCTAAATGGCCATGGGCTTTGCGCATGCCTGCCGTCTCGAACCTCCGGCAAACGTTTGGGCTCTTCAGTTTCTTATCTGGTTTATGAATTTCGTGGCCGACGCCACGGCTACTCACGCAGCGACAAGATTTGCTTCTAAGCAAGCCAAGCGAGGGGCGTTGATGGCTTGGCATTCAGCGAGGGGACATACTCGAGAGCTCAAAGCAGCGAAATGAAACTACGCAAAAAGCTATTGATCGTCGCGGGAGCATCGCTTGCTGCCTTGGGCGCGACTTCGCCTGCGGCGGCCGCCGTGGTCAATGTCGTTAAATCGCCGACATGCGGCTGCTGTGAAAAGTGGATCGATCATGTTCGTAAAGCTGGACACATCGTCAAGGTAGAGAATGGTGATCCTTCTGCGGAGGCAACGCGGGCCGGTGTCCCTGCGAACCTTCGGTCGTGCCACACATCGAGCGTGGGTCGTTACACGCTGGAAGGCCACGTGCCGGCCGAAGACATCGCTCGTCTGCTGAGAGAAAAACCGGATGCTGCTGGTATTGCGGTTGCGGGAATGCCCGCCGGTGCACCGGGCATGGAGCATGGGGATCACAAGGAACCCTTCCAGACAATTTTGTTTGATCGAGCCGGAAAGACGCGTGTTTTTGCGAGCCACTAGTCGGAGCGACCAGCGGGTTCGCCCGCCAACTTGCGATCGTGGTAATTGGCTTCCCGAAAGATCGCCCGCTCTCTTGTGTAGGGTGGGCCAGACAGGGCCCACTGTTCGTCAATGAGGGCCCCTCCCCGCTCAAAAACGCCCGCGAAGATTGTCGAACGGAGCCGAGTAGCGGCTCCTGCGCCATGGCCGTGCCGGGTTTGATGTCATAGCCAGTTGCCGCCCAAGCCAGTTTGACATCAATGTCGTCTGTGGCCGCCGTGGTGACCCCGAGAAGAATGGTGGTGGTGGCGGGAGCCAAGGCCAATGCCTATACCGAACGAGCTACCGTAACCGAGGCCATAGCGATAATTTCGGTAGCGTGGGTAATATGCACCGTCATATCCGCCGTAGCCCCGCTCGGACACCGCAATGATGCAGGTGGAGGGAGACTGACCGGCCGTTGCGCCAACGGGTGCCCCCCCTGTAGTTGCTGGAATTTGACCAGGCCCAGCTACCGGCGAGGCGGGCACCGCGCCTGGGACCCCGCAACTTGGTAATAGGAATAGCGCGGAACGGTCGCACATCCTCCGAGCAACAGTGCCGACCCCGCGCCGAGAAACATGGTTCCAAGTGAACGCCTACGCATAGCCTGTCTCCATCAAGAGAAACACCGCCTGCTTACCTCCTTCGGGCGTCCAATTCCAGAGATTTGTCAATGTTCATTAGGGGTTCACTCGAAAAAGCCGATGTGCATTGTCGAGCGAAATGGTGGTGAATGCCCATGTCGCGCCGAGGAGAAAGAAAATGAAACTGTTCGGAACAACTGCTGCAGCTGCTGCAATCGGAGGCATGATGTTTGCTGCGTCTCCCGCGCAGGCACGGCAATACCACGACCGACATCGGAACAATAATAATTCTGGTACTGCGGTGGTGGCAGGTCTCGCCGGTGTCGCTATCGGTGTGGCTTTGGCTGGCAGCGGTCGGTCGCGCCAATATGGTGGCTATTACGGTCAGAACCAGCGCTACTACGGCGGCAATTATTATGGCCAGCAGGGCTACTATGGTCAGCCCCAAGGCTATTATGGCCAAGGCTATTATGGTCAGCCCCGAGGCTATTACGGCCAGCAGGGCTACTATGGCCGAGCGCCCAGTTACGGTTATGGCGGTAACTATGGCAACGTTGCCTATGGAAGCCGCTACTCAAACAACCCGCATGCGTATCACAGCCCTCGTCAGGAGCGTAAGCACCTGCGCAAATACTATCGCAACCAGCAGCGTCATCGAGGACATGGTGGATACTAATAACTGACCCCGTGATCTGCTTCGAAGCTTGAAGCGACTGTAAGAGTATAGATGGCCGGCTGGGAGATGAGCATGACTCATTTCGCAGCCGGCTTTTTCGTTCTGCTAGGCAGAAGCTCTGTCGGCGATCTTCCCAATGACCGGATCAATCACCTGGCCGTCCCCTTCAAGCGGGCGCACCAGCATGTCGGCAAACGGATGTTCATCTGTGGATGAACCAAATACCCGAGTGTCGCGTTGCCGATTGATTCAGGGGGACCCGACACCGTGCCACGCCATCCAAGCGACATATCGATGCGACCCACTGTTCCGAGTCCAATACCAAAGCCGTCAATCGACACCGGAATACTCGCGGCTTTCGTCATCGCATCGATGACCTTGTTCGCTTTCATAATATTGGCGGCGAAGGTCACGGGCGGAAGCACGATGGCGTTCGACCGG
>JAZKHF010000011.1:3068-18518 GCA_040385545.1 Pseudomonadota bacterium
TGGGCGTTGATATTCGCGCTGGTCGCGCACGCGCTGCAGCGTCGAGACCAGATCGAGCAGCCCGGAACTAACGAAAATTTTGGATCGTCCGCCTGAGGGGTATCGCGATTTCTCACCGAAGGATGCAAGGCAGTGGCGAGCCGAGCCTTCGCAAACGAGGCATGAGACGAACGACCAAGGATTATTCAAATGAACAACAAGCTGCGGGTTGAACTGCCGATATTGTTGCCCGACATCGATGGTCCGGCAGACACATGCGTCACCCGGCTCGTGGAAAATCTGAGCGCGCGCGACGGGGTTATTGATGCCCACGTTGTCGAGGCCACCGACTCCGAACCTGCTCGGCTGTGCGTTCATTTCGACTCCGACGTATTTTCGCTTCAGAGAATACGCGAGATCACCAAAAGCGTCGGGGCCAAGATCACCGGCCAGTTCGGGCACCTCCGCTGGAACGTTGCTGGGCTTTCCAACCAGCGCCGCGCGCGCACCGTAACCGAACGTCTGCTGCGAATGCCGGGCGTCGTTGCTGCTCACGCGTCCGCCGCGGGGGCGATCAGCGCCGACTTTGATCGCGAAAAAACATCAGCGGCCCAGATCCGCGGCCTATTGTCCGGAATGGGGGTCGAAGTATCTGGCTCTGACTCCACACCGGGGTTGGCGGACAGTGCTCCAGCAGAAACCCCGATCAAGAATGAAGTTTCGAAGGGGCATGAGGGTCACGCACATGGTGCGAGTGGGGATGACCATGCGCACGGAGGAATATTCGGCGCAAATACGGAGCTCTTTTTCGCGCTGATCTGCGGTGGACTGCTAGCGACGGGCTTTTTCATCGAGAAGACCATGACGGTCTCAGACTGGGTGCCCTTCGGCTTCTATGTCAGCGCTTACGTGTTCGGTGGATTTTTCACACTGCGCGAGGCGTTCGATTCGCTGCGTGGCGGGAAATTCGAGATCGACACGCTGATGCTCGTTGCCGCGGCCGGTGCCGCGGCGCTCGGAGCATGGGCAGAGGGCGCATTGCTCCTGTTTCTTTTCAGTTTTGGTCATTCGCTGGAACATTATGCAATGGGCCGGGCCAAGCGCGCGATCGAGGCGCTGGCGGAGCTTACTCCGCAAACGGCCGTCATCCGGCGCGACGGCAAGACTTCCCAGGTGCCCGTTGAGGAGCTCGTGGTAAGCGACACCGTACTGGTCAAGCCCAACGAGCGCATGCCTGCCGATGGATTCGTCGTTGTCGGCGATTCGAGCGTCAATCAGGCTCCCGTCACCGGAGAAAGCATCCCGGTAGACAAGCGACCGGTGGCCGACGCTGCTCTCGCCGCCGCACAGCCGGACAAGGTTGAATCGGCGCACCGGATTTTTGCAGGAACGATCAACGGATCGGGCGCGATCGAAGTCCAGGTCACCCGTCTGTCGAAAGACACCACGCTATCAAAAGTCGTGCAAATGGTCGGAGAGGCGGAAGCCCAAAAGTCGCCGACGCAGCTTTTCACGGACAAGTTCGAGCGGATCTTCGTCCCAGTGATTCTCGTACTTGTCGTCGCCTTGATGTTCGCATGGGTGGTCGTCGACGAGCCGTTCCGCGACAGTTTCTATCGGGCAATGGCCGTATTGGTTGCTGCTAGCCCCTGTGCACTGGCGATCGCCACGCCCAGCGCCGTGCTTTCCGGGATAGCGCGTGCTGCCCGCGGCGGGGTTCTGGTAAAGGGCGGGGGCCCACTGGAAAATCTCGGCGCGCTGACTTCCATCGCGTTCGACAAAACGGGTACGCTGACCGAAGGACGCCCACAAATTACTGACCTGGCGCCCGCTGCGGGTGTGGACGAGGCAGAGCTCTTGCGCGTTGCAGTGGCTGTCGAGACGCTCAGCGACCATCCCCTTGCTGCCGCCATAAGTGTCGGCGGGCGCGAGCGCCTGGGTGATTCGGCAATCCCGGCAGCCTCCAATCTGCGCAGTATCACCGGTCGCGGGGTGCAAGCATCTGTCGACGGCAAGCTGGTCCATATCGGCAGCCCCAAATTGTTTGGCGAGGTCCAAGGCGCTCCGCTTCCGGAAGAAGTCAAAAGCGCAATCGAACGACTGGAGAGTGGTGGCCGCACAACGATGACAGTGCGGATGGCCGAGCGTTATCTAGGCGTGATCGGCTTAATGGATACTCCGCGAGATGCCGCTATCGCGACGATTAAGGAACTGCGTCGGCTCGGCATCTCGCGAATGATCATGATCTCTGGCGATAACCAGCGCGTCGCTGATGCAGTCGCCAAGCAAGTCGGGATTGACGAGGCCTGGGGTGACTTAATGCCCCAAGATAAAGTCAATGCGATCAAGAAATTAAAGAGTGAGGCGAAGGTCGCGATGGTCGGCGATGGCGTCAACGATGCACCTGCGATGGCCAATGCAACAGTCGGAATTGCGATGGGCGCTGCGGGGTCTGATGTCGCATTGGAGACTGCTGACGTCGCTCTAATGGCGGACGACCTTGGGCATCTGCCATTTGCAGTTGGTCTCAGTCGTCAGACGGGCAAGATCATTCGGCAAAACCTTTATGTGAGCCTCGGCGTCGTAGCTGTGCTTCTGCCCGCCACCATCCTGGGACTGGGCATCGGGCCAGCGGTCCTGGCACACGAGGGCTCGACCCTGGTCGTCGTATTCAACGCACTTCGGCTGCTCGCGTTTAAAGACCACCGGGCGGCACCAGCCCCCGCCGAGTGAAACTTGTTGCCATAGGACAAGCGCGCGAGAATTGCCTCGGATGGAACGGTCGGATACGATCGGCCCAGGCAATATTTCATCCGTAACTTGCGGTTTTGAAGGGCTTGTATTTTGGCGCTAAGCTGACCCTCTGTGCGGCTATTCACTGGCCATCTGACCCTGCCGGGAGCGACGTGATGATCGAGTCTAGCGCTGATATAGAAATTTCAGCACCGCCCCGTCGGGTCTGGGAGGCTTTGGTAGACTTCGCGGCCTATCCAGAATGGAACCCGTACGTCGCTGTGCGTGGCTCCGCAGCATTGGGCTCCGAGATCCAATGGGCATACTCCAGTCGAATCATAAAGCGTGTGTGGACGTCGGCAACGATCACTGAGTTCGACGAACCCAATGCGATCACATGGTCGTTCCGTATCGGCTGGCTGTTTCGTTTCGAAGAGCGTTTTCGAGTCCACGCGACCCGCAACGGGACTAGGCTAACGCATTCAATTCGATGTCGGGGCATGATTGCTCGGCTGGGCAAGCAATCGTTACGAAAAACCTTCGCCGGTGTCATATCCGCCGCGAATAACGGTCTGCGCCGTCACATCGAGCCCGTCAGCAACGTCTCGCTGAAATCTCCATTGGGCGGGACTAGCCCGCAGGCAAAAGCAAAGAAAAAAGGAGTCCGTGCGCGTTCTAGGCGCCGATAGTCAGGCGTGGACGGGTCGATAGTGCTCCGCGCTATTCGGGCCCTCGAGAGCTTTTGAGCGGGTGCATCAGCGTACAGCGGTGACCGCAATCGTGGCTGGATTCACGACTTTCGACGTAACCAACGAAGTGCGTTTAAGAGGACTGCCAGTGTGCAGCGGCAAGGGCATTCCCAAGGACGCTCCTTGCTGCTACGAGCCCGATCAATGATCCGTTGGACCACAATCATTGGCGCCTTGATGCTTGTCCTTTTGGTATGGACCGGCGGGTCGGCGCGTGCGGCCGATCGTTTCGACTGCAATCCCGGGACGTCCCAAATCGCGTGCCATTTTGAAGGTGACCGCGACGAGGTGCCGTCCGGTCAACATCAGGGAGTGGGGCACTGCCATACAGGGTGCAGCGGACACCAAATCGCTGCGCCTACTGACCCGGGCACTGTCAAATTCGGACCTTTGACCTTGGTAGTGCCCGCGTCGCGGCAAGAAGTCGGCGTGCCCGGGCCTGAACCCGGCGCCGTATTGAGGCCGCCAATCGCCTGACGATCCGCCGTTCCCGTCCATGACGGGTTCGTATCGATCGTCAGGAGTCTATTTTCATGAAGTTTGTTACAGCTGCGGCCTCGACCGCAATGCTGCTCGTCGGTTTCACGCCCGCGGCACATGCGCAAGTCGGCACACCGGCTAGCCCTCGCGTGGGTTCGCCGATGAGCGGGCCCCAAATTGGGCCGCCCGCCCCACCGCAAGCAATATTCCCCCTTCCGCGAACAGGGCCGCTGCCATCGACGCTGAATCTTGCCCAATCGCTCGACGAGGCAGCCGCTCGATCGCCGGCAATCGTCGCCGCGGAGGCGGAGGTTGCCGCCGCCGAGGCAAGGATCCGTCAGGCCGGATACCGCGATAATCCGGAACTTAGCCTTGAGGTCGAGAATTTTGCCGGGACCGGCTCACTCAGGGGTGTGCGTTCGCTCGAAACGACGTTGGCGATCAACCAGCGGCTCGATCTCGCCGGGCGCAGGTCTGCGAGGCTCGGTTCCGCCCGTGCCGCGCTCGACGCGCAAAGGCTTCGGCTGGCCATTGCTCGCGCCGATCTCTCGCTTTCGGTGCGCGAACAATTCGCCCGCGCCGTCGCGGCGCGCGAGAAACTCATTCAGGCAAACGAGACTGTCGATCGCGCGCGAGAATTGGCACGAGTCGCCGGGATACTGGTCGATGCCGGGCGCGACCCTCCGCTCAGGGCGCTGCGCGCGCGATCGGCATTGGCCCAGGCCCAGGCCGAGCGCGAAGCGGCGGTGGCCGATGAACTGGCGGCGCGTTCATCGCTGGCGGCGCTGTTTGGAGTCACCTTACCGGTGGAGAATGTGATCGGAAAGACGACCGATTTCCCGTCTCAGCAAGTGGTCCCCGGCACCAGCCTCGAAGTTCGACTTGCCGATGCCGAACGGATTGCCGCCCAGGCCGCCGTTCGAGAGCAACTCGCAGAACGGCGACTCAATCCCGCCGTTGGCGTGGGTGTGAGGCACATTCGCGAGACGGGCGATGTCGGCGTCGTCGCGGGCCTTTCGATGCCGCTCCGTATATTCAACGGCAACCGCGGCAATATCGACGCTGCGCGGCAAAACCTTGCGGCGGCCGACGCGCGCCGGACAACCGCACTGGCGTCGACCACCGCCCGCGCCCGTAACGCCATCGCCAGCGTGGATGCCGCCCAGCGCCGTGTCGAGGCGCTCGAAAAGTCCGCCGTGCCGGAAGCGGCCGAAGCGCTCCGACTAACCGAGCTTTCCTACCGCGAAGGGCGATCGTCGCTGCTCGAACTGCTCGACGCCCAAAATGCTTACACCACCTCCCGCTCCGGCCTCACCGACGCCCGCCTCCAACTCGCACTGGCGGTGGCCGAGCTCGCCCGTATTGCGGCCCAATAGGAACGATGACCATGCAAATCATTCGATTGAACGACCGCAACCGCTGGATTGCCGGCGTCGCCGCAATTGCCGTCGCGGCAGGTGCGGGTGGCCTCCTGATCGGCCGGACGATGTCCGACCCGCCGGCAGCGGTGGAACAACCCGCCGCGGAGGGTGGGGAAGCCAAGGCAAAGGAAGAAGATGGCCCGGAAGGGTTCATCCCGATGACTGCCGAAAAGGTTGCGGCGACCGGCATCGCGTTCGAGCAGGTCGCTGCCGGATCACTCATCGGAGAGGTTCTGGCTCAAGCCACGGTGACCGCTCCTCCAGAAGGGCGGGCATTGCTGACCGCGCGCGCTGACGGTGCCGTGGTGCGGATCAACAAGCGACTCGGCGACCCGGTTGGGGCCGGTGAAACTGTTGCATTGATCGAAAGCCGCGACGCGGCGCAATTTGTCGCGGATCGCAGCGCGGCCGCGGCTCGAGCGCAGGCCGCGCGTGCGGCGGCGGCACGCGAACAACGACTGTTCAATGCCAAGATCACCTCGCGGCAGGACTTGGAGGCCGCCATTGCAGCGCGTCAGACAGCCGAGTCGGATTTGCAGCGCGCCAACGCCGCCGTCACCGCGGCCGGGGTCGCGGGCGGAGGGCGCTACCTCGCCGTGCGAAGCCCGATCAGTGGCCGGATCACCGAATCTGACACGCAACTCGGAGCATATGTCGCGGCAGGTGCTGAACTGTTCAACGTGTCCGACCCGCGGCGGATTCAGATCGACGCCTCGGTTCCGGTCAGCGACGCGCAACGGATTCGGCCGGGAGATTCGGCGAAGGTGGAATTGCCGAATGGGGGGCTTGTAGACGCCACAGTGCGATCGGTCACTCCCTCACTCGATCCGCAGAGTCGATCCGCCACCGCCGTACTCCAGCTTGGCGGCGCGCCCGGGGGGCTGACCCAGGGACAGGCCGTGCGGGTGCGAATCACGCCCCGCGGAAGCCAGGAAAGCGGAATCATTCTGCCAGAAGAGGCGGTCCAGCAGATCGAAGGGCGCGACATGGTGTTCGTCCAGACCAAGGGCGGCTTTCAGGCAACCGCCGTTTCGGTCGGCTCGCGCAGTGGTGGCCGGATCGAGATCCTTGACGGTCTTCGTGCCGGCCAGACGGTCGTGACGAAGGGTGCCTTCGTTCTCAAATCCCAACTGGGCGCGAGCGAGGCGGAGCATTGATGCTCTCCATTTTCGCCATCCCGCTTATCATTTTTGACAGGATCGATTGACCATGGTCGACCGCCTTCTCGACGTCTCCGTTCGCTTTCGCTGGGCGGTAATCGCCATCACATTGCTGGTCGCCGTTTACGGCGCGTTCCAGCTGTTCCGGCTGCCGATCGATGCCGTTCCCGACATCACCAACAAGCAGGTGCAGGTCAATGTAGCCGCACCACAGTTCAGCCCGCTCGACATGGAGCGGCTGGTGACCTTCCCGATGGAGACCGCGCTCGCCGGGATTCCGGGGCTCGACTATACCCGATCGATATCGCGCAACGGCTTTGCGCAGGTCACGGCGGTATTCGACGAGGATGTCGATCTCTATTTCGCCCGACAGCAGGTGTCCGAACGGCTCGCGCAAGCGGGGGAGGCTTTTCCGGATGGCGTCCAGCCGAAGATGGGACCGGTCTCGACGGGGCTCGGCGAAGTGCTGATGTGGTCGGTCGACTATGCGCCGACCGCGACGAAGGAGTCACCGAAGATTCCGGGCCGTCCCGGCTTCCAGCCCGATGGCTCCTACCTGACTATCGAGGGCGAGCGGCTGACCGACGAAGTCTCGCGCCTTGCTTATATTCGCACAATCCAGGACTGGGTTATCCGGCCGCAGCTCCGCTCGGTAGACGGACTCGCCGGGGTCGACAGTATTGGCGGCTATGAAAAGCAGTTCATCGTCCAGCCGGACCCGTCTCGGCTGGCGGCCTATGGCATATCATTCACTGAACTGGCCGACGCGCTCGAAAAGGCGAATATTTCGGTCGGTGCCAACTTTATCCAGCGCGGCGGCGAGGCCTTTCTGGTCCGCGCCGACGCTCGTATTCGCCATATCGACGAGATCGGCCGAACCGTCATCGCCAATAGAAATGGCGTACCAGTCACAGTTGGCAATGTCGCCAATGTGCGACTTGGTGGCGAGCTTCGCACCGGTGCCGCCTCCATGAACGGCAAGGAAGTCGTCATCGGTACTGCGCTGATGCTGGCCGGGGAGAACAGCCGGATCGTTGCCCAAGGGGTCGCCGAGCGACTTGAGGAACTGAAGAAGTCGATGCCGCCCGGAATTCGACTGACCGCGCTCTACGATCGCTCGTCCTTGGTCGACGCGACCATCTCGACGGTAGAAAAGAATCTCGTTGAAGGCGCCATCCTGGTCATCGTCGCTTTGTTCTGGCTGCTGGGCAATATTCGAGCCGCGATCATCGCCGCTCTGGTCATTCCGCTGTCGTTCCTGATGATGGCGATCGGCATGAACCGCTACGGCGTGTCGGGGAATCTAATGAGCCTCGGCGCATTGGACTTCGGGCTGATCGTCGACGGGTCGATCATCATCATTGAGAATTGTTTAAGACGCCTGGCCGAACGACAGCATCACGAAGGCCGCTTGCTCAACTTGTCCGAACGGCTTCACGAAGTGTTCGAAGCATCGAAGGAAATGGTCAAGCCGACCATCTATGGCCAGGCCATCATTCTGCTGGTGTTCGCGCCATTGCTCACGTTCAGCGGTGTCGAGGGCAAGATGTTCACGCCGATGGCGATCACCGTTATCCTCGCCCTGATCAGCGCGTTCATCCTATCGCTGACCTTCGTTCCGGCACTGGTCGCGGTTCTGATCCGCGGCAAGGTATCGGAAGAAGATGTTGGCGCCATCCGTTGGGTCAAGCGCCGCTACCAGCCGCTGCTGGTAAAGGTCGTGGCGGGACCGAAGAAATGGGTTTTGGCCGGTGTTGGCACCTTCGTTCTCGCCGGACTATTGTTTATGACTTTGGGGCAGGAGTTCATTCCCCAGCTCAACGAGGGCGACGCATCGATGCAGGCGCTTCGCGTCCCCTCGACGTCGCTCGACCAATCGCTCGACATGCAGAGGAGGGTCGAGAAGGCGATCTCCTCGCTGCCCGAAGTCGCCTTCATCTACTCGAAGACCGGCACCGCCGAGGTTGCTACCGACCCGATGCCGCAAAACATCTCCGACGCCTTCATCATCTTGAAGCCTGAGGATCAATGGCCGGCCGGGGTCGACAGCAAGGATGATGTCATCAAACGGGTCGAGGCCAAGATGGCCACCTTGGTCGGCAACGGCTTCGAAGTCAGCCAGCCGATCGAGATGCGCTTCAACGAACTGATCGCCGGGGTTCGCGGCGATGTCGCGATCAAGCTGTTCGGCGACGATCTTGATCAGTTGGGAACGTTGGCGGCCCAGGTCGCAGCGGCAGTCAACGGTGTGCAGGGAACGGCCGACCTTCGGGTCGAGCAGACCGGCGGCTTCCCGACGCTTGAACTGCAGTTTAACCGCGATGCAATCGCCCGTTACGGCCTGTCGATCGAGGATGTCACCAACACCGTCGCCGCCGGATTGGGCGGAAAGGAAGCGGGTCTTGTTTTCGAGGGCGATCGCCGCTTCGACATTGTGGTTCGGCTAGACAATCTGACGCGCGACAATCTCGATGCGGTCGGTGCCTTGCCGGTGATGCTCGAATCGAACGGGACCGGTCCGCGCGCCTCGGTCCCGCTGCGCGAGCTTGCCCAGTTCCAGTTCACCGAAGGCGTCAACCAGGTCAGTCGCGAGAATGGCCAGCGAAGGGTGGTCGTCCAAGCCAATGTCCGGGGCCGCGATCTTGGCTCCTATGTCGAGGCGGCTCGAGCGGCGGTCGAGGAGAAGGTCAAGCTTCCCCCCGGCGTCTTCATCAGGTGGGGCGGACAATATGAAAATCTACAAGCCGCGTCGCAGCGCTTGTCGATCGTCATCCCGGTCGTGTTCGCGTTGATCTTTGGCCTCCTGTTCATGGCGCTGCGCAGCGTCAGTTCGGCTTTGGCCGTTTACTCAGCGGTCCCGCTCGGGCTTGCAGGCGGCGTGTTCGGCCTGTTCCTGGCCGGCCTGCCCTTCTCGATCTCGGCCGCCGTCGGCTTCATCGTTCTGTCGGGCGTGACCGTGCTCAACGGACTGGTGGTGATGTCGAGCATCCGGCAACGGATCGATACAGGTGCCCCGATCGATGAGGCGATCCAGGAAGGCATGATGGAGCGGGTGCGCGCCGTGATCATCACCGGCGTGGTCCCAGCGATCGGCTTTGTGCCGATGGCCATCGCCACCGGCCGCGGTGCCGAAGTGCAGAAGCCACTGGCTATCGTCGTCATCGCCGGCCTGATCGTGGCGACCTTGCTGACCCTGTTCGTGCTGCCGGCAATCAGCAAGATGCTGCTCCGCCGTCCGCGGGTCAAACATGTCGAGGGCGAGTATGGCGGGGAAGATGTGTTGGGCCGCGAACCGGCCGCGCCATGATCACGTCTAAGCGAAATAGACGATGAGCAATAGAGGTTTGCATCTGAGCCACTTGAGCCAGCGCAAGACGCTGTGGGTGGTGCTTGCCATCAATCTTGCCTTGACTGCGGGCTTCGCCGTCGCCGGTGTCATCGGCGACTCCAGCTCGTTGCTCGCAAACGCATTGGACAACGCGTCGGACAGCATGGTCTTTATGCTCAGTCTTATTGCGTTGAGTCATGGTTTGCGGTGGAAAATCGGTGCAGCCCGCGTCTCAGGGTATTTGCTTCTCCTTTTTGCGGCCGGAATATTGGTCGACGCGCTTCGCCGTTTCATCGACGGCAGTGCGCCGCTTGGGCTATCGATCATGGTCATGGGCATCATCGGGGCGGTCGCTAATGCTCTTTGCTTCTGGCTGTTGCATCGCCTGCGGCACAAGGATGTGAACCTGCGCGCCGCTACGACATTCAGCTTCAATGACTTCGCCTCCAATGGAGGGCTGTTTGTCGCTGGTGCCCTCGTTTTGTGGACCGGCTCGAACTGGCCCGACTTGCTGGTTGGAGTGGCGGTCGCGGCGCTCGCGATCAAAGGCGGAGCCGAAATCCTGCGGGATGCCAATGAAGAAGCTGCAGGCGGGAACGAAGAATCCGCAGGAGCTGCAAATGATTGATCGTCGGACGATGCTTGCACTCGTGCTGAGCGCTATTCCCGTCGTCGCCTGTGCGAAGCCGGTCAAGGCGGAGATACTGACCGTCTACAAGTCGCCGCAATGCGGATGCTGCGGTGCGTGGGTCGAGCACGTTAAAGCCAGCGGACTTCAAGTTAGAGTAGTTGAGACCGACAGGGTCGCGGAAAAGGCAGATCAACTGCGCGTTCCGGAAAAATTTCGTTCATGCCACACGGCGGAAATCGGCGGCTACTTCATCGAAGGTCATGTTCCCGCCGAGGACATTCGCAAGCTGTTGCGCGAGCGGCCCCAGGCGCTCGGCCTGTCGGTGCCCGGCATGCCGATCGGTTCGCCCGGGATGGAACAAGGTGGCCGGCGAGAGACCTTCAATACAGTGCTCGTTGACCGTACGGGCGCCGGCAAGATTTTTCACCGGCACAATGTAGCGTCGACCCTTTAAGGACCAGTCAGGAGACCACCCGATGGCGAATGAACATGGTTCTCGACCACACAGCCACGCGGCAGGCGCGAACAGTAAAATGCTGGCGATCGCGCTTTGCCTGACGACTGTTTTCCTGATCGCCGAAATAATCGGCTCGTACGTATTCAACAGTCTGGCTTTGCTGTCGGACGCCGCGCATATGTTCACCGACAGCGCGGCCCTCGCGATAGCCCTGGCAGCGGTAAAGATTGGCCAGCGACCAGCCGACAACGCGCGGACCTTTGGCTATCGCCGTTTCGAGATCCTTGCCGCCGCGTTTAATGCGCTGTTGCTGTTCGCAGTGGCCGGCTATGTTCTCTGGGAAGGGGTCAACCGCTTCTTCCAGCCGACCGAGGTCGAGTCGACTGGAATGTTGATCGTCGCGAGCCTTGGGCTCGTCGTCAACATCATCGCCATGAAGCTGCTGTCGGCGGGCAAGGAATCGAGCCTTAACGTCAAGGGTGCTTATCTCGAGGTATGGGCCGACATGCTCGGTTCGATTGGGGTCATCGTCGGCGCTGTCGTGATCATGCTGACCGGATGGCAATGGGTCGATCCGGTCGTCGCCATAGGGATCGGTCTATGGGTCCTCCCACGCACTTGGATATTGCTAAAGGACACGACCCAAATTCTTCTGGAGGGCGTTCCGCGCGGGGTCAACATCGAGGACCTCCGGTCGGAAATTGCCGGCGTGCCTGGCGTGAAAGGCGTTCACGACCTTCATGTTTGGTCCCTAAGCGGCGAAGACCATAGCTTGTCGGCACACGTGGAGCTCGCGGACCAGACGGACTTCGATGCGGTCAGATTAGCGGTCGGGGCGATGCTTCTTGAGCGTTACAAAATCCAGCACGCCACTATTCAAACCGAGCGAGAGCCGTGCGGCGACGCGGACGGACTGCATCCGTAGATCGTACGACCATCTTCGATTTTCCACCACCCGTCGAACTCTCGTCAGCCTTATTGTTATCCTAGGGCAGGGTCGAGGTAGTCGAGGTAACATTTTGAGGCACAACGATGCTGTTTGGTTATTCAGTCACTTATCGACGGTGAGATATCGGTCAGATTTGCCGGGCGTAGCGCGATCCTTACGGCATCGAATCGACTGCCAAGCAAATTTTCGCCGTCACGATGATAACGATCGGACCCAAGTTAAGCCTTTTTTATTTTCAGTCAAAACCATGCCCGAAGGCCGGCGAGCAGGCTTAAGCCGCTCGGATCGTCGCCCGCGTCGCGCAAATAATCGCGGGTCTTGCCGAACGTGTGGCGGTATTGAACACCGATATAGGGCGCGAATTCGCGCTTGATGTCGTAACGCAGGCGCAGTCCGAGTTCGGCGTCAGACAGACCCGCGCCGGTCAGCGTTTCGCGCGTATTCTGTGTGGCAAAGTTAAGCTCGGCCCGCGGCTGGAGGATGAGCCGCTGGGTAATGCGCTGGTCGTAATAGCCTTCGGCGCGGGCAAGCAATTCACCTTTGTTCGACAGAAACAAGGCACCCTCGACATCGAAAAAGTTCTGCGCGAGCCCTTCAAAACCGATTACCGCATAAACCCGCGACGGGTTGGGCCGAATGTCGAAGCGGATGCCGCCCTGAATGTCGAAATAGGGATCGACCGCGCGGCTATACAGAGCCTGGACCTCGGCTTTCCCGACCGAGCTGCCGATTTCTCCCTCACCTTCCGACTTAATCCAAAGCCGGTTTATGTCACCGCCATACCAGCCCTCGCCGTCCCATTCGTATCCGTCACGACCGCCACGAGCCTGATATTCGGCGATGTTGAGCATGACCTTCGAGAATCTCTGCCCGCCGTGCCCCGACTTGAGGTGATGCCGTCCCATTGCCATGCCGTCCGCGCCGTAAACGCTGTCGGCCGCGTGGTCGGCCGGGACCGGCGGCGGCGGGGCGTTGCCAGCAGCCAGATCAGTCCCCGCGGACGCCGCATGGGGCATGCTGTTCAAGGCGTGCCCAGCAGGCGTGGTCGTTCCGGGCATCGCGTTCATGTCGTGTCCGGCCATCGGATCGGCAGCGGGCGTCACCGGATCAGGCATTGCCGTCATGTCGTGACCGGCATGAGGATCGGTCGGAGGCGGCACAGTCGCGGACATAGCCGACATATCATGACCGGCATGCGGATCGGCGGCTGGCTTGGCCTTGGCAGGAGCGGGCTTCCTCGCCGCGACCGCCTTTCTCGCCGCTGCCTTCTTCGCAGCCGCGTTGGGCGTCACTTTCCTCGGCGTATCTTTCGCAGGAACAGCCTTTTTGGGGGCAACCTTGTTCGGTGCCGCTTTCTTCGGCGCTGGCATCGTCATGCCGGGCATCTTCATTTTGCTGTGATCCATCTGCGCAGCGGCAGGGGTGGCAAGTGCGGTCGCGGCGAGTGCCGCGAGCACGCGCTTTTTACGACGCGTCATTGGGTGTCTCCAGCAGCTGGGCGAACGGTAACCACACGCATCATCCCGGCCGCCATGTGATAGAGGTTGTGGCAGTGGAACGCCCAGTCACCGGCAGCATCGGCCGTAAAGTCGAACGTCATCTTGCCCCCGGGCGGCACGTTCACCGTATGCTTGCGCGGACCATAAGGGCCATGCCCCGTGACCAGTTCGAAGAAGTGGCCGTGGAGATGGATCGGGTGCGGCATCATCGTGTCGTTGACCAAGGTCACGCGCACGCGCTCTCCCAGTCGGAACGGGATGGGTTGGGCGGGTTCGCTCATCTTAACCCCGTCGAACGACCACATATAGCGTTCCATGTTCCCGGTGAGATGAATGTCCATCGAGCGGCTCGGCGCACGGACGTCGGGACTGCGCTCGAGCGCGACCAGGTCGCGATAGAAGAGCACCTTGTGATCGTGCCCTTCGAGACCCTGAGGTGCCTCGCCGGTCCGGTCAGTGGGAATCGGCGAAATCGTCTGCACGCCTGGGCCCTTCTGGACCCCCGGCGCCTTGCTGAAGTCGCGCATGTCCATGGCGCCATGATCCATTGGCCGGGCAACGGAGCCGCTGGCCGCTGGGCCATGGTTCATTCCTGCCATCGATCCATGGTCCATGCCGGCCATTGCCGCGCCCGCGACGACGGTTGCCGTCGCAGCGGCGACGGAGCCATGGTCAGTAGGCGCTTTCCAGCCAGTCGATGCAGCAAGGCGGCCGGACGCATTCTGCTCGGCCGACGGATCCATGCCGCGGACCGCAGCTGGGTTCTTGCCGCCGTAATCGTCCATCCCAGCCATGCCGCCGTGACTGCCCATGTCCATTCCCATGTCCTTCATGGTGAGCAATGGACGCGGGCGTAGCGGAGGAATGGGCGCAGACATGCCCTCGCGCGGCGCAAGCGTCGCGCGGCCAAGCCCCGAGCGGTCGATCGACTCGCTAACCACGGTATAGGCCCGGTCGCCCGGCGTGACGATCACGTCGAAGGTCTCGGCAACTCCGATCTGGAATTCGTCAACCGTCACGGGGCGCACATTTTGCCCGTCGGACGCGACGATGGTCATCGGTAGGTCCGGAATGCGGACGTTGAAATTGCTTTGCGCGGCGGCATTGATGATCCGCAAACGGACGCGTTCTCCGGCATTGAATAGTCCGGTCCAGTTATCCGCCGGGCCGTGACCGTTGACGGTGTAAGTGTAGGTCGAACCGGTGACATCGGCGATGTCGGCGGGGTCCATCCGCATTTGCGCCCACTCGCGCCGTTCGGCGGCGGTGAGGTCGCGCCCGGCGAGTTGACCGGACAGCGTCAGCCGCTGATGATTGAAATAGCCGCCACCCATCTGCTTCAATTTGCGGAAGATCGTTGCCCCGCTCATTGGGCTATGGTCCGACAAAACGAGCACATGCTCGCGGTCGAAAGCGACCGGATCAGCGCCCGCAGGATCGACCACGATCGGGCCGTAGAGGCCCTCCTCTTCCTGATAGCCCGAGTGGCTGTGGTACCAATAGGTCCCGGACTGGACGAGCGGGAACTCGTAAACGAAGGTCGAGCGCGCGGCGATCCCGGGGAAACTCACGCCTGGGACGCCGTCCATCGCGAACGGCACGAGCAGGCCGTGCCAGTGGATCGAGCTTTCCTCATCGAGCGTGTTGGTGACGTGGAGGCGGACTTTCTGGCCTTCCTTAAGGCGGATAAGGGGTGCGGGAACGGTGCCGTTGACCCCAACCGCACGACCGACCTTGCCATCGACCCGCACCGCGACCTTGCCGATCGTCAGTGCAATGCCATTGCCACTGACGGTCGGGAGCGGGCGGACAAGGCCGGGAGAAAGGCGTTGCGCCCAGGCAGGCGTGATCCCGGCAAGGCCGGCCCCAGCACCGCCGAAAGCTGCGGCGCGCAGGAAGTCGCGCCGCTGAAGTGCGAGCTTATCGAGCATAAGATATCCTTGAATCGGCATGATGGCGCGAACGCACGGTACGGGCGGGCGCCGCTCAATGGCGACGCCAACCCGAGACGCTAGTTGCTTACTTGTGGTTCAGGTGCGCGTCGGCCTGCGGCGACGTGGCCGT
>JAZKHF010000012.1:0-10017 GCA_040385545.1 Pseudomonadota bacterium
GGCTGACCTGCACCCATGCCAACGTCACCGAGAAGGGCGAGTATCGCGCGGCCTGCGCGGAGGCGGGGGTGATCTTCGTCGCGCCTGATACCAGCCCGCGCGGGAACGACGTGCCTGACGATCCCGACGGATTGTGGGACTTCGGGCAGGGAGCGGGCTTCTACGTCGATGCAACGCAGGCGCCGTGGGACGAGCATTTCAATATGTGGACCTATCTCGCCGACGAGCTGCCGACCTTGATCGGGGAGCAGTTCCCGGCCGACATAAAGCGGCAGTCGATCTGCGGCCATTCGATGGGTGGGCATGGCGCGCTGACGCTGGCGCTGGGACTGCCGGGGCGGTTCCGGTCGGTCAGCGCTTTCTCGCCGATCGTCGCGCCATCGCAAGTGCCGTGGGGACGGAAAGCGCTGAAGCATTATCTCGGGACGGACGAGGCGGCGTGGCGGCGGCATGACGCCTGCGCGGCGATCGAGGATGGCGCGCGGGTCGCGGAGTTGCTGGTCGATATCGGCGAGGCGGATCCTTTCATCGACAAGGAATTGAAGCCCGAATTGCTCGAGGCGGCGTGCGCGGCGGCGGGCATACCGCTGACGTTGCGACGACAGGCGGGCTATGATCATAGCTATTATTTCATCTCGACCTTTATGGCCGACCATGTCCGCTGGCACGCGGAGCGATTGAAGACATGATCGAAAGCCTCGACTTGTGGGCGCAACACGGTCTTCGGGTCGGGGTCGCGCTGGCGGTCGGGGTGCTGGTCGGACTGGAGCGGGGGTTCAAGCTCAAGGATCAGCCCGATGGAAGCCGCGTCGCGGGGGTGCGGACCTTTTCGCTGCTTGGCCTTGGCGGCGGGATCGCCGGACTGCTCGGATCGATGGGACAGGTGCTGGTCGGTGCCGTACTGATGATCGGGGCGATCGGGATGCTGGCCATCGCCTACGCGCCGAGACTCAAGGCCAAAGGCGATGCGACCAGCCCGGTCGCCGCGGTGGCAACGCTGGCAATCGCCTATCTGGCGGGTATCGGCCTCATCGGGCTGGCGCTGGCGGCTGCGGCGGTGGTCGTCCTGATCTTGGCGATGCGCGACGAGGTGCATGGCTTTGTCGACCGGCTCGACGAGCGCGGCATTAAATCGCTGGCGCGGTTCGCGGTGATCGCGCTGGCGGTGTTGCCATTTCTTCCGGATCGGGACTTCGGCCCTTACGATGCTTGGAATGCGTCGAAGCTGTGGTGGGTGGTGGTGCTGGTCACCGGCTTTTCGTTCGTCGGCTATATTGCCAATCGCATCTTCGGCGCTCGACACGGCACGATTGCGACGGCCCTCATCGGCGGAGCCTATAGCTCGACCGCCGTAACCCAATCTCTTGCCCAGCGCCTGGGGAGCAAGGAAGCGGGCGGCGCGGAACCGGCCGGGATCGCCTTGGCGAGTGCCGTCATGTATTTGCGCGTACTGGTGCTGGTCGCGGTGCTGGCCAATCGGATGCTGGTGCCGCTGGCAATCATTGTCGCGCCTGCGTTGTTGGTGGCATGGGCAGCCGGATGGTGGCTGTACCGAGGCGCGCCGGCAAGCAAGGAAAGCGTGCCGCCGGGCAATCCAATCGCACTTCTTCCTGCATTCACTTTCCTGGCGTTCGTCGCCGGGGCGGCAGTGGCGGCGCGCTGGGCGCAGGGGCAGTTCGGCGAGCAAGGGATTGCGTTGCTGCTGTTTCTGATGGGGTCGATGGATGTCGATGCGTCGATCGTCACCGCGGGCGGACTGCCCGAAGCGTCGATCGGGGCGGTGCTGGCGGCGATCGCGATCGGCGGCACGGTGGTCGCCAATATGGCGGTCAAGATCGGGGTGACGTTGGCCTATGCGCGGCGCGCAGGAAAAAGTGCCGCGATTGCCCTGGCCGCCAGTACGCTGGCGCTGGCGGGAAGCATCGCGGTCGCCTGGTTTCGCCTGTAGAAAAGGGCGGCCCGCTCGCGCGGACCGCCCCTTCTTCATTCAGCAAACTTACTTGACGCCGATCACGTCGGGGTTGCCGTCGGGATCGCCGATGACATTGCCACCGCTACGCACCGCGCCGGCGAGCAGCAGGCCCGCGAGATGCGGAGTCGCCATCGAGGTGCCGCTGATGGTGTTGTAGCCGCCGTTTAGCCAGGTCGATTTGATTGCCGAACCCGGCTCGGCATAGTCGATCGGCGGATTGCCGAAGTTGGAGTAGCTGGCCCAGCGGTCGCCGGTCGCGAAGGCCGACACGGTGTAGATGCCATTGCCGTTGACCCGCGCCGGCGACTTGGTCGTGGCACTGGTGCTTTCATTGCCGGCCGCGAGCGCGAAGCGCACGCCGGTGGCCGCCGCATTGCTGACCGCGGTATCGAGCGCGGTTGACGCACCGCCACCCAGGCTCATGTTGGCGACGTCGCCCGGTCGGCCATTGGCGGCGACATAATCGACGCCGGCGATGACGCCCGAATTGGACCCACTGCCACGACGATCGAGGACGCGCACCGCAACCACCGGCGCACCCGGCGCGACGCCGATCACGCCGATATTATTGTCATAAGCGGCGATCGTGCCGGCAACGTGCGTGCCGTGGCCGTTCTGGTCGACCGGCGTGGTTCCGCCACCGAGGAAGGTGCGGCTGCGCGCGGTGTCGAAGTTGAGGTCAGGATGAACCGCGATGCCAGTGTCGATCACCCACGCCGTGGCGAATGTGCCGGCCCCGCCGCCGCCCACGCGCGCGATGCCCCACGGGGTTTCCTGGGCCGGCTGCGTACCGCCACCGCCACCGGGCTTCGCCTGGGCCTGGATTGGAATGACCGTGACGACCTGGTCCTGTTCGCAATAGGCGATGTTGGGGTTGTTGGCTTGCATCCGCTCGACGGCCTGCGGGGGAAGGTCGGCGGCGAACCCGCGCAATGCGACGGAATAAACATGCTTGGCGCGCGCATTGACCGACTGGAGCGAGCGGTTGGCCTCAGCCTGCGAATTGCCGCGCGAGACATTGTTCTTGAAGACGCAGATGTAGCTGTTGGCGATCTTGTCGCCGGCGTTTTGCGCCTGAGCAGGCGTGACGGCCACGATCGGCAGCATGGCCGCAGCGGCCAGGAGATATTTCTTCATTTTGTACGAACTCCCCATTTCCCGACGAGAGCGGCCCTGATGCCGGTCGCGGAATAGGGAGGATGCTAAGCGACAATCGCTAATTGTCGATAGCTAAACGCATCATTGATGAAATTAATTTGCGCGTAAATTCCGTGTCTTAACCGGACATTTTGCGGCCTAAAGCGGTTGCTCCGGCGGGGCCAGCGGGCTGCCGGTTGGAAGGTTGGGAACCGGCGAGGGCTGCGGAACGGGAATGGCGTCAGGCAGGGGCGGAGGCGTGCCGGTTTCGAACCGGCGATGGCGGACGATGTGCGGTGTGATGACGATATACAGCTCGGTTTTGGAGCGGGTCGATCGCTCGAATCGGAACAGATGACCGGCCAGCGGAATATCACCGAGGATCGGCACCTTTCCCTTGGTCGACAGCACATTGTCCTGGGTCAGGCCACCGATGACGAACGTCTCGCCATCCCGCACCGAGGCCGAAGTTTCGGCCTCACGCTGGCTGATGGTCGGATAGCCCTGGCTGGTGCCGGTCACCGACGAAACGACGCCATAGATCTGGCTGGTGACGAAGCCGTCCGAGCTGACCCGAGGTGCGATCTGCAGCGTCACGCCGACATTCACATATTGCACCTGCTGCGACACGCCGTTGACGCCCGACAAAGTGATGTTGGTGAGGATGGGAATCGCGTCGCCGGTGATGATCTTGGCGGTCGAGCCCGACTGGGCAGCAATGCGCGGGCGGGAGACGATGCGGCCCTCGCCCTTCTGCACTTGGGCATAGATTGCCGCCTGCAGTTGGCCCGAGGGCAGGATGCGGTTGGGATCGAGCCCGAATGGCAGGTTGGACCCGGTATTGATGGTGCCGACGGCGATCTGGCCCGAACTGTTGGCGAAATCGACGCCAAGGTTGCGCGCACCATTCTCAGTCAGTTCGACAAATTGGGTTTCGAGGATCACCGAATCGACCGGAATGTCGATCAACGCAATCTGCTGCTTGACCCGTGCGATCCGGTCCGGACTGCCGGTGATCCAGATGGCGTTGAGGCGGCGGTCGATGGCGAGGCCGTTGCCGAATGACTGGCCGAGCGGAAGCTGTTGCTGCTGCGCCTGGCTTTGCGCGCTGACGTAATTCGGCTGGGAGGTGGTGGCGAGCGAGCCGAAGCCGGGCTCGCGGCGGATAAAGATGTTGTTGGGCTGGATCGTCTCGCCCTGGGTCAGAAGCCCGATAATCTCGCTGACGTCGGCATACTTCAGCGGCACCAGTTCATAGGAATCGCCTGCATTATAATCGACATAGGTTGGCAGGTTGGTGGCCGGCACGACCGCGTCGCCGCTCGATCCCAGAGGACGGCTGCCTAAAGCTTCGGCCTCGGTCAGCTTGGTGATGGTGATCTGGATGCTCTTGTCGCCGGCTGGCTCGACCGTCGCCTTGGCCGGGGCGGTGGTTTCGAAATAGAGCGTCAGACCCGAGTCGCTGCTGGCGAAATTGGTCGAGCGGACGATCCCGCGCCACGGCGCGCGCTGGCCGACGCGGGGCGCGCGATAGGTGCTCCGCATCATCACTTCGGGGCGGGTCGGATTGGTGTTGACCGCGGCATATTGCGGCTCTGCCGGGGAAAAGCGGATGATGAATGAGGCGCGGCTATCGTCGGCGGTGACCAGCTTGATCTCCTCGACCACCGCCGGAACCTGAGCGAAAGCGGGCACCGCGACAGCCAGCACTAACAGAGTCAGGCACAGGGAAAAGGCGCGGACGGCCGCCAGTCGAAATTCGTGCAAATCAGTTCCTTGGCACACGCAAGCCGCGCGGCTGTTCGGTGCGAAGTTGTATAGGGGGGCGATGGGATTGCAAGGGGCGCGGGCCGGAGGCAATTCGCGCAATCCGCCGATTTGTGACCGGATCGCAACAGGTTGATCAGGGAACGGCGTTGGCAGCCGGTGCGGAGGGAAGCGCCCTGATCGCCAGCGGGGCGATGCCGTCGGCCATGCGCGCGACGCCGGCGGCGGTGGGATGAACGCCGTCGCGCTGCATCAGTGCGGGGTCAGTGATCACGCCGTCGAGGATGAACGGGTAAAGGGCCGCGCCATATTGCCTGGCAAGATCGGGCCAGATGGTCTCGAACGTGGCGGCATAATCGGGACCGAGATTGGGGGGTGCGCGCATGCCGGTGAGCAGGACAGGAATGTTCCGCTTCTTCAGCTCGTCCATCATCGCGGTCATTTCGCGCCGGGTTTCGCTCGCGGGAAGCTGACGCAGTGCATCGTTGCCGCCGAGCCCGAGGATCACGAGGTCGGGCGCGCGGCGCAGACCATCGAGCGTGAAGGCGAGCCGCTGGCGACCCGCGGCGCTGGTGTCGCCGCTGACCCCGGCGTTGACAACGGTGGCGTTGATGCCTGTCTGGCGGAGCTCCGATTCCAGCCGCGCAGGGAGGCTCTCGCCTTTGCCCAAGCCGTAGCCGGCATAGAGGCTGTCGCCGAAGGCAAGGATCAGCCGCTCGTCACCAACCGGGCGCGGGGTGGCAACTGGGGCGATTTCGGCGGTTTGGGAGGCGGCTGGGACATTGGCTTCGCCTGAGCAGGCGGTGAGGAGCAGCAGCGGCGCGAGTGCTCCGACAAACGCCGTTCCTCGAATAAAACTTGTCATTCGCCTGCCCTCACCCATGTGCGCTGCCATGACCGATATGATGATCCACGCCCGCAATGTCACCCTCACCCTGGGATCGGGGGAGGCGGCGACCGAAATCCTGCGCGGAATCGACCTGGACTTAGCCAAGGGTGAGCGGCTGGCGATCCTTGGCGCGAGCGGATCCGGCAAGTCGTCGCTGATGGCGGTGCTGAGCGGCCTTGAGCGGGCCAACGGCGGGACGGTGACGATCGTCGGGCAGGATTTCACGACGCTCGACGAGGACCGACTGGCCGAGGCGCGGCGCGGGCGGATCGGGATCGTGCTGCAGGCCTTTCACCTGCTGCCGACCATGACCGCGCTGGAGAATGTCGCGGTGCCGATGGAATTGGCGGGGCATGACGATCCGTTCGGCGCGGCGAAGGCCGAGCTGGAAGCGGTCGGGCTGGGGCATCGGCTGGACCATTATCCGGCGCAATTGTCGGGCGGCGAGCAGCAGCGCGTGGCGATCGCGCGGGCGCTCGGGCCGCGACCGGGGCTGATCTTCGCCGACGAGCCGACCGGCAATCTCGATGCGACCACCGGTGCGGCGGTGATGGACCTGTTGTTCGAGCGGTGCGACGCGACCGGATCGACATTGGTGGTGATCACGCATGAGCCGGTGCTTGCGAAGCGCTGCAACCGGGTGATCGAGCTGGCTGACGGATTGATGATCGCGGATCGGGTTTCGTGAGCGATTGGCGGCTGGCGTGGACCATCGGTCGGCGCGAACTCGACTGGCGGTTTCGTGGGCTGCGATTGCTGTTTTTCAGCCTGTTGCTGGGCGTGGCGGCGCTGGCAGCGGTAGGGAGTCTCGCCGCAGCGATGGAGCGCGGGCTGGATGATCGCGGCAGCGTGATCCTGGGCGGCGATGTCGAATTCGCGCGATCGGCGCGGGCGGCGACGGCGGAGGAATTGGCGCTGTTCGAGGGCGCGGGGCGCGTGGCGGAATCGGTGGCGATGACCTCGACCGCGGTGACGGGCGAGCGATCGATACCGGTGCAGTTGAAAGCGGTCGATGGCGGATATCCACTCTATGGCGCGCTGAAGCTTGCCGACGGGCGGACGGTCGGGGCGCCGGCGGCGGGCACAGCGTGGATCGACAGTGCGCTAGCGCGGCGGGTTCCGCTGGGGTCAAATTTCCGACTGGGAACGAAGAGTTTTCGCGCCGCCGGGGTGATCGCCGAGGAGCCGGACCGCCTGGGCGAGGGATTTTCGCTCGGGCCGGTGGTGATGGTCGGAATGACGGACCTGCCCGCGACTGGGCTGATGCAGCCGGGAAGCCTGTTCGAGATCCGCTACCGGATTGCGACCGGGGCCAATGTCGAGGCGCTCGAAGAGGAAATCGTGAAAGCATTTCCGGCGGGCGGCTGGGAATCGAAGACGCGTGACAATGCCGCGCCAGGGGCCGGTCGATTCTTTTCGCGCATGGCGGAATTCCTGACGTTGATCGTGCTAACCGCGCTGGTGATCGCCGGGATCGGGATCGCCAATGCGGTGGCGTCGTTCTTGCGCGCGCGGCAGTCGACGATCGCGACGTTGAAGGTGCTGGGCGCGGATTCGGCGATGGTGCGGCGGATTTATGCGATCCAGATCGCACTGGTGGCGGGACTGGCGACCTTGTTCGGGCTAGGGATCGGGGCGCTTGCGGTGCCGATCGTGTCGCGCGCGGCGGCGAATGTGCTGCCCATCGCGCTCGAGACAAGGCTGGCCTGGGCACCGTTGCTTCTGGCGGCGGGGTTCGGGTTGCTGACTGCGGCGGCGGCCTCCGCGCTGCCGTTGACGCGGGCGGCGACGGTGCCGGCGGCGGGCTTGCTGCGGGGGTCGGTCGAGGGGCGGCGGGTGTCGCTGGCCAGGGGATTGCCGTGGCTGCTGGTGCCGGCCGCGCTGATCCTGGCGCTCGCGCTGGGCACCGCGAGTCGGCCGCTGCTGACGGCGTTTTATCTCGGTGCGGTAGCGGGTGTGCTGGCGTTGCTGGCTGGACTCGGCTGGCTGGTGCGTTGGGGATCGGCCAAGGTACCGCGGCCCAAGGGACCGTTCCTGCGCCTGGCGCTGGCGGGGCTTCATCGGCCCGGTGCGGGAACGATCGGGCTGGTGGTGGCGCTCGGGATCGGGCTGACAATGTTCGTCCAGATCGCGGCGGTGCGGTCGAGCTTCGACGCCAACCTCCAGCAGAATATCCCCGAGCGCGCGCCGGCCTTCTTCGCGCTCGACGTGCCGCGCGACCGGGCGGAGGAGTTTCGCGGGATCGTGATAGCGGCGAGCCCTCGGGCGGAGGTGCAACTGGTGCCGCTGCTGCGAGGCACGATCACCGGTTATGGCGCGACCAATGTTGCCGACCTCGCCGAAATCCCCGACGGCGCGTGGGCGCTGCGCGGCGAGCGCGGGATGACGTACGCCGAGGATCTGCCGTCGGGAAGCAGCCTGGTGGCGGGTAAATGGTGGCCGAAGGACTATGCCGGGCCGCCGCTGGTGTCGGTCGACGAACGGCTGGCCGAGGCGCTCAAGCTCAGGCTTGGCGACGAGCTTCGGTTCAGCATTTACGGTAGCGAACGCAAAGCGACCATCGCGAGCTTCCGCCGGATCGACTGGGATACGCTGGGTTTCAACTTCGTGCTGGTTCTGTCGCCCAACGCGCTGGCCGACGTGCCGCATAATCTGTCGGCGACGATCGGATTGCCCAAGGGCGCCGACGCGGCGGTGCGCGACGGGATTGCCGCGCGCTTCCCCTCGACCAGCCTGGTGCCGGTGCGCGACGTGCTGGAACAGGTCGGCGAGGTCGCGGCGGGCGTATCGGTGGCGATTGCCTGGGCAGCGTCGGCGGCGATCCTGGCCGGGATCGCGGTTCTGGCGGGCACGACATCGGCCATGCGCGAGGCGCGGACCTATGACGGTGTCGTACTCCGCGTCCTGGGCGCGACGCGGCGGCAATTATTATGGTTGCAAGCGCTCGAATTCCTGTTGCTCGCAGCGCTGGTCACCCTGGTTGCGCTCGCGCTCGGGCTCGCCGGGGCGTGGCTGATCGTGACCATGCTGTTCGATTTTGTCTGGTCGCCCGATCCGTGGCTGGTGGCGGCGACTCTGGGGGTTGGGCTGGTGACGGTGTTGCTGGTGGGACTGGCGGGCAGTTTGTCGAGCCTGAGCGCGCGACCGTCGCGGGCATTGCGGACTTTGTGATCAGGGATGTAAGGACAAAGTGCGGGATGCCGACTTTATGGCGGTAATCCGGGGGTATCGGAAAATACTGGGAGACTGATCGTGACGGCACGGATTCAACCTTGGTTCGCTCGCTTGCTTCTCCTGTCGGTCGCCGGGACGATCGCTGCGCCGTCCTATTCACAGGATCAGATGGCGCCGCCGGCCACCACTGGAGCGGACCAAGGCAGCGACTCGGATGAGTCCATCCGCCGCACGCGACTGGCGCTCGGCGCGCAGGTCGGGCCGAAGTTCCCGGGATCGGACGAAGCGCGGGTCAGCCCCTATTTCGATCTTTCTCGGGCGCGGGGCGACGATCCGTTCAAGTTCGATGCGCCCGACCAGGGGTTCGGACTGACCGTGCTTCGCGCCGGCAGCCTTGAAGTTGGACCATCGATCGGATTTGAAGGCAAGCGCCGCAGGCGCGACCTCGATGCGCCCTTGCCCAGGATCGACTGGAGCCTGGAAGTCGGTGCCTTTGCCCAGCTTTACCTTGGTGACAGCTTCCGCGTACGCAGCGAATTGCGCAAGGGCGTAACGGGGCACAAGGGCTGGGTCGGGGTGCTCAGCGCCGATTACGTCTTGCGCGATGCCGACCAGTGGCTGGTATCGATCGGGCCACGCCTCACGGTCGGCAACCGCCGTCATCAGGACACCTACTTCGGCGTTGACCCGGATGATGCGATCATCGCCGGCCTCGCGCCATTCAAGGCTGACGCCGGTATCCAGAACGTCGGCGCGGCCGGCAGTTTCCTGTATCAGTTGACCCCGCGGTGGGGGATCATGAGCTTCGCCAAATATGACCGGCTGGTCGGGGACGCCGGTCGCTCGCCGATCGTGCGCGAGCTTGGCTCACGCAACCAGCTGTCGGGAGGGCTGGCGCTGTCGTATACGTTCGTGAAGAAGAAGTAGAGAAACCGAGCTCCTGGCAATCCAGAAGAACGAGATTGATCTAGGCGTCTTCGCGCCGTCACCATGAAAAAAACATGCCCCCGGCATGTTGTTTTCATGGTGACCCCTACGGGAGGGGCCGCCGGTTCAAAAAATCCAGTAAATACAATGC
>JAZKHF010000013.1:0-3626 GCA_040385545.1 Pseudomonadota bacterium
TCCCTAACCGCCTATATCCTATACACCAAGTGCGCTGAACAGTTCCTGCATGTCCGACGGAAGGGCACTTCTGAACGACAAACGCGCTTTTGTTACGGGGTGAACGAATCCAAGCACTTCGGCGTGAAGCGCCTGCCGCTTGAAACCCAACCGTGCCAATAATTCTCGCTGGCGCTGTTTCGGCGCCCGTCCGTAAACCGGATCGCCAAGCAACGGATGACCGATCGAAGCCATGTGAACCCGCACCTGATGGGTCCTTCCGGTCTCCAGTCGGCACTCGACGAGTGCCGCATCCCTCAAGTTCGTTCGAACGTGCCAATGGGTTACAGCGCGTTTGCCGCGGCCGTCTTTGACGATCGCAACTTTCTTCCGGTCATGGTCAGATCGGGCAAGAGGGGCATCGACGGAGCCGGTCAACCTGTTGGGCGTTCCGCTCACGATCGCGGCATAAACTCGTTCGATGCTGTGATCGGCGAATTGCTTCGACAGGCCGACATGGGTGACGTCGTTCTTGGCGATCAGAAGCAGGCCCGATGTATCCTTGTCGATACGATGAACGATTCCCGGTCGTGCCACCCCGCCAATCCCGCTCAGCGACGGGCCGCAATGGTGGAGCAGGGCATTGACCAACGTCCCGTCGAAATTGCCCGCCGCGGGGTGAACCACCAGACCGGCGGGCTTATCGACCACCAGCAAGTGTTCGTCCTCATGGACGATAACGAGCGGAATATTCTGTGCTTCGTTATGCGCCGCGGCAGGTTCGGGTACGGCGAGCAGAAACGCCTCGTCCCCGCGAACCTTGATCGCCGGATCGCGGTGCAATTTGTCATCGACCGACAAAGCACCGCTTTTGACCAGAGCTTTCAGGCGTTCGCGCGAAAGGCTGGGGTGCGCATCGGCCAGCGCCCGGTCAAGCCGCCAACCGGCGTGGCGCTCGTCCAGCGCAATCGAAACGATCTGATGCCCCCCGGCCATGCGGTTGATATGGGGGCGGTTATTTTGGCGTCAATGGGTTCTTGGGGCTGTCCTTCGATACGCGCCTTCGGCTTCGCTCAGTCGCTACTCAGGATGAGCGGACATTGAATTCAAACCGTTCATCCTGAGTAGCCGCTGCAAGCGGCGTATCGAAGGATCGCTGACTTGCGATTTCATGCTTGCTGTCGCAACAGACGCACCATGAACGCCATCGACCTTGCCAGCCTTCTTTGCTCCCGCCTGTGCCATGATTTGCTGTCGCCGGTCGGCGCGCTTAACAATGGCCTGGAATTGATGGCCGACGAGCAGGATCCCGAAATGCGCGAGCGTTGCCTGGAACTGCTCAATGACAGCGCCCGGGCGAGCGCCAACAAGCTGAAATTTTTTCGTCTGGCGTTCGGCGCTGCTGGCGGGTTCGGCGACTCGATCGACACGCGCGAGGCGCAATCGGCACTGGCCGGCCTGTTCGGGGCGGAGAAGAAGATCGAACTCGGCTGGATGGTCGGCGATCCGGCGCTCCCGAAGGGTGCGGTCAAGCTGCTGCTCAACCTCGGGATGATCGCGGGCGACGCACTGGTGCGCGGCGGGCGGCTCGACGTCGGGGCCGAGCGCGACGGCGGCAGCATCGAAATCGTGATCCGCGCCGAGGGACCGCGCATCCTGCTCGACCCGACTCTGCGCGAAACGCTGGCCAAGGGTAGCGCCAACGGCGGCATGGTCGAGCCGCGCGCGGCGGGTGCCTGGCTGGCGCATGCGCTCGCGAGTGAGGCAGGGGGCGAGATTCGCCTGTCCGACGCGGCCGAGCCGGTGCTGATGATCGGGGCGACGCTCAAGGCGTAAAAGCTCACCGGACTAACGCCGCATTAACCCTTTCCACCCATAAGACGCTTGGGTTTCAAGCGTAGGGTCAATAGGCACATGGACGATCTGATTGCCGATTTCGTGGCGGAGTGCCGTGAAATGCTGGAAGCGCTGGGGGGCGAGATCGTCGCTTGGGAAGCCCAGCCGGATGACCGCGCCCGGCTCGATTCCATCTTCCGCTTCGTTCACACGGTGAAGGGCAATTGCGGCTTCTTCGACTTTCCGCGCCTCGAAGCGCTCAGCCATGCCGCCGAAGATGCGCTGGCCGACGTGCGCGCCGGTCGCCGCGTGCCCGATGGGGCGCTGGTCAGCGCGGTGCTCGCGGTGATCGACCGGATCGGCGAGATGGTCGCCGCGATCGAAGCCAATGAGGATTTTGCCGGTGGCGACGATGCGTCGCTGATCCAGGCACTCGAACCCGGTGCTGAAGGGCCCGCGGTCGCCGCCGCGGTCGCGGTTGCCGATGGCAAGACCGCTGCCGCCCCGCGCACCATTCGCCTTTCGGTCGAACTGCTCGACCGGGTGATGAGCGGTGTTAGCGACATGGTGCTGGCGCGCAACGAACTCGCCCGCCGGCTGCGTGAGACCGAAAGTGACGTGACGGTCGATGGCGCGTTCGAGCGTCTTTCCGGCATCATTGCCGAAATGCGCGATGCGATTACCCGCACCCGTATGCAACGGATTGAAAATCTGTTTGTGGCGCTGCCCCGCATGGTCCGCGACCTGTCGGGTGAACTTGGCAAGCAGGTGCTGGTCGACATCGACGGCGGGGATGTCGAGCTGGATCGCGAAATGATCGAGATGATCCGCGATCCCCTGACCCACATCATCCGCAACGCGGTCGATCATGGCATCGAGAAGCCCGCCGCTCGCCTGAAGGCGGGCAAGCGCGAAATTGGCCTACTTTCGGTCTCGGCGCGGCAGTCGGGTAATCAGATCCTGATCGACATCGTCGACGACGGCAAAGGCATCGACGGCAAGAAGCTGGTCGAGAAGGCGGTTGCGGCGGGCAGCGTCGAGGCGGCGGACGCGGCGCGGATGACGGCGCGCGAACGGCTCGCCTTGATCTTCGAAGCCGGACTGTCGACCGCCAAAGTCGTGACCAGCATCTCCGGGCGCGGCGTCGGCATGGACGTCGTCCGTTCCAACGTCGAGCGGATCGGCGGGATCGTCGAGGTCGACAGCAATCCCGGCACCGGCACCCGCATGACCCTGCGCGTACCGCTCACATTGACCATCATTCCCGCTTTGACGGTGTCGATCGGAAGCCAGCATTTCGCCATTCCGCGCGCCGCGATCGAGGAAATCGTCCGCGCCAACGGAACGTCGGTGACGCTCGATCATATCGGCGGCGCCGGGGTGGCTACCATCCGCGGCCGCCGGATGCCCGAAATCAGCCTAGCCAATGTACTCGGCCTGCCCAGCGAACTCGCCGACGCCGAACGCACCCTGGTCGTGCTTCGCCCTGCGGGCGGCGATCTCTACGCCCTGGCGGTCGACAAGATCCACGATCATGAGGAACTGGTGGTCAAGCCCGCCGCGCCGGCGGTGATGGCGACGGGCCTGTATGCCGGGACCACGCTCGCCGACGACGGCAGCCCGATCCTGTTGTTCGATCCGGCCGGTCTGGCCGAGGTCGGCGGGGTCAAATTGGAAGTGCAGGAGCGCTCGGCACGGATCGCCGAAACCGCCGCCACGGGGGCCGTGCGCGACGACAATGTCCTGTTGTTCCGCGGTCTCGACGGCAACCGCCGCGCGATCCGCCTCGCGTTGGTCGACCGGATCGAGGA
>JAZKHF010000014.1:0-15468 GCA_040385545.1 Pseudomonadota bacterium
AAGAATTTTCCACCAATAGCGAATTTACCGCTAATTTACCGCTTTATTAGCAACAAATGCTGGGCGCCCTCGCCATTCCGGCCGTGCAAGCATAGAAAGTTGGAGATGGATTTTCCAATCCGCCACGCACGCACGGCTCCCTAACTCTGGCGCGCACCCCACTGGAGCCCCCTCGCAGGGGCTCCTTTTTTTTGGGCTGATCCGCTTCAGCGCTTCGGCTCGACCGGGTCCATCAGCTTGCGGGTGAGGTAGACCATCTGCAGCGCCTGGGTGCGGGCCTGCTGCTTCAGATTCGCGCCCGCCGCATGACCGCCCTCGGTATTCTCGTAATAGTAAAAAGGCAGGCCGAGTTCTTCCATCTTGGCGGCAAACTTGCGGGCGTGTTGCGGGCCAGTACGGTCGTCCTTGGTGGTGGTGTAGATGAACGGCACCGGATAGCGTTTGCCCTTGGCGAGGTTGTGATAGGGAGAGGTCTTCTCCCAGAATTCGCGCACCCCAGGCTCCTTGTCGACGCTGCCATATTCGCCTTCCCACGACGCGCCGGCTGCGATCTTGGAAATGCGCAGCATGTCGAGCAACGGAATGTCGATAATCACTGCATTCCACAATTCGGGGTTCTGGGTCATCGCCACGCCGGTGAGCAGACCGCCATTCGAGCCGCCGCGAATCCCCAGCCGTCGCGGACTGGTAATCTTGCGCTTTGCCAGGTCACGCCCGACCGCGGCAAAATCGTCATAGATGATCTGGCGCTTGGTCTTGAGACCCGCCTGATGCCAGGCGGGTCCGAACTCGCCCCCGCCACGAATATTGGCGACGACGAACACACCACCACGCTCCAGCCATAGCTTGCCGGTGCTTGCCCCATAGGACGGGGTCTGGCTGACTTCGAAACCGCCATAAGCATAGAGCAGGGTCGGATTGTTGCCGTCGAGCTTCAGGTCGCGGCGGTGGACGACGAAATAAGGGATCTTGGTCCCATCGCTCGATACAGCTTCGAACTGCTGCGAGACGAGCCCCGCCGCGTCGAATTTAGGCGGCTGCTCGCGGAACTTCGTTGCAGAGCCCGCTGCTGCGTCGATCAGCCATTGCGACGGAGGGGTGAGGAAACTGGTCACCCCGAACAACGCCCGGTCGTCGGTGTTGCTGGTGTCGGCGATGCCGATCGTGGAATTATCGGGCATGGTCAGCGTCGAGCGAACCCAGCTGCCATTCGGACCCGGCTTGAACAGCAGGGTGCGGCCGCGGACATTGTCGAGGATCGACACGATCAGCATGTTCTTCGTCGATGAGGCTCCCTGCAGCGCTTCCTTGGCGGTGGGCGAATAGATCAGCGTCGGCTGGACCCGCGCCGGATCGGCCTGCAAGGCCGCGAGGTCGACCGAGAATAAGGATCCGGCCGGATAGGCGCGGGTCGCGCCGACCGGGGTCCAGGCTTCCTGGCTCTGGATGATCACGCGGCCGTCGATCATGTCGACCATGTTGGCCTTCTGCGGGATCACCAGCCTTTTGGGGCCAGCGTCGGTCAGGATGAAAGTTTCGCTGTTGAAGAAATCGGTCGCGCGAATGGCAAATTTCAGGCTTCGACCGAAGCCGTCGCGAAGGACACCGCCCTGCGCCGTCACATCGTCGACCGTGCCCCGATAAACCTCGGTCGCGGACGTCAGCGGCTGGCCGCGCTTCAGTGATTTGACGACATAGGCGTAGCCCGACTTGGTCAGTTGCCCGGGCTCCCACTCGCGGCTAACCAGCAACTCGTCCTCGTTGACCCAGTCCGCGCCCTGCTTGCCCTTGGGCAGGGCGAAGCCGCCCTCGACGAAGCTTTTGCTGACAACATCATATTCGCGCACCGTCACTGCATCTTCGCCCGCGTCGGACAGACTGATCAGGCAGCGCCGCTCGGCCGGGCGAGCGCAGGACGCGCCTTTCCACACCCAATTGGCTTTTTCGGACGCGGCCAGTGCATCGAGGTCGAGCACCGTCTCCCATTGCGGCGTCGCGGTGGCATAGCTTTCAGCGCTGGTCCGCCGCCAGATACCGCGCACATGGTCGGCATCCTGCCAGAAATTGTAGATTTGCCCGCCCAGGAAGCGGCCGGTCGGATTGCGGTCCTTGGCCTCGGCAATCGCCAGTGCGGCATCGTAAAACGTCTTGTAGCGGGGATCCGCCTCAAGCTCGGCAAAAGTCGGGGCATTATGCGCGGCGATCCATTGATCGACCTTGGGGGAGGTGACTTCCTCAAGCCAGATATAGGGATCGTCCGCCTGCACCGCACTCACCGCCACACCGCTCGCTCCAACCATCGCGGCCGCAGCCAGCAGGACAAATTTCAAACCACGCATAACAATCCCCTTCGTCGCAAAGCTTAGCCTAGCCGTTCGCCGCCGCAAGCACTTCAGCGGCATGGCCCGGAACTTTCACCTTTCGCCATACGCGAAGCAATGTGCCGTCGGCGTCGATCAGGAAGGTCGCCCGCTCCATTCCCATATATTTGCGGCCGTACATGCTCTTTTCGACCCACGTGCCGAAGGCGTCGCTGATCGCCCCGTCGGTGTCGGCGATCAGCGGCACGGCGAGGTCATATTTGGCGATGAACTTGTCATGCTTCTTCATCTCGTCGCGCGACACGCCGACGACCTTCGTCCCCGCCGCCTTGAAGTCGGCCGCAAGCTCGGTGAAGTCCTGCGCTTCCCGCGTGCAGCCCGACGTATCGTCCTTTGGGTAGAAATAAAGCACCAGCTTGCCGCCCGGCGATGCCAGGTCGAGGGTAGTTCCGTCGCTCAGTGCCGCCTTTGTCGCCGGTGCCTTGCCGCCTACGTCTATCATCTCGCTTCCTTCACTTGTTTCCAACGCTCAGCGATCCTTTGCCGTGCCGCATCATGCGCTTCAAGCAGGCTTGCCCAATCGGCATGGCCGCACACCTCGGCAACCAGCGCGCGCGATTCCGGATGTGGTTCGCCACCACCCGGAGTGACCAGCCGGCTGGTGACGAGAATGCGCGACAGAAGGCGCAGATCGGGATCGGCCAGCGCATCCATCAATTCGGCATCGGCCAAGGCGCCAATCGCTATTTCCAGCCGCGGGTCAAAGCCGATACGATGAACCAACTGGTTCACGTGGACGGCAAATTCCAGGTCGACCAGGCCGCCCGGCCCAAGCTTGATGTCGAGCGGTCCGGCGGGCGGCTTGTGGGCGGCCATGTCGGCCCGCATCTTGGCCGCGTCGGCACGCACCCTGATGGGGTCGCGGTCCATCACCAGCACTCGCTCGACGATCGCCGTCAGCTTCGCCTGGCCAGCCGGCGTCCCGTATACCGGGCGGGCGCGAAGCAACGCCATATGCTCCCACGTCCACGCCTCGGTTCGCTGATAGGTTTCGAAAGCATCGAGGCGGACGGCAAGCATGCCCTTTTCGCCTTGGGGACGGAGGCGGGTATCCACGTCATACAGCGCGCCGGCCGCGGTCGGCACAGACAGCGCGGCGACCACTCGCTTCGCAAGCCGGTTGAAATAATCGGTCGCACCGAGTGATTTGGGTCCGTCTGACGCCGCTCCCTCCGGCGCGTCGAACAGGAAGATGAGGTCGAGGTCCGAGGCGTGAGTCAGCGCCATCCCGCCTAACCGGCCAAGCCCCAGGATCAGCAATTCGCCGCCGGGGATCCGGCCATGCGCCTCGGCGAATTCGGCGCGCGCGGCGTCCGCCAGCGCGACGATCGCCCCTTCCGCCACCGCGGCATAGCCCATCGTGATATCCAGCGGATCGCGATGGCGCGCGATCAGTTGCACCCCCAGCGCGAACCGGCGTTCGCCGACCATTCGACGCACGCGATCGAGCCGTTCGTCATAGGACAGGCCCCTGGTTTCCGCGGTCAGCTTCGCGGCGACGGTCCCGGCATCGGGGGGAGCGGCGAAGCTCGACGCGTCGATCAGCCCGTCGAACAAGCTCGGACGCCGCGCCAGTTGATCTGCCAAGGCGGGCGCATGGACCAGTATCTGGCTCAACACTCGCGCCAGGGCCGGTTGCGCTTCGAGCAAGCGGTATAGATTCACTCCGCTTGAAAGCCGCTCGACGATATCACTGAAGCGATTGAGCGCATGACCAGGATCGGGTCCGTCGGCGATGGCCCGCAGAAGCACCGGCAACATGCCCTCGAACGCCGCCCGCGCCGCCGGGGAGCGCAGCGAGCGCACCTGGCCCGATCGCCAACCACCGACCATCCGCGTCACCTGTCCGATATCGACAAAACCCATGGCTTGGAGTTCATCGGCAAGCAGGTCGGGATCGTTGGACAATAAAGTGCCCCGGTCGGGCGAGAGCCCGTCGAACTTCGCGCTGACAAAATCCACGTGCGGCCGAAGCGTCTCGATCAGTGCGTCGCCGTCGGCTAGCCCGTCCAGTGCCGCTACACCGGTCAGGGCTGCGGGATCGATCGGCAGGCGATGCGTCTGCTGGTCGTCGACCATCTGGATGCGATGCTCGACCGTGCGCAGCCGTCGATAGGCATCGGCGAGCGACGCAGCGACCTCCGTTTCCATCCGTCCTGCCGCGACCAGCGCCGGAAGCGCGTCGAGCACCGCAGGCAAGCGAAGCGAGGGATCGCGGCCGCCGTGGATCAATTGCTGGACCTGGGTGTAGAATTCGACCTCGCGGATGCCGCCCCGCCCGCGTTTCAGATCGAAGCCGGGGGCGAGCGCCGAGCCTTGGGCATAATGATCGCGGATGCGGGTGCTGATGTCCCGGATCTCGTCGATCGCACCGAAGTCCAGGGCGCGGCGCCAGATGAACGGCTGAATCTCGGCCAGGAACCGATTTCCGAGCGCGATGTCGCCAGCACAGGCACGGGCGCGGATGAAGGCCGCTCGCTCCCACGGAAGCGCTTGCGATTCATAGTAAGAGATGGCCGCATTGACCGACAAGACGATCGGCGTGACCTCCGGCGACGGGCGCAACCGAAGATCGACCCGCGCAACATATCCATCCTCGGTCCGCTGCTGGAGGATCTCGGCCATTCGCCGTCCGATCCGCACCGCCGCCTCCCCCGCATCCTCGCGCGCCCGGCGGGGAAGCGTATCGGGATCGAACAGCAGGACGAGATCGACGTCCGACGAATAATTGAGTTCGCGGCTGCCCAGTTTGCCCAGCGCCAGCACCGCGAAACCGGTCGTCCCTGCGCCGGGACTGCGCTCCTCGATCGCTGCATCCAGCGCCTGGTCGATGGCGAGATCGGCGAAATCGGACAAAGCGTGAGTGAGCTGCTCGAGACTGAGATCGCCCGACAAGTCGCCCAGTGCGACCGCAAGCGCCAATGCACGACGGCGCATCCGAAGCATCCTGGCGACATCGTCGTCGTCAACGCCGAGCGCGGCGGTGATCGCCGCTTGGGTGCCATTGGTGGCAAAGGCAGCCTCGATGGCGGGAAACGCTGCCAGGGCATCGCGCAGGAAGGGGGCGTGGCCCCGCGCCCGGGCAAGGGCCGACTGCCGCGCCTCAAATGAAACTGTGTCCTTCACGCCGCACGCTGTGCCTGAATCTCAAGCCAGAGGAAACTGACAGGAGGCAAGCGCGTTGTTGCGGGAACATGTCAGTTGAGATCAAAGAGGACGCCGCAGGCAAAATCCCAATGGAACGTCGAATCATCCAGGTTGAGAATTTGCACGACCAGGCCGGGATCGCCGCCGCACTTCGCCGTGCGTTCGCGGATCGGCCGGTGCGTCAGCCATGCGCCGACGAGAATGATGATTTCGCCGCTCTGCTCAAGCAGATCCAATAATCAAATAGGAATTAGTCGTCTTCGTCCGGATCTTCGGTCGCCGGCACCTTGTCGCGGCTGAGCTCGTCGACCTGCGCCATGATGACCGAGAGTGCGGATACGTTCGGGTCGGAGACATGCTGGCGGCGCGATGGCAATTTGCCGCCGGTCAGTAGCGCTTCGAGCGCAACTCGTCCCCGCGCGACCCGGCTCTTGATCGTGCCCACCGCGCAACCGCAGATATCCGCCGCCTCCTCGTAGGCAAAGCCCCCTGCGCCAACGAGAATCAGCGCCTCCCGCTGCGGCTGCGGAAGGTGAAGCAGGGCGCGTTGCATGTCGCCCAACTCGACATGCTTATCCTGACTGGCCGGCGCGGCGAGGATCTTCGCGGCCGTCACATCGTCCCACTCGCCCTTGAAGCGCGCGCGGCGCATCTGGCTTAAAAAGAGGTTGCGGAGAATGATAAAGGTCCAGGCCCGCATGTTCGTTCCGGCCTGGAAACGTTTGCGCGCTGCCCATGCCTTGAGCAGAGTTTCCTGAACCAGATCATCGGCAAGATCGCGGCTGCCGGACAAGGAACGACCGAAGGCACGCAGGTGCGGGATTACCGCCGCAAGCTCCACCTTGAACTCGGGGTCGTCGAGCGGCACCCATTCCGGCCGCACTTCCACCTCATCCAGTTCCTGATCTTCACTGTCGGACAAATTACCCACCCGTTCGCTTATCTCAAGATCGCCGGGCTGCAGGGCAGTCCGTTGCGGATCGTTGCTTGCCAGATATGCCGTCAGGCAAACACCAACAAGATCACCGCGAAGATCGCGATGATCAGTGCCAGGCTCACAACCAACACCACGCGGTTGACCGGATTTCGGTTACCGGCACGAGCCTCGGTCGTGGTCACATGTTCGGTCGGGTCGGCCATGATGCCTCAATCTGCTAATCGTTGATTGTTACGGTTCGCTAACGCAGGGAACTCAGTGCCAGTTCCCGCTCCACGACGATCAGGCAGCCGGCACCGTCGCGGCGTCGAAAAACAGCGCCTGGCTGATTGCCGCCTTCACCGTCGACCGTTGGAACGGCTTCGTGATGAGGAAGGTCGGCTCCGGGCGCGATCCGGTCAGCAGTCGCTCCGGAAAGGCGGTGATGAAGATCACCGGCACCGCGAATTCGGCAAGAATATCGCGAACCGCGTCTATTCCGCTGGAATCGTCAGCCAGCTGGATGTCGGCCAGAACGAGGCTGGGCGGGGACTGACGTGCCTGCGCCACCGCTTCCGAACGTGTGACGGCCACGCCGGTAACGTTGTGACCGAGGTCGCGCACGATCATCTCGATATCCATCGCGATGATCGGTTCGTCCTCGATGATCAGGACATCGGCATGGGTCTGCCGCTCGATCTCGGCCAGCGCCTCGGCGACCAGGCTATCGACATCCGCCGGCTCGCTGTCGATCAGATAAGCGGTATCTTCGGTCGAAAAGCCTTCCAGGCTGGTCAGCAGCAACGCTTGACGCGACAGCGGTGTGATGCGCGACAGCCGCGCCTGGGCGATTCCTTCCGCCCCCCCAAAACTGCCATCGGCGTCATTGTCATCGCCCGTTTCGATGTTGGCGGTGGACCAGATGGCGTGGAAGGTGCGGTACAGGCCAAGCCGCGGTTCGACATCGCGCGGGAAATCGCCGGGCGAGGCAACGATTGCCTCAAGCGCGGCGCGGACGAAGGCATCGCCATGAGTCTGGCTGCCCGTCAAAGCGCGCGCATAACGGCGCAAAAACGGGAGATGCGGGGCGAGTTCCTGTCCTAGCGACATCGGTAGTTGGCTCCCTTGAAAGATATGGCGCCCTATTGGGCTGTGCAAAAATTCGTTGCAACCCCGGAAGCGTGTCCACGTGTCATATTAGTGACAGTCTTGACCCGGTGTCGATCAAGGCTGGAACAAAGCTGTCGGCGTTTGGTTTCCAGTTGATGCGCGAGGGGCAGGTTTCCGCGATTGACGTTGCGCAATGCAGGGATATAGGTGCGCGCCAGCACCGGTTAATCCCGGACTGTCGTTCGCGTTATGAATGGTTTTTAGCATGTCTGCGCGAGCCGGCGTATGGGGGACGAGAGGTTGAGTGACGTCACTGGTAGCGATCCCGAGCAGGCTTCCGGCAGTCGCGCCGAAAAACGTGCATCGAAGCCCAAGGCTTCGACCGACCGTGGAGCCGCGAACGCCAGGGCCTCGGCCAGATCGTCGTCAAAATCCCCATCCGACGTCGGCAAGGCGCTGCGGTCCGTTTACGATGCAACGCTCGGCGAACGCGTCCCCGACGATTTTCTCGATCTTCTCGGTAAGCTTAGTTAGCCTTCACGCCTTCCGTCGTGATTGCTGAGCGGATGGCGCAACGCTCTTTCCGCTTCGACGGATGGTCGACGGGGACCAAATTGCTGGTCCTGCTGTCCCTCGCCTTGTTTCCGCTCGGACTGGCCCTGGCATGGACCGCGGAAAACAGCCTTGATGATGCCGAAGCGGCGATTATCGAAGTTTCGAACGACAATGCGAGGATGGCGGCGCAGGCGGTCGAAAGTCTGATCGCGCGCAATGCGCTGGCACTCCGGGTTGCCGCCAACGGCGCAATCAAGGCGAATCCCGCCACCGCGTGTCAGGTAGCCGCCCAGTCGCTTGCCTTGACCCCTTCGGTGGCCAACCGATTCTCGCTGCGCCGTTCGGACGGTTCGACATTGTGCGATACCGGCGATTACGTCGCAAGCGGCAGCGATCGGATCGTCGCGCCAGGTGCGTTGGAGATCTGGCTTGCAACGGATACCAAAGCCTTGCGCTACCGGGTCGGCGTCAATGAAGGGATGGCAACCGGGGAACTGACCGCGACCGACATTGAGCGCGCTGTGCGTGAGTCGAACCCGCGCATTGGAGCGTTCAGTCTTGGCGATGGGAGAGCGACGCTTGTCGTGGTCAGCGAGGATAATATTGCCGGACCAAGCCGAACGAGCCAGTATCGCATCGCGGGCGGCCAAATGACTGCCACCGTTCGAGTCCCGATTGCTTCGGCCAGCATCGGCGACCGCCTCGCCCTGCTCCTCCCACTCCTGATGTGGGTGATCGCCGCTTTGCTCAGCTGGTACCTGGCACGCCGCCTGCTGCTGCTACCCCTGGCGAAGCTCGAGCGGGCGGTTACCAATTACCAGCCTGGTGAAGGTGCGTTGGTCTTGCCCGAACATTTGGGTGGAGCCGCGGAAATCCGCTCGCTCGGCGGAGCATTCGAGCGAGCGGTCGACCGCCTTGAGAGTTCGGAACAGCAGATGGCCGAAGCGCTCAACGGCCAGCGGCGGTTGGTGCGCGAAGTCCATCACCGGGTGAAGAACAATCTTCAGGTCATCGCCTCACTGCTCAATATCCACGGTCGAAGCGCGACAACACCGGAATCGCGTGCCGCTTATGCCGCCATCGGGAGGCGGGTCGATGCCTTGTCAGTGGTCCATCGGAACCATTTTGCGGAAGTCGAGGAAAGCCGCGGGATCGCGCTTCGCCCGCTGCTTACCGAGCTTGGGCAGACGCTTCGGGCCTCCGCGCCGGAAGGCGGAGTCGGCGCCCCCAACCACCTTAATGCCGATGCGCTCCACACCACTCAGGACGCGGCGGTGGCGGTGTCCTTCTTCGTCACGGAACTGATCGAATATGCAATGCTGCGCGGGACGTCCCAGCCGATCGAGATCGAGCTTCGCCGGATCAGCGAGCTGGCCGCCAGCCTGACCGTATCCAGCGACGCCCTGATCACCGACGGAGAAGAGCCGAGCACGGAGCGTCAGCAATTCGAGCGCGTCATCGGCGGCCTGGCCCGCCAGCTGCGCTCACCGCTCGATCAGAAGCTCGGCCGACTGAGCGTCAACCTGCCGGTGTTCCCGGACTGACCAGGGTGCGAGGCGGTGTCGAGGCCAATGCCCGTCGCGATTTTTTTTACCATTGTGGGAAACTGGTGGAACCGGGGTAAGGAGTCGGCGTTATGATATTCGGATAGTGACCTTTTGCCCCCCCGCTCTCACTATCCACTCAAATGGGCCCGATATCGTCAACCCTCCCCCCCCCCGGTGACGATTTCGGGCCCAAATTGCGTCCGGCGTCGGTGGACGCGGTCGCGGGGCCTTCACCATCATCGGCGGTCGGAACGCTGTTCGCGGTCGGAATACTGGCCGCGGTCGGAATACTGGCCGCGGTCGGAACGTTCTTGCGGTTGGCGCGCCAGTGGGTCAGGCGGATCGCAATCAGCGCCAATTCGTAGAGCGAGTAGAGCGGCACCAGCAGCAACAGCATCGACACCACGTCGGGCGGGGTCAGTACGGCCGACACGCCGGCACAGGCAACGATCGCGTAACGTCGCGACTTGGCCAATTGCTGCAGCGTCACGATCCCGGCGCGCTCCAGGATCATCAGCAAGACCGGAGCGAGAAATGCGACCCCGAAGCCGAACAGGAAACGGGTGACGAAATTGAGGTAATTGCCGATCGCCGGAAGTGCTTCCTGCTCGACCCCGCCGACATTGCCTTCGAACCCCAGCAGGAACTTTAGCGCCCAGGGCATGGCGACGTAATAAGCAAAGGATGCGCCCGCCGCGAAGAAGAAGGGCGTGGCCAGAAGGAACGGCAGGAACGCCCGTTTCTCCTTGGCGTAGAGCCCGGGCGCGACAAACCGCCAGATCTGGGTCGCGAGCACTGGGAAGGCAATCATCAAAGCGGCGAAGAAGGCGACCTTCACCTCGACGAAGAATGCTTCGAAAATGTCGGTGTAAATCAGCTTGCCCTGCCCCGCGGCAAGCAATGGCTGAACCAGAACGCCGAAGATCGGCTTGGCGTAATGAAGGCACACGAAGAAGCCGACGAACAACGCGGCGACGCACCATAACAAACGACGGCGAAGCTCGATCAGATGATCGAGCAAGGGCGCCTTGCTGTCGTCGAGATCGCGGATCATGGCAGCGGCCGATCGGCGGGCGGGGTCGGGTTGTCGTCGGGCGCGCCCGGAACTTCAATCGGTGCGGCCTCGAATGGGAAAGTCGGCTGATCGACGGGCGGAAGCGCGGTCATCGCGGGCGCTTCCGTCCCCGCCGGCACCGGGTCGGGATAATGTCCATCGGCGGGATATTGGGCGAGGATCTTCTGATTTTCCTCGCGCCACTTCTTTTCCATCTCGTCCAGCTCGGCCTCGCGGATGACGGTCTCGATTCCCGAGGTGAAGTGCCGCGCATAGCCGCGCGCCTTGCCGATCCAGCGGCCGATCTGCATCATCACGCGCGGCAGATCCTTGGGGCCGATGAACAGCAAGGCGATCACCGCCACGACCAGGAATTCCGACGTATCGACGCCGAACATCGGATATTCGCCCTGTCGCTAGCGGGAAGCGTCGTCAGATTGCGACGGCGGGGTCACCGGATCGGGGCTGCGCGGCGTGACGTCGATTGGCTGCTGCGGAGGAATTTGCCGCTGCTGCTCGGGCGGACGCTGCTGTCCGGCCTCATCCTCGTCGGACATGCCCTTCTTGAAGCTTTTCAGCCCCTTGGCGACATCGCCCATCATGTTGGAAAAGCGATTGCCGCCGAACAACAGCAGCACGATCACCGCGAAAATCAGGATATGCCAGAGGCTGAAACCGCCCATGTTGTACTCCGGGGTAAGAGGATTTGGCCTACCTTAGCCCTCCTCGTCCCCGCTTTCCAGTTGAAGCTCAAACATAGCTTCTTCGAGGGGGTCGAGAAGCCCGGCCGCCTTCAAGTCGTCGACGCCCGGCAAATCCTTGCGCGACCCCAGCCCGAAGTGAGTCAGGAACTCCGGCGTCGTGGCATAGAGCAACGGCCGCCCCGGCCCGTCGCGCCGCCCCGCGGTGCGCACCCAGCCCGCTTCCATCAGCACGTCGAGCGTGCCCTTGCTGATCTGCACCCCACGGATCGCCTCTATCTCGCCGCGACTGGCGGGCTCGTGATAGGCGATGATGGCGAGGCATTCGGTCGCCGCGCGCGACAGGCGGCGCGGCTCCTCGCGCGTGCGACGGAGCAGATGCGCGAGGTCGGGCGCGGTCTGGAAATGCCACCGCCCGCCGCGCTCGACCAGTTCGACACCGTGCCCGACGTAGCGTTCGGCCAAGGCGGCGAGCTCGGTCGCGACATCGTCCGCACCGACAATCGTGGCAATTTCGTCCGCGCCGAGCGGTTCGGCGGAGGCAAACAAAGCCGCCTCGATCGCGCGTTCCAGTTCGGTCACGCCGCGACTCTTCGGACAAACATTTCATTGAATGGCGCCGCCTGTTCGATCTCGAGCCGCCCCTGCCGCGCCAGCTCCAGCGTCGCCACGAAAGAACTGGCCAGCGCCGACTTGCGATAGGCGGGATCCAGCGTCACCGGCAGGAAACTCTCCAGCGTGGTCCAGTCCAGCGCCGCGCCGAGCAAGGCCGACACGCGCTGGATCGCATCGTCGAGCGTCATGACGGACCGGTGCGCGACGACATGCATCGCCGGCTGGGTTCGTGCCCGCACCCGACCATAAGCGGCGAACAGGTCGAAGGCATTGGCCTGCCAAAGGGCCTTGCGCACCGTCTCCAGCCCCTCGGGATCGCCCCGCACGAACACGTCGCGCCCGGTCCGGTCCCGCCCCATCAGCCGAGCGCCGGCCTCGCGCATCGCGTCGAGCCGGAGCAACCGCTGCTGGAGCCTGAGCGCCAGTTCCTCGGGACTTGGATCTGCTTCCGGATCCTTCGGCAACAGCAGGCAGGATTTGAGGTAGGCTAGCCATGCCGCCATCACCAGATAATCCGCCGCCACTTCCAGCTTCAGCGCGCGGGCATTGTCGATGTAGGCGATATATTGGTCGGTCAGCGCCAGGATCGAGATTTGCGCCAGATCCACCTTCTGCGCCCGCGCCAGCGTCAGCAGCAGGTCGAGCGGCCCCTCCCACCCGTCAAGGGTCAGGGTCAGGGTGTCGTTGTCACAAACCTGGTCGAATTCGTCGTCCATCTGTCTTGTGTGTCATACCAGCGCCAGCAGCGCATCCCTCTTCGCCACCGCCGCGGCGAAATCCATTTCGTCGTCGGGGGTGAATCGCATCGCCATCGCGCGGGACAGCCGCGCCTCACCTTCATGCGAAAGTGCCGGGACCGCCGCCGCGACCGCCTTCATATGGTCGAGATCGCCATCGCACTGCAGTACCACGTCGCAGCCCGCGGCGATGCAGGCGGCGGCGCGCTGGCCGTGGTCGCCGGACAGCGCCCCCATGTCGATATCGTCGCTCATCAGGAAACCGTCGAAGCCGATCCGCTGGCGGATGACGTCGTGGATCACGGTCCGCGACTGGCTTGCCGGATGCTCGGCGTCCCACTGGGTATAGAGCAGGTGGCTAGTCATCCCCATCGCCGCGTCGCGCAACCGCTCGAACGGCTCCAGGTCGATCGCCAGTTCATCCTCACCCGCATCGACCACGGGCAGCGTCTTGTGGCTGTCGAACAAGGCGCGGCCATGTCCCGGAATATGCTTGATCACGCCAAGCACGCCCGCCGAGGCCAGTCCGTCGAGGATCGCGCGGCCGAGCGCGGCGACCTGCATCGGCTCCGATCCCAGCGCGCGGTCGCCGACGATATCGGTCGCGCCCGGTTGCCGAACATCGAGCATCGGCAGGCAATTCACGTTTACCCCAACCTCGTTCAACATCAGCCCGAGCGCCCGGGCATTGACCCGCGCCGCCTCGATCGCGCTTGATGGCGCCAGCTGGTAGAGATGGTCGAACGCCTCTCCGCTCGGAAAAGACTGCCATTCTGGCGGCCGCATCCGCGCCACCCGGCCGCCTTCCTGGTCGATCAGGATCGGCACCGCGTCATGCCCCTCAAGCTCGCGGAGCGAATCCGTCAGCGCGCGAAGCTGGGCGCGGCTTTCGATATTGCGCCGAAACAGGATGTAGCCGGTCGGGCGGGACTCGCGGAAGAAGTCTCGCTCGTCGTCGCTAACCATCGGCCCTGCAAGTCCGTAAATCGCCGCTTGCATCATTGAACCACGAAGCAATTCTCGCCGCCTGCGGTAACTGCCGCGCACGCCGCTCGTGCCTCCGCCGTCGATCCGGCCACGGCGCGCAACCGGAAACCGCCACTATAGGGCGTGACCTGTTTCGTCAGCGCGCCCACGGACGGGAAGCGCGACGACAGCATCCGCCACGCGGTCTCCGCCTTCGCGGTCGATCCATAAGCCCCAAGCTGCACCGTCGGCACAGGCGCACCCGGCGTGACGGGCTCGGGCCTGGGTTCGGGCGGCTTCGGCGCGGGTGGCGGCGGTTTTGGTGCGCCCTCGGCCAGTGGCGGCGGCGGTGGAGGTTCGGTCATCTTGCCGACGTCCAGCTGCGCATCGCGATCCTCGCCCGCGCCAGTGGCATAGGCAGTGCCGCTATCGCCCGCGACATCCAGCCCGCCCGGATCGTCGGGCCGCACCTTATAGGGACCGGCTTCCGCGCGGATCAGCTCGGGGGGACCGGATCCGCCACTCTGCCGCCCCAGCGTGAACAAGGTCCCCGCGATGATCGCAATCGCAATCCCCACCATCACCAGTGCGGCCAGCATCTTGCGCGCCGACACACCGCGCGGCTCGTCCTCGTCGTCGACCGGCTCCAGCCACGGGAGCGATTCGCTATCGCCGCTGCCGGCCCTGTCAGTCATGCAAATATTCCCCTCAACCGATCACCAGGCAGTCATCGCCGCTGGCCCGCATATTCCTGCAGACTTCGCGCGATTGTTGACGCGAAGCGGTGCCGAGGCGCAAGGCATAAAGCACGCGCCCGCTCGGTTTGCTGGTCACCGGAACGACGATATGCGGCATCGAGGCCAGACCAGGATGCTGCTTCATATGCAGCCGATGCGCGAACAGCGCTCGCCGCCGGGTTTGGAAGGCGCCAAGTTGGACCAGCTGGCCGGGCGGATGATTTACCGTCCGGTGGGCGGACTTCATTGGAGGCGTGATGGCGATTTGGGCGGGTTCGACCGTCGAAGGCGGAGCGGCGACTGCAGCCGACGTCGCCGGTTGCAAATGCCTCACCGCCGCCGTCGTCGACGCAGCCTCCGCACCGGAAGCCGGCAATTCCGGCTGCTGGCGCTGGCCGAGAAAATAGCCAGCCATGAGCGCTATCGCGACCGAAACGATCGCACCAAAGATGAGTGCGACACCGTTTTTCCCTATCATGGGTGCGAACGGTCGCTTCGCAGCGATCGGGTCGCGATAGGGCTCTAGCCATGGCAGCCGTTCGTCGATGGCGGGCGGCGCTGCCGTGGCCATCAGCGCAATTCGTCCGCGGCCTCGACGCCCATCAGGCTAAGCCCGTTCTTCAACACCCGACCAACCGCATTCGCCAGCTCAAGCCGCGCGCGGGTGACGTCGGGCCGGTCTTCCACCAGATAGCGTTTGGCTGGATCGTCATTGCCGCGGTTCCACGAGGCATGGAAAGCCGAGGCAAGGTCGTGAAGATAGAAAGCGATCCGGTGCGGCTCATGGGCCAGCGCCGCCGCCTCGATCACGCGCGGAAATTGTCCCGCCACCTTGATCAGGCCGAGCTCCTCGGTGTCGAGCAGCGAGAGGTCAGCCGCTGAAGCGAGCGATATCCCGGCCTCGGCCGCCTTCCGCCCCAGCGACGCGATCCGCGCATGGGCATATTGGACGTAGAATACCGGATTGTCCTTCGACGCCTCGACCACCTTGGCGAAGTCGAA
>JAZKHF010000015.1:0-15993 GCA_040385545.1 Pseudomonadota bacterium
AGAAAGGCCTGGGCCACGACCAGCAACAAGAGGAGGCCAACGACGTACCACACGCCGGCCGGACGCCTGGTCGTTCCGAACACGCGACGATCGCCCGGGCGCTTGTCGCGCGGCGCGCGATGAGGCAGGTTGATCCCGCCGAAGCCAGGGGGATCACTGCTTAGCGCGCGTATCGAGTTCGTCATCGGCACCCGGCCCGAAGCCATCAAGCTTGCACCCGTCGTGATCGAGCTGGTGCAACGCTGTGTCCCCGTCCGCCTTCATTCGACCGGGCAGCACCCCGGGCTCGCACTCGCCGACCATGGGCTCGGCCACGTGCCCGCGACCCCGCTCGGCTGCGCGGGGCGGCGTGACCCGATCGACCATGTCGACGATGTCGGCCGCGCGCTCGAACGCCAGTGGCGCCGGAGCGGGCCCGACCTGGTCGTCGTCCAGGGCGACACGTCGAGCGCGCTCGGCGGGGCGCGCGCCGCCAACCGCTGCGGCATCCCGCTCGCCCATGTCGAGGCGGGATTGCGCAGCTTCGATCTCGCCTCGCCGTGGCCCGAAGAGCAGTTCCGCATCGAGATCGATCGCCTGTCGGACCTGTTGTTCGCGCCGACCACGAGTGCCGCCACCAACCTGCGCCGCGAAGGCTGCGAGGGAACACTCCACGTCACCGGCAATAGCGGGATCGATGCCTTGCTGGCCACGCTCGCCGGCATGCCCAAATACCGCCGCCGCCCCGCCGCGCGCGGCCGACTCAAGCTGCTCGTCACCTGTCACCGCCGCGAAAATTGGGGCACGGGGCTGGTTTCGCTGGCCGTCGGATTGATCGAACTCGCACGCCGCGGCGCGGCCGCGATCGATGTCGTGCTCCATCCCAACCCGCAGGTCGCGCAGGCGATGTTCGCCTTGCTCAGCGACGAGCCCCATATCCGCCTCGTCGCCCCGCTCGGGCATGGTGCGATGATCGATGCCATGCGCCGCGCCGACCTCATCCTGAGCGATTCGGGCGGGGTGCAGGAAGAAGCACCGGCGCTCGGCGTCCCTTTGCTCGTCCTGCGCGACGCGACCGAACGCCCCGAAGGCGTCGCGGCGGGCAATGCCATGCTCGTCGGGACCGACACCGGAGCGATCGTCGCGACCGTCAGCCGGCTGGCCAGCGACCGCGCGGCGCTGGCGGCGATGGCGATCCCGCGCTTTCCATTCGGCGACGGTCAGTCGGCGCCGCGCATCGCCGCGCTGACGCTGGCGTGGCTCGACGACGCGGCCAACGAACGACGCTGCCCGGTTTCGGCCTGATCTGGCCGAAGTGGAATTGACAGCGCACGCCCCAGCCAGCATAGGGCGCGCGCACCACGCGCTGCCAAGCGATGGCCCCTTCGTCTAAGGGTTAGGACGCGGCCCTTTCACGGCTGAAATACGGGTTCGAATCCCGTAGGGGTCACCAGCGGCCAAGTGCCTGCTTTCATTGGGCGTCTTGTCACTGGCGTCGCAACCGACAGCCAATTGGCTTCAAACTTGGCGCGCCCGTGGCACGGGATCGATCGGGTCCCTATTCGCCTTCGATGATGGCGCGGATCCGCGTGGCCAAGGATTCCATGGCGAACGGCTTTGTGATCATCGACATGCCTGGGTCGAGAAAGCCATTGGCGACCGCGGCATTCTCCGCATAGCCGGTCATGAACAGGACCTTCAGGTTGGGCAGTCGCGTACGCGCGGCATCGGCCACCTGCCGGCCGTTCAGTCCCGGGAGCCCGATGTCGGTCACGAGCAAATCGACCCGCGGCGCTGATTCGAGGAGGGCAAGCCCCGCGGCGCCGTCTTCTGCCTCCAACGCGCGGTACCCGAGTTCGCCCAGCACTTCGACGATGAGCCCGCGCACGACGGGTTCGTCGTCGATCACCACCACCACCTCGCCCACACCCGCGGCGTGTTCGTCGGTCAGCCCGGTCACGGCGGGCTCCTTCGTCACTTCACCGTCGTGGCGCGGGAGGAACAATTTGATGGTCGTGCCGATGCCCATCTCGCTATAAATCTTGACGTTGCCCCCCGATTGGCGCGCGAAACCGTAGATCATGGACAGCCCGAGGCCCGTTCCCTGGCCAATGGCCTTGGTCGTGAAAAAGGGATCGAAAGCGCGCTCGATCACGTCGGGCGGCATGCCCGTGCCCGTGTCGCTGACGGCGATGCAGACATATTCGCCGGACTTTACGTCGGCCGCTTTATGGTCGGGAAGATCAGCGAGGCGCGTGTTGCACGTCTCGATGGTCAGCTTGCCACCGTCGGGCATCGCGTCGCGCGCGTTGATCGCCAAGTTCAGGATCGCGCTTTCGAGCTGGTTCGCGTCGCACAGCGTCGGCCACAGGGCCTCGGAGAGGGCCAGTTCCAGATCGATATTCTCGCCCATCGTGCGCTGTAACAAATCCTCCATCGACGCGATCAGGGGATTGCCACCCACGGGTTTGGGATCGAGCGGCTGGCGACGCGAAAATGCCAGCAAGCGGTGCGTCAAGGCGGCGGCGCGATTGGCCGACGACACGGCGCCGGTGATCCACCGGTCTAGGTCGCCCATCTTGCCTTGCGAAATTCGTTTCTGGACGATGTCGAGCGAGCCCGTGATGCCCTGCAAGAGGTTATTGAAGTCGTGGGCGATGCCGCCCGTCAGCTGGCCGACGGCCTCCATCTTCTGCGACTGGCGCAACTGGTCCTGCGATTCCCTGAGATCGGCCTCGCGCGCCTTTTCGGCACTCAAGTTGCGCCCGATCGCGATGAAGTTCACGCCGTCGGGTTCGGGCGACACCGTCCACCCGATCGGCCGATATTCACCATCCGCCGCGAGGATGCGATTTTCAAAGCGCGTGGGCTCGCCCGTCTGGCGCATCGTGTTGAGGGCAGCGATCACCGTCGACACGTCGTCGGGGTGAATGATCTCGGAATAGGGCCTACCTAGCAACCGTTGCTCCGAATATCCAAGCACGGTCGTCCAGGCCGGGCTGACCGCGCTGAGGCCGCCCTGATAATTGGCGCGCGCGAGCATATCCTCGGAGAGCGTCCATAACCGGTCGAGCTCGGCCGTTTTGTCGTCGATGCTGATCGCCAGCAGATTGTTGAGCTCGGCCTGTCGTTCTTCGGATTTCCTGATGTCGAGCAGATGGCGACGCGCCTCATATTGCCGGCGGCGGACGCGGAGTGCCGACCTTACCGCACTGGTCAAGGTTTCGCTGTGAATCGGCCGTTCGAGCACGACCACATTGCCAAGCATTTCGAGCATCTGGGTCGCCAGTTCAGGGCGGCGACCGGCGCGCTTGGTGGCGAGCAGCACGAAGGGGAAGTCCGACCAAGGCTCCTGCCGATCGAGAAAGTCCGCAATTGGCGCCGTGCCGTCCTCGCCAAGCGATTCCTCGGTGATCACCGCGGCGCCGGCGCCGCGCCCCAATTCGCGCGCGAAGTCGGCGATCGTCGCGCATGCGTGATACGCGTGACCGGCCTTGCGCAGCAATTGCGCAAGCACGTCGGCGTCGCGGCCGCGCAAGGCAAAGAGCAAAATCCGTTCCGACACGCTTATTCCGTGCCTGGCATAGTCTCGAGCGCCGCGGCAGGTTCCGCCGACATCAACGGCGTCTCGCCGCGATAATTGGGCAGCCCCGTCAGGACGCCCTCAAAATTCTTGAGCGGGTCGCCGATCTCCACCCCGCGCGACGTGAGGCGGAACTCGCGGATGCTGGTCTGGTGATCGGAAACCCGGCTTTTGGCCACGGACACGGCCTTCAGGACGTTGCCGCGCGATTCGAAGTAGCGATAGAGGACGATCGTGTCGGACAGGTAACTCAGATCGATTTCCGACCGCACGTCGCCGACGATGCCGTGCTGGCCGAGCACCAGCATGGTAACCACGCCGTGCTGATTGAGATAGCTCAGCAGCTCGTGCATCTGGAGCAGGAGATATTTCTCTCCCGGCATCGCCTGGAGGAAGGCATTGAGGCTGTCGATGGCGATGAAGCGCACGCCATCCCGTTCCACCGCTCGCCTGATCCAGCTGGCAAACTCGCCGGGGGTTAGTTCGGCAGGATCGATCTGGAACACTTGCAATGCGCCACTGTCGATATGGCTTTGCAGATCCATGCCCATCGCCTTGGTGCGCGCCAGCATGGTAGCGATGCCCTCGTCGAACAAATAATACGCCGCCTTGCCACCAGCTTCGATGGCGGTCAGGCCGCATTTTATGGCGGTGGTTGTCTTGCCCACGCCGGACGGTCCGTTGAGCAAGGTGTTGGTCCCGGGCGCGAGGCCCCCGCCCATCATTTCGTCGAATTCCCTGATGCCCGTCGAGACGAGCGCGCCGGTGAACTCGCTATGATGCTCGGCGGCGATAAGGCGGGGGAAGACGGCGACCCCACCAGTCTCGATGGCGAAATCATGAAAGCCGCCGCGATATTTGACGCCGCGCATCTTGACCACGCGCAGACGTCGCCGTTCCGAGCCATAGTCCTGCGCCGCCTGTTCGAGGGTAATCACCCCATGGGCAATGCTGTGCAACTGGAGGTCGCCGGGATCCGAACTGCGGTCGTCGAGCATCAGGACCGTGCAGTTGCGGGTCGAGAAATATTGCTTGAGCGCCAGAATCTGACGGCGGTAACGAAGCGAATTCTGCGCCAGCAGCCGCATCTCCGAAAGGCTGTCGAATACGACCCTGGCCGGGCGCAGCGCGTCGACCCGTTGCTGGACGCCGGTGATCGTCTCGCCCAGCTCGACCTCGGAGGGTTCGAGAATCGACTGTTCGCTGTCGGGGTCGAGCCCATCTTCGCTGACCAGCTCGAAGAGGTTGATATCGTCGAGCGTCCAATGGTGGCTCTTGGCGACTTCGCGCAGTTCAGCGGCGGTTTCCGACAGCGTGATGTAGAGGCCCTTTTCGCCGATCCGCGCTCCTTCCAGAAGGAATTGCAACGCGATCGTCGTCTTGCCGCTGCCGGGGGTGCCCTCCAGCAGATAAGAGCGGTTGGGAGTCAGGCCACCGCCAAGAATCGTGTCGAATTCAGCGATTCCCGTGGACAGCCGTGTCGTTGATGGCGATCGGTCGTTGGCCTGCATGTCTTCCTGCCGCGATGGTTACATCAGCGGAACAGAACGACCCTAACCGTGCTTTGCTCCATCGGCACCGGAGCAAATTTGTCCATCGTTGCAACAGCCTGCCAAAGTCATGCCGAAAACCCCGCCGGTCTGTGATCCATGCCACACGGCAAGCGGGAAACGGGGCCCTTTGGGTATGTGCCCGTTCCCAAGGCTTCCTCGCCGACGCTCACAACCTCATTGTCTTTCCCGGCCCTATGACCGGAAGGTAGCTATTGCCGCAATCTAGCCTACGAAGGCGCAGGCGAGCGCAAAATGCTGGCGAACTCGCCCCGCGGATCGGAGAAGGTGCGATGAATTCCGAAGCAGGATCCCCCGCCGGGCCAGCCCGCATGTCAGCTGAGCCTCGAGTGCGGTTGATTTTGGTGGGGATGCTGTCTTTCGCCCTCATCGTGCTTTTCGGAATCCTGCAATTTCATGATGTGAAAGCCGGGCAACGAGCGGTACTGGAAATCGAAGAGAGCAACCTGCGACTGCGCATCGTCTCGGACTATTTGCGGATTCTCCAGGATGTCGAGACGGGCCAGCGCGGCTATGTCGTTACTGGCAACTCAGATTTTCTTGAGCCTCAACTGCGCGCCCAGCGTGTCGCCGCGGAAATCGAGCGCCAGCTGGTTGCCGCTTATCCGCCAACCAGCGACGCCGGCCCAACCGCCGCCGCACTGATTGCCACCGGCAAAGCGAAACAGGTGCTTTCCCAACGGGCTGTAAATCTGCGCCGCGACCAAGGTCAGGGCGCTGCCAGCGCGTTGATCGCGACCGGGCACGGTCAAAGGGTGATGGATCGTGCGCGCAACCTCGTGATCGCGCTGGAACGGCGCGAGCGGGCGCGTGCCCATCGCTTGTTCGTCGACGCGACCGTGGCCCGACAAACCCAGCAGCGGCGGATTCTGCTTGCCGAGGCGCTTCTGCTCCTGAGCCTCGCGGGCCTGCTGGCGGCGATGGCCAGGACGATCAGCGCCCTGCGCCGGTCATCCCGGGAGCTGGCCGATTCGGCGACCCGCCAGTCGGCCATCTTCGCGGCCGCCAACGACGCGATGGTCATCCTCGACGAACACGGCGTCATCACGTCGGCCAATGCGGCGGCCGAACGCTTGTTCGGGCGGCGCCGCGCGGCCATGATCGGTCGGTCCAATCTTGCCTTGTTTGCCCACGCCCCCAGCGAAGCGGTCAGCAACGCCTACCTCCGCGGCATCGCGCGCGGCGACGGCAGCGTCGAAACCACGCAGACCTTTATCGGCATGCGCGACGACGGCACCACGTTCGAGACCGAGGTCGCGACCACGCCGGTGTCGCTTCATGACGGCCGACATTTCCTGGCCGTGGCGCGCGATGCGACCGAGCGGCGGCGGATCGAGCGCCTCAAGAGCGAATTCGTCGCGACGATCAGCCACGAGCTGCGTACCCCGCTGACGTCCATAGCCGGCTCGCTTGGTCTGCTCACCGGCGGCGCGGCCGGACCGCTACCCGAGAAAGCGTCGCGCCTGCTTGGCATCGCCCAGTCCAACAGTCAGCGGCTCATCCGCTTGATCAACGACATCCTCGACATCGAGAAGATCGAGGCGGGGAAAATGGCGTTCGCGACCCAGCTCCTCGATCTTGAAACGCTGCTCGAGCGAGCGATCCACGATAGCAGCGGGTTGGCCGCCGAACGTAGCGTGGTCCTGACGCTCGCTCCAGTTGCAGAGGGCTCCATGATCCAAGCCGACCCCGACCGCATGGGACAAGTGCTGGCCAATCTGCTCTCAAACGCGATAAAATATTCGCCCGTCGGGGGCGCGGTGACCCTTTCGACCGAGCGGCGCCATCCGTATCAACGGATCAGCGTCATCGATCACGGTAGCGGCATCCCCCCCGAGTTTCGCGATCGCATGTTTGAAAAGTTCGCGCAGGCCGATTCTACCGATACCCGGCAGGTCGGCGGAACCGGACTGGGGCTGAGCATCGTGCGGGAAATCGTCACGCGGATGAATGGCGCGATCACGTTCGAGAGTGTCCCGGGCGAACGGACCGCCTTTCATATCGACCTTCGGGCGCAGACCCAAGTGTCAAGCGACGCGATCGACACCGCGGCCTTGCATCCGCCTTCGGACTCGGGGGCGCGACATTTGCTCCACGTCGACGACGATCCCGACACGCTGCGGCTCGTCTCGAGCGCTTTCGAGGGGCATTTCGAGGTTCGATCCACTTCCAGCATCCAAGAGGCCGAGGCCGCCCTGCGACGTTTCCAGTTCGACCTCGTAATCCTCGACATGTTGATCAGCGATGGATCGGGAATTGACCTGGTGCCGGCCGTGCACGCGTCATGTGGGGATTGTCCGATCATCCTATACACGGCTTATGATGTCGATGCGCACGTCGCCGCACAGGTCGATGGGGTGTGTACCAAGACGCGTGACGGGCTTGACGAGTTGGTCGCGCTCGGCAACCGCCTGCTGCGCCCGGCCGCGAAAACGAGCGAAGCATGACGCGCATTCTCTACGTCGATGACGACCCCGACATTCGCGAAGTCGCGCTGATGGCGCTCGAGCTTGATGGAGGGCTGGAGGTTCGCGCCTGTGCATCGGGCGCCGAGGCGCTCGACGTCGCCCCCTTGTTCAAGCCGGCGCTGGTCTTGCTCGATGTCATGATGCCCCAAATGGACGGCCCGACGACGCTGGGGCATTTGCGCGCCGATCCTGCGACCGCGAACATTCCCATCGTCTTCATCACCGCGCGCACGCAGAGAGCCGAGGTCGAGCAATTGAAGCGGCTCGGGGCGCTCGGTGTCATTGCCAAGCCCTTCGACCCGATGACGCTTGCCGACCAGGCGCGCGCGTTCATCGACCTTCGATGAGCAATCCGCTCCTCGCCGGCCTGGCGGCGCGCTTTCGCTTGCGCGAGCGTCCGCGCGACGCTGGCGAGCGGGTTGCCCCCATGCAGCCGACCGGCGGGATGTTGAAAGTCCGGGCAAGGCGGTCCATATGGCCCGTCGTGAGCATGCCGAAATTCTTTGCGATCCTGATCGCCGTCGCCATGCTTTTCGCGCCCTTTGCCATGCCGAGCGGCAGCGCCATGGCGGCGACCACTTCCGGGCACGGACAGATGATGAGCGAAGGGCATTGCGAAACGCAGCCCGCCTTGGACATGGACATCGATGCGGCGGGCGGGTCCTGTTGCGTCGCGATGTGCGCGGCCGCGGCGATTCCCGCTCCGCAATTTGTCGCGGAACGGGTTTTCGCGCCGCTCCCCGCAATTGCGTTGGCAACGAGCCAGTATCGCAGCGTCCTTGGCGAAATCGCCACTCCCCCTCCGCGCTGGTCGTGAAGTTGAGCTGATTCACTCGATTTCACGGAGACTGACATGAACAAGTTGATGACCGCGATCGCGCTGACGATCGCCCTTCCGGCCGCGGCGCTCGCCCAAGCCGCACCCACACCCGCGCCCAAGATGGACTGCTGTGAGAAAATGAAGGCCGCGGGCAAGGATTGTGCCAAGGATATGGCCAAGATGGATCATAGCAAGCATGACATGAAGGCCGGAGCGGATGCTCATGCCGGTCATGACATGTCGCAGATGAGCGCCAAGGCTCCGGCTCCTGCTCCCGCTGCGAGCGCGCATCAGAACCATTAAGACACGGCCGCGTTAAGGGCCGGCGGCGTCCCCGGGGGCGCCGTCGGCCCGGCAGTCGGCTGTCGTGAACCCGCAAGGATCATCAATTGTTTGAAAAGCTCGCACTTCCGCGGCGCCAGTTCCTGCGCGCCGCCGCGCTGGGCGGCGCTGGCGCCGGACTCGCCACCTTGCCAGCCTGGGCCCAGCCCGTCTCGCGTGGGCTGGTGCGGCCTTTACCCACCGTCAGCGGCACCGATATCGCGCTGACCATTGGCAAGGTGGCGGTCAGGGTCGACGGCAAGGTCAGCCGCGCGGTCGGGGTCAACGGCACCGTACCCGCGCCGCTCGTGCGCCTGAAGGAAGGCCAAAAGGTCCGACTTCGCGTGAACAACACGCTCGACGAGGAAAGCTCGATCCACTGGCATGGCCTGCTGGTGCCGTTCGCAATGGACGGGGTCCCCGGGGTCAGCTTCCCCGGCATCATGCCGCGGTCGACCTTCACCTATGAATTCGACGTCGTCCAGTCGGGCACCTATTGGTATCACAGCCACAGCGCCTATCAGGAGGAAGACGGAGTCTACGGCCCGATCGTGATCGATCCGGCGGGACCCGATCCCGTCGCATTCGACCGCGAGCATGTGCTCGTCCTGTCCGACCATAGCCCGATGAGCGGGGCGGCCATCTACAAGAAATTGAAGCAGATGGGCGGCGGCTATTTCAACATGCAGCGGCTGACTCTGTCGGGCCTGCTCGCCGGCCGCGACCTGACCGCGGTCGAGCGCCGCGAGTGGGCGAAGATGCGGATGGACCCGGCCGACATCGCCGATGTCACGGGCTCGACCTATGATTTCACCGTCAACGGTTTCGGCCCGTTCGACAATTGGACCGGTCTGTTCCGGGCCGGTGAGCGTGTCCGCTTGCGCATCATCAATGCCGCTGCCCAGACCAATTTCAACGTCCGCATCCCGGGCTTGGCAATGACGGTGGTGGCGGCCGACGGCCAGAATGTGCGGCCGGTGACGGTCGATGAATTTCAGATCGGCGTTGCCGAGACCTTCGACGTCGTCGTGACGCCGGACGATCGCGCCTATACCTTCGTCAGCGAGGCGATCGACCGTTCGGGGCTCGGCCGCGCCACCCTTGCCCCGCGCGAGGGCATGGCGGCTCCCGTCCCGCCGCTGCGTCCGCGACCGATCCTCACGATGAAGGACATGGGGATGGACATGGGAAGCATGGACCATGGCGGCATGGCCGGGATGGACATGCCCAATGCGCCCAATCCGGCGGCGGCGCGCGGTGTCGATCCCTCGGCCGAGCAGAATGCCTCGCGCAATCTGTGGAAGCTGACGGGGTGGACCGGGCCGGCGACGACGGCGAGCGCAGGAACGGCGGCAGTAGTGAAAATGGCCGGCGCGGACCATGCGGCGATGGGGCATGGCACGGCGCCGGTTGCCCCGCCGGTCGATCACGCCGCCATGGGGCATGGCGCCCCAGCCGGAACGAGTCCGCCCGCGCAGGCGATGGCGGGCATGAATCATGGCGGCGGCGGCATGGCGCACGACATGCGCGACTTCAAAATTGCCCCACAGGTCGACAAGAACCCCGGGGTCCAGTCGATCTCGCCAATGCCGACCGACCGCACCGGGGAGCCTCCGGTCGGGCTGGAGGGACTTGGCCATCGCGTCCTGCTCTACCGCGACTTGGTGGCGCTGGCCCGCAATGCAGATGTGCGAGCGCCGTCGCGCGCGCTCGATATTCACCTGACCGGGAACATGGAACGCTACATGTGGTCGTTCGACGGGGTGAAGATGAGCGAGCCCGCCCAGCCGATTCCGTTCCGCTTGAACGAGCGGGTGCGGGTAACGCTGATCAACGACACGATGATGCCGCACCCGATCCACCTGCACGGCCATTTCTTCGAGCTGGTGACGGGACATGGCGCATTTGGTCCGCGCAAGCATACGGTCAACGTACCCCCAGGCGGGAAGATGACCTTTGACGTCACCGCCGACGCGGCGGGCGACTGGGCGTTCCACTGCCACAATCTCTATCACATGACTGCCGGGATGATGCGCGTCGTCACGGTCCGCCCCATGACGGGAGACACGCAAAATGACGCGGCTTAGCATCGCCTTCCTGGCCACCGGCGCCGTCGCGCTGTCGGCCCTTCCCGCGCAGGCCCAGCACCAAGGCCACAACATGCCCGGAATGAGCATGCCGATGCCGGCCAAGAAGCCAACCGTCAAAAAACCGGCACCGAAGAAGCCAGTCGCCAGGGCCTCCGCGGCTAAGCGACCCGCCTTGAACAAGCCGGCGGCGCGGAAGCCGGTCGCGAAAAAACCGGCCGCGAAAAAACCGCTCGTGGACCCGCATGCCGGGCACCAGATGCCCGCAGCACCTTCGGCGGTCGATCCGCACGCAGGGCATGACATGTCGGCCATGCCGGACACGCCGACTCCGCCAGTCGACCCCCACGCCGGGCATGACATGAGCGCCATGCCCGCCGTGCCAGCGGGCACCGACCTTCCAGCTGGCAACGCGCCCCCGCCCCCAGTGCCGACCAACCATGCCGCGGACGCGGTCTACGGCGCCCCCGCGATGGAGATGGGGCGTCACCATCTCAATCAATATCACGGGGCGCAAAAGCAGTATCAACTGATGTTCAACATCGCCGAGGCGCAGTTCGGCAAGGGTCCGACCGCGTTCGAATGGGACGCCGAGGGCTGGTATGGCGGCGACATCAGCCGCCTGCTGATCAAGAGCGAAGGCGAAGGCGCATTCGGCCGGTCGCTGGAGAAAGCCGAGTTCCAGGCCCTCTACAGCCACGCCATCGGACCCTATTTCAACTTGCAGGGCGGCGTTCGGCACGACGTCAAGCCCGACCCGTCGCGCGTCTACGCAACGGTCGGCTTCGAAGGATTGGCGCCCGGTTTCTTCGATGTCGAGGGCGCGCTCTTCCTGTCGAACAAGGGCGAACTGATGGCGCGGGTCGAGGGCTATTACGACCAGCGCATTACCCAGCGGCTGATCCTGCAGCCACGTGCGGAGCTGAATTTTGCCGCGCAAGGCACGCGCGAAATCGGCGTCGGCTCGGGCCTCAGCGACGCCGAACTGGGGCTGCGCTTGCGCTATGACATCCGCCGCGAATTCGCGCCTTATGTCGGCGTGCAATACCGCCGCGCGTTCGGCGAGACGCGCCGTTTCCAGAAGGAAGAAGGCGAAAGCGCCGGTGGGTGGAAGCTGCTGACTGGCGTGCGCATATGGTTCTGATAGGCAAGCAAGCCGAAGGGGAAGCTGATCATGGCACGCGGTGACCGTCGGATCGGTACCATCCTGTCGTTTGTGGCGGCGGCCATGATCGTCGGGGCTTCGCCGGCCTTCGCCCACGAAGAGCATCGCCGCCAGCGGGCGGCGGCAGCGAAGGCCGAGCAGATGCGCAAGGCGCAGGCCGATACGCCACCGGGCACGAACGCGCCGGCAGCGATCAATCCGGCGGCGATGCATTCCCGGATGGGTGGGATGATGGAAGCGCCCAAGGTCGATCGCGCGACGATGAGCACCTCGGCCCGCCTGCTCGACTGGCTCGGTCGCCTGCACCCGATCATCGTCCATTTTCCGATCGCCTTCTTTCCCGCCGCTTTTTTCACGGCAATCGTCGGGCGGCGCCGTCCGGCGTACGCAAAGCCGGTGCAATTCCTAGTCGTCGCCGGCGGGATCGTCGCACCGATCGCGGCCATTCTGGGCTGGTTTGACGGCGGGTTCACGCTCGCTACCGACGATTGGATGCTCAGCTATCATCGCTGGCTCGGCACAGGCATCGGTGTGGGCGCCTTGGTGCTCGCGATCTGGGCCATCCGCAAACCCGAAGAAGATCGTGGTCCGGGCATGATCGTGGGATTGGGACTGATGACGGCCGCCATCGTCATGCAAGGCTGGTTCGGCGGCGCGCTGGTCCACGGCATCGACCACATGAATTGGTGAGAGATTACCATTGCGAACGCGCGGGGCGGCTTTGAGGAGAAGAGCATGAAAAAATATCTTGTTTGCATCAGCGCAGCCGCGCTTGTTTCGACGCTCGCGGCGTGCGGGGAAAACGGCGAGCCCGCCAACACGGTCGTCGCCAATGACATGAATGCGATGGCGATGGATCCGAATGACCCGTTCGCTCAATCGGAAATGACGATGGACCGGGCGATGATGGCCGCCGTCGGGGTCGACGCCATCGACAGCTGGGTCAAGAAGATGATCGAGCATCATCGCGGTGCGGTGGAGATGTCGCGGATCGTGTTGGCGCAGAGCCCGACCGCTGACGTCGCGGCACTGGCGCGAACGACGATCGCCATGCAGGGCAAGGAAATCGCCGATCTTGAGAAGTTGCTCGCCACGGGCACTCCCGACCCGGCCAGCGCCATGCTCTATCGGGCGTCCGCCATGGAGATGCACGGCGCCATGATGGCGGCCTCGGGCGCGACCATCTCCGAAACTTATTTGCGCAAGATGCTGGCGCATCACCGGGGCGCAGTGACGATGTCCGATGTCGCCCTCGCCAATGGCGCAACCGGCGCGATCCGGGCGCAGATCGAAAAGACCAGGACCAGCCAGCAGAAAGAGGTCGTGTTGGTCGAGGCGATGCTTCGCGGCGAGCCGATGGCGGTTGAGCCTTCAGCGACAACTGCCTCGTCCACGGCAACACCGGCGGCAAAGCCGGCCGAGCCGAGCGCGGCCGCTCCCAAGCCAGCGCCAGCCAGATTGGCTCCGGCCACGCCCAAGCCCGCCGCGCCCGCTCCCGATCCCCATGCTGGGCACGACATGAATAATATGTAGAAGCTGAGGGTTGAGGCGCGGCGGCACCGAGCCGCCGCGTCAATTTCTGAAAGACCGAATTGCCAGTTCGAATCCACATCCTCGCCCGCAAGAGTCACAAGTGGCTCGGGCTTTTGATCGGACTTCAGGTCGTCATCTGGTCGCTAAGCGGTGTCTACATGACCGTCGTCCACATCGACACAATTCATGGCGATCATCTCGTCCGGCACCAGACGCCGGCTAGCATCGACATTTCCGCACTCCGCGACCCCTTGGGCGTCGCTGCGGCCAACGGGGCCGATAATGTCCGGCTCGCCTGGGTGCGCGGCCAGCCGGCCTACCTGCTCAAGACGCCATCTCGCGACATCGTCGTGGACGCGATTTCCGCCCGACGGGTGGCTCCCTTGAGCGAAGCCGAGATCCGGGCAATCGCCACCGCGACCTATACGGGCAAGGAGGCGATCGCGTCGGCAGGCCTGATTACTGAAATTCCTGGCGAAATACGCGGGCGCAAGCCTCCTTTATGGCGGGTCGAATTCGATCACTGGAACGAGCCGACGCTTTATTTCTCTCCGGCTACCGGCGAGTTGCTCAGCCAGCGGCATGAGTTGTGGCGCATCTTCGACTTCGTCTGGATGCTGCACATCATGGATTATGACGAGCGCGAGAACGTCAATAATTGGCTGCTGCGCATCTTCACTTGGGGCGGCGTCCTGATGGCGCTGTCGGGCATCTGGCTCCTTTTCTATTCCTTCCACCGGAAGAAAAAGAAGGCGAAGCCCGCGTGACGATCAAATCGATCTGGCTTCGCCGCATCCACAAATGGGTCGGGCTGGTCATTGGCCTCCAGTTTCTGGTCTGGGCGATCAGCGGCACGGCGATGGCCTTGCTCGACATGGAGCAGGTGACGGGAGGCGCGTCGGGCGAAACCGCGGCCCTGCCGCTCCCCGTGGGCGGGGCCGCCTGGCCGAAAATCCAGCTCGCGCTCGACGGCAACAGGGTTAGCGAGGTCGCCTACCAAGCCCTTCCGCAAGGACAGACGCTGTTGGTGACGACCGCGCAGGGAGTGCGACTGTTCAGTGCGGTCAATGGCCAACCGGTGACGATCGATCGGCGCGCTGCAGTCGTGATTGCCAGGGCCGCGCACCCATCTGGTGCCGCCGTTTCCACGGTGCGCCCGTTACGCCAATTGAACCTTGCCGTTCGCGCGCACAGCTTGCCCATCTGGCAGGTCGACTTTCGCGACGAGGCGAACAGCAGCTATTATGTTTCTGGCACGACCGGGAAGGTGATCGAACGGCGTAACGATACGTGGCGGTGGTGGGATTTCTTCTGGATGCTCCACAACATGGATTATTCCGAGCGCGCCAGCTTCAATCACCCGCTTATCATTACGGCCGGGATCGCAATGGCATGGCTAGCCGCGACCGGCTTCTGGTTGCTTTTTCGCACTATGTGGCGTCACGATCTCGGCTCGATCAAGAAAGTGTTGCGAACCCGTAACGCAGCCTAGAACCACGCGCGCGTCGGAGTTGAACCTCCATGGCCGCGGGTTCGGGATCGTGCCCATCCTCTCGCGCATCGACGGTGGATCCCGACCCTTGCACGACGCGTGCTTTCGCCTGGTTCAAAACAGGGCCGAGATAGACTGCCAGACGATCGCGATGCCTGAGAGGAGCACCGCGAGGACCGCGGCTGTGTTCCAGGGCGTCGAGCGCAAGAGCACGCCGAGCACGGCAAGGCAGGCCAGCCCGAGCCCGAGCGTAAACCACACCACGATCGGGGCATCGGGAAGCGCGAGCATCAACCCGTAGGCGCCGAAGAAATGCACCGCCCAGGCCAGCAGCGCGACGAGCGCGGGCCGCAATCCGGTCACGGCGCCACCAGCCGGGTCAGCGCGGCGATGAGCGTCCCTTGGATCGCGGCAAAGCGGACCACGCGCATGACCGCGTCAAGCGTCGCGTCGCGCGGGGTGATGACGAGCCCGCGGGTCGCGCGCGCCACGAAGTATAAACACATGACCAATGCAAGCGCGACCACGGTGCCGTGCTGCGCGATCATCGAGAAGATTGTCGCCCCCTGCCCGCTGGCCGATGGCGACAGGCCGGCGTCGGTCCAGCTGCGGATGTCGAACCAGGTCGCCGCGACCAGTGGCGCGGCCGCCAGCAGCATGAAGAACCAGACGCGGCGGCGCGGGCGGTCGCTGCCGCGCAGCGTGCGCCCGGCGATATAGGCCAGACCGAACGCGGCGGCGTTGAGCGCGGCGATGGGGGCGAGCGTGAGGAGGTCGGGCGGCGCGATCCAAAACTTCGGGTGGACGCCATAGAGGTAGAGGAAGCCGAACGCGGCCATGAACATGATCATGCCGAACACGACGAACAGGATGGTCAGCGCCCACCAGCCGTGGCTCGACGGGCCGATGCGATAGGTCGGGCGCTGGACGTTGGCGCCGATGTCGGCGCTCGTCTGGCGGATCGGGCGGTCGGT
>JAZKHF010000016.1:0-2119 GCA_040385545.1 Pseudomonadota bacterium
GTCAGATCCTCCCGATTTTGGCTGGCGCGGGCGCTGGCTGGCGTGGCGCAACCGGATCCTTGCGTCACGGAAATTTCAGTCGTTCGCGGTTCGATTTCCACTCACCCGACCAATCGCGCGGCGACGCGCGGCTCGATTGTTCGATCTGGTGGCGGGCTTCACTTACTCGCAGATATTGTCGGCGTGCGTGCAGACACGGTTGCTGGAGAAGCTCGCCGATAGGCCGAAGGATGCGGTGGCTATTGCAAGCGAGATCGACCTGCCCATCGAGGGAGCCGAGCGTCTGTTGCGCGGGGCCGCGGCGTTGGGGTTGGTCGAACCGATCGGCAGCGCTTGGACGCTTGGCCAGCAGGGTGCGGCCTTGCTGGGCAATCGCGGGATCGCCGAGATGGTGGCGCATCATCACCTGCTTTACGCCGACCTTGCCGATCCAGTCGCCCTGCTAAGGCGCGGCGGTGGAGGCGGGCAATTGTCGCGTCACTGGCACTATGCCGAATCCGCCGGCAACGACGGCGATGTCGCGCCTTATTCCGCCCTGATGGCGGCATCGCAGCCCTTGATCGCCGAGCAGATCATCGCCGCCTATCCGTTCGCGAAGCATCGGCGAATGCTCGATGTCGGCGGCGGCGAAGGCGCGTTTCTGGAATCGGTGGCGGCGGCAGTGCCAAAGCTGAAGCTCGGCCTGTTCGACCTGCCCCCGGTGGTTGCGCGTGCGCGAGTCGGGAAAGATGTCGAACGGTTTGGCGGAAGCTTCCTGGCCGATCCGTTGCCGACCGGGTTCGACCTGGTCACGCTGGTGCGCGTGCTGCACGACCATGACGATGCGCCGGCGCTTGCGCTGCTTCGGCGGATCCATGCGGTGCTTCCCGACGGCGGCAGATTGCTGATTGCCGAGCCGATGGCCCAAACGCCGGGAGTTGAACCGTCGGGTGACGCTTATTTCGGCTTTTACTTACTGGCGATGGGATCCGGTCGGCCGCGCAGCATGGACGAAATTGGCGCCCTGCTGCGAGAGGCTGGTTTTGCATCGGTTCGACCCGTCGCAACGCGCCTGCCGCTGACCGTGAGGGCCATCGTTGCAAACCGCTAAACACAATTGTCCAACTCCATTGACATTGGAATGTGTCTAGTTAGAGTTACACCTGCGATAAAGGCTCATCCAGAGGCCGACGCAGGGGAGAGTTAGTGAACGCTTATGCGGTCATACTCGAATCGCCGGAACGGCTAGCGCTTCGCCCACTTGCGTTGAATCCGGCGGCTGCCAGCGATGTGGTGGTCGAAGTTCATTACAGCGGGATCAGCTCTGGCACCGAGAAATTGCTGTGGACTGGGCGCATGCCGGCTTTTCCGGGCATGGGCTATCCGCTCGTGCCCGGCTACGAATCGGTCGGCCGAATAGTCGACTCCGGCACCGAGGCGCGCGGGCGGATCGGCGAATGGGTGTTCGTGCCGGGCGCCAATTGTTACCGGGATGCCCGCGGCCTGTTCGGCGGCACGGCGCAGACGGTGGTGCTGCCATCGGCACGCGCAATTGCGATCGATCACAAGCTTGGCCGCGACGGGATCCTGATTGCGCTTGCCGCGACCGCGCATCACGCCATTGCCGCCTCTGCCCCGGAACTGATCGTCGGCCATGGCATTCTTGGCCGGTTGCTGGCGCGGCTGACCATTGCCAGCGGCGCGCCCGCGCCGACCGTGTGGGAAACCAATGCGCACCGGCGCGATGGCGGTAGCTATTCGGTCATCGCCCCCGAGGCGGATGAACGCCGCGACTATCGCACGATCGTCGACGCCAGCGGTGCGGCGGACATGCTCGATCAGTTGATCCCGCGGCTTGGCAAGGGCGGCGAGATCATCCTGGCCGGATTTTACGACCGGCTGTCATTTTCGTTTCCCCCCGCTTTCATGCGTGAGGCGCGACTTCGGATCGCCGCCGAATTCACCCCGTCCGACATTGCGGCGACGACCGCGCTGATCGCCGAGGGCAAGCTGAAACTTAACGGCTTGATCAGTCACGAACGCCCCGCGGCGGAGGCCGAGGAGGCCTATCCGCAGGCGTTCACCGACCCCGATTGCCTGAAGATGGTCCTCGATTGGAGAAGCCTGTGAGCATGCTCGA
>JAZKHF010000017.1:0-4919 GCA_040385545.1 Pseudomonadota bacterium
GATCGCCGCCGACCCCGACATCGACCGGAAGCCCGGCGACATATTTGGTCTGGCGCGCGACCTCGATCATATCGGCGACACTCATCCCGACGTCTTCGGCAGTGACGTACTTACCGCCCAGCGAGTCGACCGCGCGTCCAAAGGCTGCGAGCATATCTTCGCTGTTGATGCGATCGGGGCCCGCCAGAATGACGGCCTTGCCCCCGCCCAATGGCAGACCGGCCATAGCATTTTTGTAACTCATGCCGCGCGACAGGCGCAGCGCGTCGGTCAACGCGTCGCTGTCGTCGGCATAGTGCCAGAAACGCGATCCGCCCGCCGCCGGCCCGAGGTGAGTAGAGTGCATCGCGATGATCGCGCGCAGCCCGGATGCCTCATCGGTGACAAAGTGCAGCGCTTCGTGCGCGTCGAAATCGGGGTAACCCCAAGGGGTGTTCATGATCGGTGCAAGCCTGCTCGCAAAAGAATAATGGGGCGATCGACGGGGCTTGAACCCGCGACCCTCGGTACCACAAACCGATGCTCTAACCAGCTGAGCTACGATCGCCGCAAGCGCCCTTGGAACAGGCGCGCCACGCCCTTAAGGGTCGCCACCGAAGAACGCAAGGTAAGGCGCACGATGAACACGACGATCCTCAAGTTCGGTTACCCCGCCACGCTAGTGCGCGACTATCGCCATTGGGTGTTGCTGATCCGTCCAGCGCAGGTCACGGCGGGTTCGCTGATCCTGGCCGCAAAGGGCGAATCGACCGCCTATGGCGACCTTCCCGCCGACGCCTTTAACGAGCAGGGCGCGATCGTCACATGGCTGGAGCAAAAGCTGCGCGACTTGGTAAATATGGATAAAATCAACTATTTAATGCTGATGATGGTCGATCCGCATGTTCACTTTCATATTATTCCGCGCTACCAAGGCACACGTTCTTTCGCGGGACTGGAGTTGACCGACCATGGTTGGCCCGGCCCACCCGACCTCAAATCGGCGGTGGAACTGGATTCGACCGCCATTGGGCAGGCGGTCGAAGCCTTTTGCTGACGTCGCTATCGACCGAGTCGATAATCGACATTTACAAAACAGGGCATTTTGCTTGCGCATTCTTTTGGATTGGCGCAAAACTCGAAGTGGGAGTGGACGTTGAACTTAAGTCGAACTGCAAGGCGTGAGCCGGTCGTCGTGCCCCTGAAAGACACGCTTCTACAGGCCGGTCTGACCCATTCCCTCGCCGACGTGCTGGACGAGATGCCGCACCGCAATGTCCATCTCGATCCGCGTCGTCCGTTTCGCGAGCCGGGCATGCCCCGCAATGAAGTCATGTTCGTGACGTCGGGATTGATCTCGAAATATAAGACCGACAGCAGCGGTCGCCGCCAGATCGTTGCGTTGCGCTTCCCCGGTGAAGGCGTACTCCCGCGCGAAGGCAATGCCAGCTATGGCATCCAGGCAATCGTCAAGAGCGAGGTCATGATCGGCAAGTCGGAAGATTTCGACAAGGTCGTCGCCGGCAATCCGGAGCTTTCCAATTTCTTCTGGCGACTGGTCCAGCGTAACGAGTCGATCGGCTACGAATGGATGGTCAACACCGGTCGTCGCGATTCGACGGCGCGCGTTGCCCATCTGCTGTGCGAGACCGCAACGCGATATGGCATCGACGTTCACAGCGAGCCGCTGATCAACCCCTTCACGCAGCAGCAGATCGCCGACATCACCGGACAGACCAGCGTCAACGTGAACCGCGTGTTCGCCGACCTGGAGCGCCAGAAACTGATCAAGCGAAACGGCCGCGAGATCCGTTTCCTCGATTGGCCAGAACTGCTTCGCGTGGCGAGCTTCCAGCCGGGTTATCTCGACTGAGCAGTGAGAGCGCGGTTGTCGGCGATTATCTCGTCTCCCAGCGGACTCGCGGTGCGAGAACTTTGCCCGCAACCGCCTTACCCTCAGCGTCCAAGGCGGGCGTGAATTGAGCGCGTTTCCGATAAACGTTGCAAGTGACCGCATCGAGGTCGGCGTCGCCGCTCGATTCGATCACTTTACATGCGTGCGGACTGCCTCTCTGATCGATCGACAACAGCACTCGCACTGAGCCCTTGCTACCGCGCCGGATCGCGCCGAGCGGATAGTCATTGTGCAAAAACAATCCCCGCAAATCACCCTTGGGCGGGACGACCCAGCCATGTTCGACCTGCCAGCGCTTGGCGAGGTCATCCTCGCATTTACGCAGCGCAGCCATGGCGCCGGCCATGCCCGGCAGGTGGACGGTAGCGTCGAGCCTCGTGCCGACGGATAGGCGTAGCGATCCGGCGGTGATCGCCGCCGCCATTTCGTCGGTCGTGATCTGAGTGTCGACCAGGCGACTAGTGCTGCCCTTGGGCTCGCCGGCGATCACCCAATGTTCGCCGGTCTTGGCGCCCGCCTGCAGATTGCCCATTTGCTCGATCCATTTACCGCCGGTCGGTGGGAGCATCAGCAATAAGTCGTGCTCTTCGGCAAGCGGGCGAGTCTGAAATACCACGCCTGACTGATCGCCGACCCTATCGCGCGCTAGTATGCAACTGGTTGCGGCATAATCGAGCACCCACTTGCCAGAGGGCGACACCTTGACGCCCGCGGATGGCAGCGTGGCCGTTGCGATCAAGACGCCGGCTATGGGCAGCACGGAAAAGGCGTTCATCATCGCGCCAGACTGGCGAAACGCGGCGGATCACGCAAGAAATAGAAACGCGCGCTTGCTTGTCCGGGAATGCCGTGCTCGCCGATCCCCCCGATCGGATGCGCTGGGCATGGTGGGCGCGGCAGGGATTGAACCTGCGACCCCACCCGTGTGAAGGGTGTGCTCTACCACTGAGCTACGCGCCCATGCCGGCGTCGGTGGGGTGCCGATAGTCAAGCCACGAACGGGTGTCCAGCCTCGGGGCCAGCTTACTGAACGGCGTCCTTCAAAATCCGGCCCGGACGGAATTTGGGCTGGCTGCTGGCCTTGATCTGCATCGGTTCGCCAGTGCGCGGGTTGCGGCCGACCGACGCCTTGCGCCGAGTGACCGAGAAGTTGCCGAATCCAACCAGGCGAACTTCATCGCCGCGTTTGAGCGCGGAGGTAATGACTTCCAGCATGGTCTCCACCGCGCGCGACGAATCCGAGCGGCTGAGTCCCGCGCGGTCGGCAACCTGGCCGATGAGATCCTGCTTATTCATACCTAACTCCCGAGCTTGCTCGCGGGGACTCGCGGCCATGTCGATGCCGCTTTAAGGCAAGAACTGGCCGCGAAGTCAAAGCACTAGACCGTGATCGTCCCAATTTCATCCTGTTTCAGGCGTGAATCACGGTATAATCGAATGATCTAGTGGCGAATGGCCGGCGTTTCGGTCGTCCCGACGGGGGAAGGCACTGGCTCGGCCGCATGTTCGTCGACATCGGACCATTCGATCGCGGTGATCGGGTCGACCAGGGCGAGCGCGAGCACTTCATCGACGTGCGACACGGGATGGATTTCCAGGCCTTCCTTCACCGCCGCGGGAATCTCGGCGAGATCCTTTTCATTTTCCGCCGGGATCAGCACGGTGGTAATTCCCCCGCGCAAGGCAGCGAGCAATTTTTCCTTCAGTCCGCCGATCGGCAGTACGCGACCGCGAAGGGTGACCTCGCCGGTCATCGCTACGTCGCGTCGAACCGCGATCCCGGTCAACGTCGAGATCATCGCCGTAACCATGCCCACGCCCGCCGACGGTCCGTCCTTGGGCACGGCGCCTTCAGGTAGATGGACGTGAATGTCCTTGCGCGCGAAGATTGAGGGCTTGATCCCGTACGCGGGGCTCCGCGCCTTGACGAAGCTCATCGCCGCCTGGATCGATTCCTGCATCACCTCGCCCAGCTTGCCTGTCGTCTTGACCATGCCCTTGCCGGGCACGGTCACCGCCTCGATGGTCAGCAATTCGCCGCCCACTTCGGTCCAGGCGAGGCCGGTCACGGCGCCGATCTGATCCTCTTCCTCGCTCACTCCATAGCGATAGCGGGTGACGCCAAGATACTCGCCGACATTGGCCGCGGTCAGCTCGACCTTCTCGACCTTCTTCTCCAGGATTTGACGGAGCGACTTGCGGGCGACCTTGGCCAGTTCGCGCTCCAGCGTGCGCACCCCGGCCTCCCGGGTGAAATGGCGCAGGATGGCGCGCAGGCCATCGTCGGCGAACGACAGTTCCTCCGCCTTCAGGCCATGGGCTTCCATCTGCTTGGGGATCAGATGTCGCCGCGCAATCTCGACCTTTTCATCCTCGGTGTAACCCTCGAGGCGAATGATCTCCATCCGGTCGAGCAACGGTTGCGGCATGTCGAGGCTGTTCGCCGTGGTTACGAACATCACGTCGCTGAGGTCGTAATCCAGTTCGAGATAATGATCCTGGAACTTGCTGTTCTGCTCCGGGTCCAGAACCTCCAGCAATGCCGAAGCGGGATCGCCGCGGAAATCCTGGCCCAGCTTGTCTATCTCGTCGAGCAGGAACAACGGATTGCTGGTCCCGGCCTTCTTGAGATTGGCCATGATCTTGCCCGGCAGCGAGCCGATATAGGTGCGGCGATGGCCGCGAATCTCGGCCTCGTCGCGCACACCGCCGAGTGACTGGCGCGCGAATTCGCGACCCGTCGCGCGGGCGATTGATCGACCGAGGCTGGTCTTGCCGACGCCCGGAGGCCCGACCAGGCACAGGATCGGACCCTTCAGCTTGTTGGTGCGCGCCTGAACCGCGAGATATTCGACAATCCGATCCTTGACCTTTTCCAGGCCGTAATGGTCCTCGTCGAGCACCGCCTGCGCTTCGGCAATATCGCGCTTGAGCCGGCTCTTCTTGCCCCACGGCAGGCCGAGCAGCACATCGAGATAGTTGCGCGCGACGGTCGCTTCGGCCGACATCGGCGCCATCGCCTTCA
>JAZKHF010000018.1:0-3193 GCA_040385545.1 Pseudomonadota bacterium
TTCCGGCACCAGGCGCGAAGGGATTACGGCGTGGATCCATGTCGATGTTATGTCATATTATCGAAAATCTGTAAACTTATCTAACTCGTGTATATTTCGCTCATCTCATCAACCATTGACCGAGCATCCGGTCGAACATGAAGGTGAAGAAGCCGGCGATCAGCAGGGCGCCCGTCACCATGCCGCGCACTGCCGAGCGGTGGCCCGCGACATTGTGGCTGCGCGCCCGCCACACGATCAGCGGCACCTGGATCATGGTCCAGATCGACAGCAGGTGGATCCACGAGAATCCGCCCCGATTGACCAGCCGGATGAACATCGTGTCGAACGCGGTCAGGAACATCGCCGCGGCCCAGATCCAGCCGAGCGTTCGATGGGTGTCGTCGCCGCGCCGCCGAAGCAGCATCACCGGAGTCAGGCCGAGCGCGATGGCGATGGTCGCGAGATGTGCCCACACCAGGCCCGGTACTTGGCCCCAGTCGCTGCTTCCGCGGGCGATGGCGGTAAGCATTGCCGCCAGCAACGCCAGCGCTGCCACCGCCAGCACGCGCTCAAAAGTGTCGGGCGCAAGCGTCTTCACCCGCGCGCTGTCAATCACCGTCGCCATTTGGAAATCCCCCGATTGCCCGGCACCGACCCTGACGCTTGTTGAGGGCGGCGGCTAGCCCCTGATTGCGTCGGCCACCGCTTTGGCTAGGCTGCGGCCAACAGGGGAGGAATATCATGCGCCACCATCATCTAGCCGCCGTCGCCGCCGTCCTGCTTGCGTCCGCCGCGCCGGCACTTGCCGGGCCAGCGGAGGATCTGAAGGCGCTGACCGACGATTATTGGGCGTTCGTGATGAAGGAATATCCGACCTTCGCCTCGCAGCTTGGCATTCGTGATTATGACGACGAGCTGGGCGACATCAGCCTTGCGGCAGAGGATCGGCGCGCGGCGGCGGCGGCGACATATCTGCAACGGCTCGACGCGATCCCCGATGCGGGCCTGTCTGCGGCCGACCGGATCAACAAGGCGATCCTCAAGCGCAGCCTGGCGGAATCGGTCGAGGCCAATCGCTTCGGTCAGCGGATGATGATCTTCTCCAATCGCAGCGGCTGGCACCAGCAACTGGCCGGGCTGGCCGATGGACTGACCTTCAAGACTCGCCTCGATTACGACAATTATCTCAAGCGGCTCGCCGCCTACCCCGCGCTCAACGACGAGGCCTTGAAGATCAGCACAAGGGCGATGAACGAGGGCTATGTCCTGCCGTGCCTTGCGCTGGACGGATTCGAGGAGACGGTGTCGGGCGTGATTCCCGCCGATGTGACGAAGTCGCGGCTTTATTCCCCGTTCGCCGCAGCGCGCCCGGCGGCGGTGACCGCGGGCGAATGGAGCGCCTTGCAAGGACGTGCCCGCGGCCTGATCGATGGCGATCTGCGCCGCGCCTATGCCAAGCATCTCGCCTGGTATTCGGAAAGCTACAAACCCAAATGTGCGACCGCGATCGGGGCAACGGCGCTCCCCAATGGCAAGGCCTGGTACGCCTACAAGATCCGCAATCAGACGACGACCAATCGCACGGCGGAGGACATCCACCAGCTCGGCCTGAGCGAGGTGAAGCGGATCCGTTCCGAGATGGAGCAGGTTGCGAAAAAGGCAGGATTTCCGAGGCGCGAGGCGATGATCGCCGACCTTCGCACCAACCCGAAATATTATGCCAGGACGCCCGAGGAATTGATGGAGGCGACGGCGCGGGAGCTGAAGAAAATCGACGGCAAGATGCCGTCGCTGTTCACGCTGCTGCCGCGTCTGCCTTATGGCATTCGCGAGATTCCAGCCGAAATAGCGCCCGGCACGACGACCGCTTATTACAATCCGGGGTCGCCCGAAAATGGAATTGCGGGCACCTATTACGTCAACACCTCGAAGCTGAACCAGCGGCCGCTGTGGGAAATTCCGCCGCTGTCGGTGCATGAAGCGGTCCCCGGCCATCATCACCAGATCGCGCTCCAGCAGGAGCTCGACATCCCCGCGTGGCGCCGCAACGGCACATTTTTCACCGCGTTCGTCGAAGGCTGGGGGCTCTATTCAGAGCGGCTTGGCATCGAAATGGGGCTGTACGACACGCCGGCCAAGGACATGGGCCGGCTGAGCTACGAAATGTGGCGCGCGACCCGGCTGGTGGTTGATACCGGAATGCACGCCAAGGGCTGGACCAAGCAACGCGCGATCGACTTTATGACCGACAATAGCGCATTGTCAGCGGCCAATATCGAGGCCGAGGTCAATCGCTACATCGCCGATCCGGGCCAGGCGCTGGCCTACAAGATCGGCGAACTCAAGATCCGCGAATTGCGGGCGCGATCGGAGAAAGCGCTCGGGCCGAAGTTCGATCTCCGCCGGTTCCACGATGCGGTGTTGGGGCAGGGTGCGGTGCCGCTCGACCTGCTCGAAGCGCAGATCGACGGGTGGATTGCGGCGGAGAAAGCGCGGACCTGAGAGCTAGCGCGGAGTCGAATCGCTGGCGTTTTGCTCGCGGCGCTCGTCGAATGCCTGTTTGGTTAGCTGGCCGACGCAGCCAGTAAACCCGCCCGGGCCGACCGGCGAGCAGCTATTGGTGCCAGTCGCACCGACGGTTTCGAAGCTGCGCGCACGTGCCGCCCACGACTGGCGCGATTGCAGTGATCCGCCCTGGCGGAGCTTCTCGGGGATGCGATAGCGCTCGGTCTCGGGCTTGCGCGCGCAAACCACGATCTCGTCGTCGGTCGATCGCGGACAGGGGTCGGTGCCATAGACGATAATCTCGCTGACCTTGCCATTCTGGGCGAGCGCAGGCGCGGTCGGTGCGACCAGTGCGGCAAGGCTCAACGCGGCGGCACCAAGGCCGAGGGGCAGTTTCGACATGATCAATCCTTTCGACTGAATAAGCGGTTTTGACGCTTTCAAGTTCCTCAAATCCGCTTCGACAGGCCGATCGCCAGCCTGCATCCGGCGCGAATCGCCCCCGTCAGCAGTGGGTAGGCAGGCGCGCTCTCGGAACCGAGCGACCGCGCGGTGTCGCGATGCTCCAGTTCCTCTTCGCGAAATTCGGCGATGTCGGCCGCAAGCTCGGGATCACTCTCCCCAAGCTCGTCGAGCTGGGCGGCATAATGACGGTCGATCTCGGTCTCGACCGCATCGGTGCAGGCCATCGCCGCTTCTTCGGAGA
>JAZKHF010000019.1:0-3380 GCA_040385545.1 Pseudomonadota bacterium
GCGGAAAGGCCATGTCCGGCGCGCCGATCATCAGCGGCACGAACCAGTTGCCGAACCCGCCGATCATCGCCGGCATGACCATGAAGAACACCATGATCAGCCCGTGGGCGGTGATCAGCACGTTCCAGTGGTGGAGCGCGGCATCGAAATTGCCCGGTCCCGCGCCAAGCGGCCAGCCCTGGGTCAGCACCTGGATGCCGGGTTCGGCCAGCTCGAGCCGCATGATGCCCGAAATCGCACCGCCGATGATCCCCGCGACGATCGCGAAGATCAGGTACAAAGTGCCGATATCCTTGTGATTGGTGGACATGAACCAGCGGGCAAAAAAGCCAGGCTTGTGATCGGCGTCGTGATGATGCGCCTCGTGGCCCGTATCATGGGCCTTCAGGGCGGCGACGTCGGCGGGGATGGTGCTCATGATGCTGTCTTTATCCGCTTAATTCTGGGCCGTTGCCGGCTGGGTAAGGGCGGGCTGCTCGATCGCCGCAGGGGGCGTCGCGGCCGGCGCCGCGGCAGGGGTGGCGTCGGGCGCGGGGGCCGGTGCCGCACCCTTGGGCGTTCCGCCTTTGGACGCGAGCCACGCGTTGAACTGGGCCTCGGGAAGCACTTCGACCGCGATCGGCATGTAGCCGTGGCGCGCCCCGCACAGTTCCGAGCATTGGCCGAAATAGACGCCGGGTCGATCGACCTTGACCCAATCCTGGTTCAATCGACCGGGGACGGCGTCCATCTTGGTCCAGAAGGCCGGCACCGCGAAGCTGTGAAGTACGTCTTCGGAAGTGATCAGAAACTTGACCACCTTGCCCGCCGGAATGACCACCCGCTCATCGGTTGCGAGCATCGCCGGGCCGTCGGCATCGGTACGGAAACGCTCTCCGGCCTTCAGCGACGGATCGCCTTCTTCCTTTAGCATGTTGGAGACGATCTCAAACCCGCCATTGTCGGGATATTGATAGGTCCAATACCATTGGTGACCGACCACCTTGATCGTCAGATCGGTCGGTGGCGGTGAATATTGCGCCGCGAGCAGGCGGATCGAAGGGATTGCGATGGCCACCAGCACGAGCACCGGAACCAATGTCCAGACGACTTCCAGCAATGTATTGTGGCTGGTGCGCGACGGTTCATGGCCCGCTCCGCGGCGGAAGCGGAACATGGTGTAGGCCAGCAGCACCAGCACGAAGATGCTGATGATCACGCACATCCACAGCAACGGGCCATTGTGAAAGCCGGCTGCGCGCTGGCCGAGGTTGGTGAACTGGGGCTGGAGGCCGAGCCGCCCATCGGTCGGCATGCCGATTCCCTGGGTTGCCGGCGTTTGCGGGAACGCCGGGGCCGCGGCGACCGCCGCCGTGGCATCGGCAGACGCACCGTCGGCAGCCTGATCCACGGCCGGTTGGCCCGCCGGTTGGTTTTCATCCGCTACCGGCGCTTGTGCCGTTACAGGCGCGGGCACCGCGGCCGGTTGGGCCGCGGCGGACGCCGGGATGAGTGCCAAAGCTGCGAGGGCGATCGCCCAACCGGTGAGTTTCATTCGAGCCCCGAAATTTGGGTTGCTGGACCGGATCGCCGCTATTGGCGGTCCGGTGGAATCGGCGGCCTTATAGTCGCGGCTTGCCACTCTCTCAAGGGCGGTTGAAGCGAGAAGTTTCCGCGCCTAATTGACTGGCTTGACGGGGGAAAAGGGCGATCATGACCGACGAGGAAATTCTTGCCGAATTCCGTAGCGCAAACGCGTTGCTGGACGGGCATTTCATCCTGTCGTCGGGCTTGCGGAGCCCGCGCTTCCTGCAGTGCGCGCGCGTGCTGATGGACCCGGCCCGGGCCGAAAAGCTGGCCCGGGCGCTCGCCGCCAAGCTTCCCGAAGAGCTGCGCGCCAGCATCGATGCAATTGTCTCGCCGGCCATGGGCGGAGTGATCATCGGCCACGAAATGGGCCGGGCATTGGGCGTGCCGGCGATGTTCGTCGAACGGCCCGACGGCGTGTTCGGCCTTCGCCGCGGTTTCTCGCTGGAACCGGGCGCGAAGGTAATGATGGTCGAGGATGTCGTGACCACCGGACTGTCCTCGCGCGAAGCGATCGCCGCGATCGAAGCGGCGGGCGGCAAAGTGGTTGCCGCGGCGTCGCTGGTCGACCGCTCGGGCGGCAGCGCCGACCTTGGCGTGCCCTTCGTCCCGCTGATCCGGATCGATGTCCCGACTTACGCCGCCGATGACCTTCCCCCGGAACTGGCCGCAATCCCCGCGACCAAGCCGGGCAGCAGGGCCGCCGCTTGAGCAAGGTTCTCCGCCTCGGCGTCAATATCGACCATGTCGCGACCATCCGGAACGCGCGGGGAGGGGAGCATCCCGATCCGTTGCGCGCTGCGCAGGCCGCGGCCGCGGCAGGGGCGGACGGGATCACGGCGCATCTGCGCGAGGACCGCCGTCACATCACCGACGGCGATATCGACCGGCTGATGACCATCGACCTGCCGCTCAACCTGGAGATGGCGGCAACCGAGGAAATGCTCGGGATCGCGCTGGCGCACCGGCCGCATGCCGCGTGCATCGTCCCCGAGCGGCGCGAGGAGCGGACGACCGAGGGCGGGCTGGATGCCGCGGGGCAGTTCGCCACGCTGAAGCCGTTCGTCGAGCGACTGCAGGGCGCCGGCATTCGCGTCAGCCTGTTCATCGAACCGAGCGAGGCCCAGCTCGATGCCGCGCTTCGGCTCGGTGCGCCGGTGGTCGAATTTCATACTGGCCGCTACGCGCACCTGGTTGGGGAAGCGCAGGGGATCGAACTGCGCCGCATCGCCGACATGGCCGCGCTCGCCGCCAAGAACGGCATCGAGCCCCATGCCGGACACGGCCTGACCTTCGACAATGTCGCCCCGATCGCCGCCATCCCGCAACTGGCGGAGCTCAACATCGGCCATTTCCTGATCGGCGAGGCGATCTTTACTGGGCTGGAGGCGAGCGTGACGCGGATGCGAGCGCTGATGGATGCGGCGCGGTGATCCTCTCCATCGGTTCCGACCTTTGTAATATCGATCGAATTCAGTCGTCGCTCGACCGGTTCGGCGACCGCTTCCTCAACCGCGTGTTCACCGACGTCGAGCGCGCCAAAGCCGCGCGGCGTCCGTTCACAACCGCTGGAACGCTGGCCAAGCGCTTTGCCGCCAAGGAAGCCTTTTCCAAGGCGGTCGGAACGGGCTTCAAGCGCGGCGTGTTCATGAAGGACATCGGCGTGGTCAACGCCCCGTCCGGCGCGCCGACCCTGGTGTTGACCGGCGGCGCGCGGGCGCGGCTTGACGCAATCACACCGGCGGGCCACGTCCTGCACGTTCATTTGACGATGACCGACGATCATCCCTGGGCACAGGCGTTCGTGGTCCTCG
>JAZKHF010000020.1:0-15105 GCA_040385545.1 Pseudomonadota bacterium
GGTGCGGAAGACGCCGAGAAACAGGCCGAATAGCCCGACCTCGGCTGACAAACTCTTCAGGCCCGGTGATGCTCCACCGGGCCTTTTTCATGCTCAAGCGACGTCGAAAGCGAGCGAAAAGTAGAGGAATACCGAGGGCGAAGTCCCGATCTGAGCTTGGCCCGGCGAACGATCTGAGCAGCTTCTCAGGTTGCAAACGAAGCCTGAAGCGCGACCGAAATTACGTCTTCTACGATCGGTACTGACTTCGAAAGCCGAGTCTCTTTTCTGTCTCTCATGCCATTTTCTCAAAGGTCATTCGGTGCCTTTGATGCCCCTTTCCTCGCAACTTTAAACGGTGGTGGACGAGGTGGGATGGTGAGATTGGAAGGAGCGGGGAGGGCAAGATAAAGGCAGTTGCTCTCGGCAACTGCTAAGCTATTGTCTGCACATCTTTTTATAGAGAGATATGAAGCGAGAACGCGAGACATTTTGTCTCGCAACGGGCGCTACCCATGATCATCCGCCTTGCGCCCATTCCCGTCGTGGCGCTGGCATGAGAGGAACTCACAAAGCGGACATAGCCGAGAGCATTTAGTTTGCACCGAGGGGGTCAACCGGTTCGTCCTATCAGTCAATCTATGATCCTACATGAAGCTCTTAGTCGGGACTTGCGTGAAGATCCTTGAATATCACCTGTTGCGCGGTCTAGCTCCATAGACAAAGGGAGCGAATAGCCTGGATGGTTGCGGAATTTATCTTTACCTATTTGGGCAAAACTGTGCTCGATCTCGGAAAATCGACCGGGACCGCTCTGCTCAAGCAGCGAGCGGCGAGACTCGAATTAGCGCAGATTGGAGAACGATCGGTCGAAGCTGCGATCGTACGGGCCCCCGCGCTGGCGGAAGACCTGCGATCGGCGACCTTCGTCGAGGGAGTCGTTGCCCCGATCATCAAGTTGATCGTCGAACATCCCTCGATCCTCCCTGATCCCGAAGCTCTCGCCGGGCAATATGTCGATCGGTTCGTCACCCGCTTCGCAAAATCCGACGAGGTCGATCGGACGCTCGTCGAACTGTTTCAGACGTCGCCCGATATTCTCAAAGCGGCGGTCGAGGCGCTGCTCGTTGAAATTCGCCAATCAATGGCGTCCTCCAAGCATTGGCGCGAGCTCGCCGCCGCCCAGTCGCAAGAGGAAATCCGGTCAAACGTCGCGATGCTGGTGAAACATTTCGAGACGATTGCGGCAGCCAACCGGATCAGCGCCATCAACCTCGAGGATGCCCGTCGCGACGCCCGCAACGGATCGGCCGAACTTCGCGAATGGCCAAAGGATATTGCCGGCGAGGAACTTCATCGGCCGGAGGCCGATCGTCTGAGCGCTCACCTCAAGGAGAACCCCGGCGGGACATCCTTGCTGATCGGCGAGGCCGGCTCAGGCAAGTCCGCCTTACTCGCTGATTTGACCGCTCGTCTGGAGCGGGACGGAATCACAGTTTTTGCGCTGAAAGCTGACACGATTCCTCCAACGGTCAAAACGATCGGCGACATCGGCGCCGCGCTCGGCATCAACGGAGATTTGAGCGCCGAGATCGCGGCGCTTGCCAGCGACGGCAAGGTTGTACTCCTGATCGATCAGCTTGATGCCGTTAGCGACGTCATGGACCGCTCGTCCGCGCGCATGCAGTTGCTGCTGCGGCTCGTGCGGCAAATCCGAGATGCGCGTCTGCCGATCCACGTGATTGTTTCGTCGCGCCCGTTTGAAGCCGCCCACGATGCCCGCTTTCGCCAGCTCAAAGCCGAAGAGTTCAAACTTGCTCTGCCCGCCGTCGAGCAGGTCACCGCTCTTCTCCAGCGAGTGGAGATCGCAGCCGAGGGGATCGATCCGAAGATGCTGGAGACGCTCCGCCGCCCATTCGCGCTCAAGCTGTTCGTCGCGATTGCCCAGCGCGGGATCGACGTCAAAGCAATCAAGCCCGGCCAATTGCTCGACACGTGGCTAACGAGCGCCGGCCTCGGCTCGGACAGCGAGCGGGAAAGATCGCTAGCGCTGATGGAAGCGCTGGCGTCGGAGATGATCGAAACTGAGACTTTGTGGCGCCCCTCCGACCGGTTCGAAACGAAAGCAAAAGACGCTTTGTCGCGCTGCGAGGCTTGCGGCCTGATCGTCCGCAGCGGCGGCAAGATCGGCTTCAGTCACCAGTCGTGGCTCGATGATTTTCAAGCCAAGGGCTTTCGCGACGGAAAGGATCTCGCGGATTATGCCTGGCGCAATCAAGATAGCCTGTTTCTGAGGGCGACCGTGGTCCGCTCGCTGGAGCGGTTGCGCGCCCTCGACGAGCGCGCCTACGGGGCCGCCATTACGAGCCTGCTGTTCGAAGCGCGAACGCGGCGACATCTCAAGCATCTGGTCGTCGATCTAATCTCAACGCAATCGTTTCCTCTGGCGTCGGAGGAGGCGTGGATTCGGGTGCTCGTGCAAAAGGATCCGATCCTTGCCAACCGCGCGCTAGGCAATCTAGCTGCGCGGTGGGACGGGTGGCGAGGCCTTAGGACCGTTTTGCCGACCCTGATGCGCGATGAGCAATATGAGTGGCGCTCGGTGATGCTGCTCGCCGCCGAGGCGAGGTTTGAACCTGATCACATTGCTGACCTGATCACTGCGCACTGGCCGGGTGCAGAGCGTGACGGAATTGTCTTTCGCGTACTCGAACAGGCAGGCACTATCACGCCCAACATTGAGGCCATTTTCAATACAATTCTCGGCCGAACGACGATCGATCAATTTGGAATTTCGCATTTCGTTACGACCTTGCGGTCCGACGGCAAACTGGCGGACGCGTCGCGCGTCGTAGCCTTGTGGGCGGCTTCGCTGACTGCGGACAAGCACACCGGGCCCAGACTTCATGGTGTTGGCAAGCTCGCGCTGGCGGCGCCGCTGGAATTGGCGAGCGCGCTTCTGCCATGGTTCGTCGCGTTGGCAGAGCGCGACGTTGAAGCCTATCTCGATGGGGTTGTGCGCTATCCCCAATCAAAGTCGCTGCCATGGGACTGGGATTATGATCGCGGCGAAGACGGTTTGCTCGACGCCCTTCGAACCTCGCTCAATCGATTAGCGGAGACACAAGAAACCGCAGCGCTGGTGTTGATGCGCCCGCTATTCGGAGTGGAGGTCGAACAGGTGCAGGAACTGTTCGCCTGGGCCTTCACTGCCGGAGCGGAGGCGCTGGCCAACGATGCCCTTGATTTCCTCTTGGCTGACGAACGACGGCTTCAGCTTGGCGATGCCCATGTCAATCTCGAACCGGGTCTGTCGGGAACCGAAGCCGGCCTCTCCAGTCAGGAACTGATCGAAGCCATCACGCCTCACCTTGACGATGACCACCTCGCGCAATTGCGCGATTCTATTGAACGCTGGTCGCTTTACGGTCGTGCCTTTGGTGAGGAAGGTGACGCGAAACTCAAGAGGCTTCGGCTCCAATGGAACGATCAAAGCCGGCTCGAATTGCTCGAGCGGCTGCCTAACCGCCTGATCGCGGCACGTAGGCGTCGACAAATTCGCGAGTGGAGAGCGCAACGTCGGCGGCCGATGGGCGGCGCGTCAATCGGCCAGATGGCGACTTTCGTCGGTTCTCCTATGTCGCACGAGGCCATGATGAAGGGGTCGGATGAAGCGATCCTCAATATGCTCAATGAGTTGCATGATACTTCGTCGGAGCGACCCCGCCGCCGGCCGATTTCTCGCGACGGCGGGGTGACCGAATTGTCGCGCGCCTTTGGTGCATTCGCGCTTGCACAGCCCGAGCGGGCAATCGCGATGGCAGAGACCCGCCTGGTGCCCAGCAAGCATGAGCGCGCGGCCGGCGAACTCGTTGAGAAACTTGCCAAGGAAAGCGTGATCGCGCCGGATCGCCTGATCGCGCTCATTCATCATCTGTCGGAAAAAGGCTTTTCGTCAGGGTCGTGGGCGCGCGACGCGTCCTGGGCGCTCAGCGCGCTCGCGTCGAAGGCGAACGGCCTCGATGATCGGACCATCGGTTTGCTGCGGAATTGGCTCGACAATGATCCGGCACGAATAGCATCGGAAGTCGAAGCGCGCCTTGCCAATGACGCGATCAATCAGGGGCGCAACTCAAGCGAACGGACCAATCCGGAGTCAATGCTGTTCGACCGCCATAGCGGCGTTCGGACGCTGCCGCAGAATAACTACACGATCCTCGGCGCGATCTTTCAGGGCCTGATGAACCGCGAACCGCGGCCGTTCGACGAATGGTTGGTCATCTTGGAGGAGCAAGCGGGCAAGGCTGAAGACCCGAACGTGTGGTCGATCCTCCTCTATTTCGAAGGGCGGTTCCTGTTCTGGGCGGACCGCGCTCGAGCGACGGCATTGCTTGACCATCTGTGGGAGGTCGACCGGCGGATTTTCGACGACATCGATCTCCTTCCAACATTGTGGTCTACGCGCGCGATGTTTTCGCCGTCCCTAATCCGAGCGATCATCAAACAATGGCTGGCGTCGGACGAGGAGCGAAAGCGCCAAGGGGCCGCCGAGTTCATTCAGGCTGGCCAGCTGATCGAACCCGACGAACCGCTATTCGAAGAACTCAAAGTCCATCTCGACGATCGCAGGTCGGAACTATTGACCGGGCGCCTTTTCTCAGCGTCCGCCGCATGGCGGGAAGACGATCCCCTCATGCGTCCGCGCGCCCACCAAATCATCATGGGTTTCGCTCCCAGCGCGACCGGTGATGCAGCCTATGCGCTGTCGGGTGCCGTCAGCCGCGTGGATCGGCTAATACCGGATGAACTAACCAAAGATTTGATCCGAACTTTTGCCGACAATCCCGCGCTTTTGACAAAATCCATCGATGGCCGTTTCGCGGACGGGCTGCAGGGTCTGCTCCTTTATCCCGGATTCGATGAGCCCGTGCTCGAGGTCGCCGAGCGGATCGCAGACCTGATCGTCGAGCAGAAAGGCGGGCCGCACCGGGGCTTGGTCGACGAAGACTTGGTCCAGGTGACGATCGCACTCCAACGAAATGACGGACCATTGCGCGCCCGCGCGATGGATGCCTATGAACGGCTGCTCGATGCAGGCGCGTACGGCGCCGAGCAAGCGGCGAGGGATGCGATTGGGCGCTGACGCGATTTCATCTAGAGATACGAAACATCGAAAATCTCCGTATGTGTGATTAACGATCAATGACGTCAGTAGTGCTGTTCGAGGCAATTTCAGTCCGCTCTCTACCGGCCAACTTCTGGGATCACGCTCAGAGTCTTCATCGGGGATCCGGGAGGAGGAGGACTTTGGCAAACCCAAGGGGCCGCGTGGCGTTGGTTAAATCCCGACCAACAGAATAGGCATCACTCGTACGCCCTGCGGCTATACTACCTTGTCGGCGCCGGGGTCGTAACTAAGCTTTCGGACGGCTAGAAGCGGACAGCGACTTTCGTTCGGTCGGCTGTCGAAACCGGCAAGACACTCTTGGTCACTCAGGCACTTGCGCAGATTGTTGTCGTGGGACGCTACTCGCAGGCTCGAATTGCCAGCCATCGGCCCTCGAACGTGGCAAAGTCGTCACTCAGCAGTTCGTCGCCATTTTCCGGATGCGGCTTTCCAGGGCCGCTGCAGATCGGCTGAACAGAAAGACTGCCCCCTAACGCAGACTCCGGCTCAACGGCAACGGCCCTCCCCAAACCCCCGCACCCTCGCTAAGAGAGGCCTGCCGCGGTCACACCGTGGCCCGGTACGGGATATAGAGGACTGATCGACATGGGTGCCAGCGATGGGGACTTCGTCTACTGTAGCGAGCTCCGCCTCTCGAACGTTAAAGCGTTTGTCCCCGGCGCTAGGCTCGATCTTCGGCTCGACGGGCAGCCCGCTCCTTGGACCTTGATCCTCGGCGAGAATGGTCTGGGCAAGACAACGCTGCTCCAGTGCATCGCGCTCATGCGGCCAAACCTAAATGTCGAGCAAAGCGACAAGACGGATGCGCGCGACCCGGATCGCGTCGAGCCCGCGCTGCCGCAATACGAAGATGAACTGTTGGTCGAGCTCGCCCGCGTCGGTGACGGACTCCTGGTAGAGATCGAGGCAGAGTTCTCGATCGGCCGTCAGCTCCGGCCCGTCAAGCGGCCCCAAGGCCGCGGCAAGTGGTTTAAGACCGGCGCCAAATACGAGATCCGCAAGAAGGATCTCAGCGAATTCTCGTTCAGCAAGGTACAGCGCAAGGAATTCAGGCAGCCGCTGCTGGTCGCCTATAGCGCCGCAAGGCACCCTCCCTACTCGCGGAGCGAGGTCATTAGCGACCACGACGATCCCACGGCGTCGCTGTTCAACGCTGAGATTGAGCTCGCCGACGCCGTGCAGATCCTTGAGGATCTCGACCACATCTCGCTGCGGGACGAGCGCGCCGCGCGCGAGCGGGCGGCGAGGCTCGGCAAAGTCCTCCAGCCTCCGCGTACAGGAAGCCGGGCCTCGGCGCTCTACGGCAGCATCAAGGAGGCGCTGGCGCGTATCCTCCCCGAGGTCGAGGATCCTTCGCGCATCCACGTCTACGGCCCCGCGCTGCCGGGGCGGCCGGAGGAGAAGACGGGGGTCTGGATTCAGACCTACTCGGGCGAGGTGCCGCTGCACGCTCTGAGCATCGGCTACCAGACGATGTTCGCTTGGACCGTTGACCTCGCGCGCCGGATGGCTGAGCACCACAAGGACGCCGATGATCCGCTGAGGGAGCCCGCGATCGTCCTCATCGACGAGCTCGACCTGCACCTCCATCCGAAATGGCAGCGTCGCGTCCGACGCGACCTTTCCGACGTCTTCCCTCAGGTGCAGTTCATCGTCACCACGCACAGCCCGGTGCTCGCCCAGACCTACCTCGACACCAACATCGCGGTCGTGATGCGCGACGGCCACCACGCCACGATCGACAACGATCCCAAGACCGTGCGCAGCTGGCGGCTCGACCAAGTCAGCGTAAGTCTGCTCCACGATCCAGATCCATACGCCCCCGAGATAGTCGACGCGTTTGGTACACGGCGCGAACTGCTGGGCAGAAAGGGCTTGAACGCCGGCGAGCGGGAGCGCCTCGAAGCGGCGAACGCGCTGGTCGCCGCGATACCAGCCGAAGGCGACGTCGACGACAGGAAGGCCGCCGATCTGATCCGCGAGGCGGCGCAACTTCTCGCGACCCGTCAACGGTGATACGCTATACCAAGTCGGCCGCCGTTCCGTCGTCTCTACGGAGAGGCGTCGCCGCGAACGCTGCGAACTGCGCCGCGTACGACGCCGGCCCGGCCCCCTACAGGTCCGGCGAAGTCAGGTTCGACATCACAGGCGGAATCTTCGGTACGAAGGTCGTTAAGCGCCACCTCAAGGCCGACCAGCACGACAAGTGCGGCTTCTGCGAAGCGATTTTCGACGCCAACGTCTCGGGCGACGTCGAGCACTACCGGCCGAAGGGCGCGGTGATGGTCGGCAACATCAGGACCTATCCGGGCTACTACTGGCTCGGTTACACCTGGGCTAACCTCTCCTACGCCTGTCCGGACTGCAACGAGTACCGTAAGCGGGACCGCTTCCCGCTTGCTGTAGAGGGCGACCGAGCGCTCAGCCACAACGACGACCTCGACGCCGAGGATCCGCTCCTGCTCGATCCTTACGGCGTTAGGGATCCGCGCGAGCACATCCAGTTCCTTGGCGAGGCTCCGACCGGACGCACACCTGTGGGCGATACGACGATCGAGCTGCTCGCCCTGGACCGCACCACCCTGGCGCGCGACCGCCTCGACCACCTACGGAATCTCAGTCGCCTTCACGAGAGCGTTCGCCTGCTCGACGGCGATCCCCGGCCCGAAGCGGGGGCGCACGTCGGGCGCGTCCGGACTGAGCTTGCCGCAGCCGTCGGACCGGCGGCGAAGTTCAGCGCCGCGTCCGCCGACCACATCGCCGAGCTCGACGCCGGACGGAGCCACCTGCCCGAGGATGAAGTCACCGCCTAGCCGATCGCCTCCAAGCGTTGCCCGGGCAAGCGGGGACCACCATCGAACTCGCGGAGGAGCGCATCGGCAAGCGCGCGGCCGAAGCCGGTGAGATCAGCAGCCGATCCCAGCGACTTAACCGCATCAACTTCGCCGTCGATCTCGCCAATCCGGCGGTGGACGTAGATCGCATCCTCATCCGACCGGCACGAGTTGCCCGAGAGGCCGATGAGCCAGCGGCGGATCGCGGTGAAAACGTAGAGGCCATGCAGCAGCCCTTGGATGGGGCGCTTGCGCCCCTGCCACGGCGAATAGCCGCTGCCGGTGGTCCCGGCGACGATCGGCGCATCTTGCTCGATCAAAGTCAGCTGCAAGTGCATCGCCTCGTGGAGCAGGGCTTCGGCGAGACGAAGCCCAGCATTGCGCTCGCCAGCCGGATTGGAAAGTAGCACGGAAAAGGGGATCGTCGGTTCGGAATGACTCAGGTCGTAGCCCGGCTGCGACGCCTCGACGCAATGGATCGAGCGGACGAGCGTGGCGACGGAATCCGCGGGACCGGTGCCGCCAAGCCGCACCAGGGCCGCCGCGACCGCCCTGGCCATGAGAGGGACGGACCCAGCCGACGCGGGAGCATTGAAACGGCGCGCCAGAGACTGCGGCAGTGGCTCGACCCACATCGTCGGGTAGCCAGGCACTGGAATGCGCATGCCATTCAAGGGCTCGGCCAGCCAGGACGCCGTGCAATAGCCGGTGCGGTCGCGGTTTGGCTCGCGGGCCCAGAAGCTATCAACGAGGCAGCTGGCGAGACCTGGATGCCAGCACGGCTCACCCGCGGCGAGGCTAGCACGGACCCGCGCCGGGACGTCAGACACCGTCCGCCGCATGGAATGAGTAGACCAGGGTGAAGCGCACCCCGCCGTGGAGACGTGAGACGGCATGGTGCGAGGCTTCGCTGATCGCGAACCCAATTGCGCTTCCCGACACCGGGCGGAGGATTCGGTGCACGTCGGCCGGGTCGTCACTGTTAAACAGCATGAAGAAACCGCCATTCCCGTCGTCGAGCCCGCGGTTCAGTTGTATCGTCAGGCGGTGCGTCTCGCCTCCCTCGCGCATGTCGTTGTGGATAGCGATGCGCTGGCCAGGATTGAGGCGGTGCGCCACTGCCTGGACCTGCGGCCCGAGGCGGGTGCCCAGGGCGGCCTCCATCGTCCGGCGCAGCCGGTCGAGCATCCCCGGTTCCACGAGCACACCTAGCGGGGCCGGCAGGTCGGCGTCGCGCAGGTCGAACTCGAACTGCTCATAAAAGTCGGTCTCGACGAGCGCCCAAGGCGCGTCCCGCTCGAACCACGCGAGCAGTGCGTTCTCGAACTCGGGGAGCAGGCAACGCTCCGTCAGGAAGTAGCGGAACGGCGTCTGGACCATCTCTGCCGGGTCTATCAGGGAGTAGGGGTCTGGGCGCGTGAGGCTGGCCATGGCCCGCTAGCGGTTATGGCGGTGGTAGGAGCGGTTGTAGAGCGACGTGTCGAACGGGCCCTCCCCCTCCGACTGACGCACCTCGGCGATGAGCCGCTGCAGCGCGACGCTGTCCAGCGGGGGGACGTCGATCGCGGCGGCCTGCCCTTCGGTCGTGGGTACGATCGGATCGTTATGCATCGTTCACCTCAGGCGGCTCTGGATTGGATGGCGTCGGCGAGCCCGCGCATCCGCGCGATCACGTGGCGCTGGTCGGCGCAGAATATGGTCGGGTTATCAAAGCCCCGGTCAGAACTCCAGCGGTGTGCGACCATGCCGCCGCCGCACACGCCGAGGTCCGGACAAACCGCGCACATCGACGAAAGCGGTCGCTGCTGCCGGTAGTAATCGAGGAACTCGGGGCTGCTTAGTATCTCGTCGAAGCCGTGCTCTGACACCGACCAGCGGCGCTCGAACCGGTCGGCACCCGCGCCCGCGACCTTCAACGTGTCGTTCTTCTCGACGGTCCCGTCTGGCTCGATCACCAATATCCCGTAGTCCGTCGTCCCAACGCCCTCCTTGATCGACCGACCGCCAAGCAGCAGCCGCAGGAGATCATCGAGCAACCGAACGTTGGGTGGTTCGGGGTCGGCGAGGTAGGCGTCGAGAAGGCCCTCCAGCCAGCGGCCGTATTCGACCGTTTCCGGCGCGCTCTTACCGAACGGCAGCCGGTCCCAGTTGCCGTCGCGCGGCAGGACGTCGAGACTTGGCGCACCGGTCTCCTTGAGCGCCGCGTAGACCTCGGCGGGGTCGCTTGTCGGATCAATTACGGCGAGGACGCCCGCGAGCAGCGGCCTGGCATCCGCGCGGGCTGTTAGCCGCGCGATACCCGCTCGCACGCGGTCGAAGGAACCCTTGCCACGATGATCGAGGCGGAAGCGGTCGTGCACCGCCTGCGGACCGTCGATGCTCACAGACACACCCACGTCGTGGCAAACGAGAACGTCAATGATAGGGTCGGTGAGCAGTGCGCCGTTGGTCTGGACGTGGATGCCGCACGGATGCGGCAGCGCCGCCCGGAGCGCCGCGCAGAACCGGTCCAGGCGTTCGGCGCCGAGCAGCAGCGGCTCACCGCCGTGAAGCACGACGCTGAACGGCGTGGACTGGAGGGCAAGCTGCGCGGCGAGGCGGCTGGCGACCTGTTGGAGCACGGCGTCGGACATCCGCTTGGGCTGGTGACGCCAGGCCTCGTCGCCCATGTGGTACACGTAGCAGTAGCTGCAATCGAGATTGCAGCGGCTCGCAACCTTGAGGAGCACCGTGTCGAGCCGTTGGGCGCTGGCGCCCCCCACCCTCACCGGTTGTGCCGGTTGTAGGTCCGGTTGTAGGCGCCCGCGGACGATCGCACCTCGCCGGTGCGCACCTCAGCGATCAATCTCTCGAGTGCGGCGCTACCGAGCGCTACTTCGTCGCCCGCGCCGACTGCGACCTTCTCAACCTGCATAGACCTTGCCTCCAACCGATGTGCCAACGTAGCAGCTAGCGTTCGGAACGCCTAGAGTTTCGTTGCCGAGTTCAACATGCGGCTTAACGAGGCCGATGGTGGGTAGTTTTCGACTGTCGGACATCATTTAAAGTAAAGCGCTAGTTGCGAGCATCATAGCTATCGTAAACGATAGAGAATTACTAGATAATTATAGTCTGTCGGGAAAGAGTGCGCTTTCTCTGGGTTGCTCTGGCTATTTGTTGGTGCGACGACAACATTGGTAACACTCACTATGAAAACTACGGGCCGACCGGATTGGCATTCGGCCCGAATCCATTCAGGGACGGCATCCCGCTGCTTTAATAAGGCTGGACGGCAATCCATCAGCTGTGTCCTTCGACGCTCAATAAACGAACGTCGGCTTTCGGACTCAGCTTGAGGTCAGCCGAACGAATCAGATGGGCGGAAAGCAGACATTCGAATAATGCCGAAAATTGATCGCTGCGATGATTCGGACTCGAACCACTACATCCCACGAAAATTTGGGCCATGAATGGGGCCAGATGGAAAAACTCGGACAAAAAACACTAGCTTTTACAGGTACATAGTACGCAATTTCGAGTCCTCTCCTGACACGCCACGTCAGTTAACAGGGGCTATCACATGTGCCAAGCGCACGCCCCCGTGCCGTCGCGACCGTTGCCGCTACCTGAGAATAGTCCGTGACGTGACCTAACGTCCGCAGTGCATTGGACGTTGAATGACCTTTAGACGACCGTAACGGGTGGAAAGCGGACGTATGATCCGCTCTCTCAAACGGTTATTGCAGGTGGTGGATCGCCTTTTCTCGGGCCGCAGTCTGTCACCTGCTCGACTTGGAGTGCCACATGCGGCACAGGGCGCGGCCATGGACCATTTCCAGCTTCGCGACGGCACGCTTCATGCCGAGGAAGTACCGCTTTCTCGTATTGCGGATGAGGTCGGCACGCCTGTTTACGTCTATTCCCTGGCCACGTTGCAAAGACATGCGCGTGTCTTCCGCGACGCGCTGTCGGCTCTCGACAGCCCCCAGATAGCGTTCGCTGTGAAGGCCAACCCAAACCTTGCCGTCTTGAAGGTCCTCGCGATCGAGGGATATGGCGCGGACGTAGTCTCCGGCGGCGAGCTGACCCGCGCGCTCGCCGCAGGAATGAAACCGGAGGACATCGTTTTTTCTGGCGTCGGGAAGACAAGTGTCGAACTTGTGCAGGCGCTCGACGCGGGGATCGGTCAGTTCAACGTGGAGAGCGAGGAAGAGGGCGTCGAACTCGCTTCAATCGCTCACTCGCGCGGGACGCGCGCTGCCTGTGCTCTGAGGGTAAATCCTGATGTCGACGCGCGCACCCATGAGAAAATTTCCACTGGCAAGCGCGAGAACAAGTTCGGCGTCGCACTCGATCAGGCCGGGGCGGTATACGCACGGCTAGGATCCATGGACGGTATCGAAATGCGCGGGGTTGCGGTGCATATTGGCAGCCAGCTTTATGACCTTGAACCGCTCGAGACCGCTTTCGGCAAGGTAGGGGCACTGATTGGAGAGCTGCGAAAAGCCGGCTGCGACGTCACGCATGCCGACCTCGGCGGCGGGCTGGGCGTTCCTTACAAGGCAGGCGAAGTTCTACCTTCTCCGGCCGAATATGGTGCGATGGTCGAACGAGTGACACGAGAGTGGAATGTCAGACTGACGTTTGAGCCGGGACGTGTCATCGCGGGTAATGCGGGCGTGCTGCTCACCCGCGTGATCCGGGTAAAACGCGGGACCGTCCGACCGTTTGTGGTGGTCGATGCTGGTATGAACGACCTTGCGCGACCCGCCATGTATGGCGCTTGGCACGATTTCGAGGCGGTCGAACCAAGCGGCGGAACGACGATTGCACATATCGTTGGGCCGATCTGTGAAACGGGAGACACCTTCGCCATGGATCGCCGGTGCGATGAGCTAAAAGCAGGAGACCTGGCGATTTTCCGCACTGCCGGCGCTTACGGTGCGACGATGGCAAGCAGTTACAATTCACGCGGTTTCGTTGCTGAGGTGCTTGTCGGCGGCGACACCTTTGCGGTGGTCGCCGACCGCATCCCGGCGAGTGAAATCATGGCAGCCGAGCGCGTACCGAGCTGGCTCGAATAACTCGCCAAGCGCCTGCGAAGCTGTAAAAAAAGGCCACTCCGTGCTGCGCTTGATGTCCGCTATGGGTCGAAGGGCGACCGATTGCTTAGTGGCGGTTATGGGTGAAAAACGGAAATTTGCGCCTCGAGAAGAGAGCCTTTGTGAACAAAGGAATTTTCTCGGCCGTTCAGTTCGAAACACAAAGGAGGCTTCGATGGATCAGCATGGCAAGATGAGCATGGGGTGGACACGCTTTGCGGCGATGATCGCAACCTCGACCGTCATCATGTTCTTCCTGATGTATCAACTCGTCTACAGCTGGGATCATGCGCTGTTCAGCCTGACCCGCCTCATTTCGTCATTCGTCATGGGGTGCGTCATGACCGCCGTCATGCTGGCCTTCATGTGGAGCATGTATCGACCGGAACGCATCAAAATCATCGTACTTGCGAGTGCGGTGGTCGGAGGAGTGACGCTGCTCGCGGTAAATCGTGATCAGGCCCTAATAAGCGATGCCGATTACATGAAGTCGATGATCCCTCATCATTCGATCGCCATCAATAATTCGCGGAGGGCAGATATTCGAGACCCTCGTGTGCGCTATTTGGCGGACCGAATTACACGAGACCAAGTTAAGGAAATCATTGAGATGAAGCTGCTGCTGCGGGACATCGAGCAGCACGGCAGGCGGGCCGATCAACCACTTCCGGCTGGACCCACCAAGTTGACATCCGAAGGTGAACGAGAGGCGCGAGAATTGCTGAGCGGAAAACTCCTCACGGAGAAACCAATTTAGGCTGAATGTCCGCAATGGGTCGAAAGCGGACGGACCGCTAACGGGCCCGAAGCGCCGATCCAAGCCATGATTGGGCGCAAGGGGCACATCCAAAGTGAGGGCGGGTTATCAACTGCAATTCCTACCTCGGCCCAGAACGTTCCAAGCCGAGCCACTCAAGCGCGAACATTCTCTCGGCCAGAATGTGGGCCAACCTTTCGGTCGAAAGCGAATTTGCCACGCGCGTCAAGCTGTTGGTGCTTGACGATGGTGACCCCTAGGGAAATCCATCTCGATCCCAAGGTCGCGACTGTTTCGCAGTCGGCGGATTTGGAGGCTAATGTCCGCAATGTGTGGAACGCGGACATTGAACTTTGCTGGGAGGACGCTGGCTTCGGCCTCCTAAAGCATTCCCTTGTGAGCTGGGCTCCTGGATCCGTTCACTATGCATGTGACCCGTCTTGGGGTATGCGCAATTAAGCAACGGAAGGGGGAGCCGATGCCATATCCACGTGCGCACTATTACGTTCTGCTTTGTATGGCGGTGATCATCGCCGGGTTCTGGCCGAGCTATTTTTCGCAATTGGGCAGCGGCCCCTGGCAGTTTCACGTCCACGGCCTGATTGCCAGCATTTGGGTCATCATGGTCTTTGCGCAAAGTTGGACCGCGCATCATAAGCCGCAACTGCCGCTTCATCGTGCAATCGGTAAGTCGAGCCTGCTGCTTTTCCCATTTTTGATCGCCGGATTGTTCGCGATCATCGATGTCACCGCCAGCAAATTCGTGGCTGGACAAGCCCCAGTGGCAATGATGTTTGGAGGTTCTTTCCTCCTGGGTCTGTTGATAGCGGTTGCGGCTTACGTCCTGCCCTACTACCGGGCCTTGAAGTATCGTCGCAAGGTGTGGCTACATTCAGGCTATATGCTCGCGACGCCGCTGATCCTGTGGGAATCGCCATTCAGTCGGCTCCTCAACGGCTTCGTGCCGGGACTGACCATCCGCGGGCCAGAGGACTTCGATCGCATCCTGCCCTCGATCGAATGGGCGATGGCGACGGCGCTGCTGTTCTGCATCATCGTTCGTTGGCGGGTCGGCGAGCGGGCGCACCCGTTCACCGTGGCCGGGGTCCTAATAGCGATCGAGATGGTGGTGATGGGCTTCCTGGGAGATTTTACATTCACTCGCTCGGCTCTGGTCGTGATCGGCAATCTACCTAGCGCAGCCGTGGTGATGACTGGCTTCGCAATCGGCGCAGCGACCAGCTGGGCTGGATGGCAGGCTGGAAA
>JAZKHF010000021.1:0-8597 GCA_040385545.1 Pseudomonadota bacterium
GGACATGCAGGAACTGTTCAGCGCACTTGGTGTATAGGATATAGGCGGTTAGGGACGTCACGCGACGACGGCCCGGCCCAGGGAGACTGACTTCAATGGCACGTACTGCGACGACTCAGGGCAAGGCAACGAACCCGGGCAAACGCGCGCTCTCGATTCCGGCCGCGGGCGGGGAAGCGGGGCTCAATCGCTATCTGACCGAGATCAAGAAGTTTCCCATCCTCGCCCCCGAGGAGGAATATATGCTCGCCAAGGCATGGCGCGAGCATAACGACACCGACGCTGCCGCGCGGCTGGTGAACTCGCACCTTCGTTTGGTGGCCAAGATCGCGATGGGCTATCGCGGCTACGGCCTGCCGGTCAGCGAGCTCATCTCCGAAGGCAATATCGGCCTGATGCAGGGCGTGAAGAAGTTCGAGCCGGATCGCGGCTTCCGCCTTGCGACCTACGCCATGTGGTGGATCCGCGCCTCGATCCAGGAATTCATCCTGCGCTCGTGGAGCCTGGTCAAGATGGGCACCACCGCGGCCCAGAAGAAACTGTTCTTCAATCTGCGCCGGATGAAGAACCAGCTCGACGCGTTCGAGGATGGCGATCTGAAACCTGCCGACGTCGCCAAGATCGCGACGGACCTGGGCGTGACCGAAGCCGAAGTGGTGTCGATGAACCGCCGCATGTCGATGGGCGGGGATACGTCGCTCAACGCCCCGCTGCGGGATACCGACGGCGAAGGTCAGTGGCAGGACTTCCTGGTCGACAATGGTCCGTTGCAGGACGAGGTTGTCGCTGACGAGGAGGAGAAGCAGGTCCGCCACGATCTGCTCAACCAGGCCATGGCCAGCCTTAACGAGCGCGAGAAGAACATTCTCGTCGAACGGCGTTTGTCGGAAGAGCCCAAGACGCTAGAGGATCTCAGTCAGGTCTATGGCGTAAGTCGCGAACGGATCCGTCAGATCGAAGTCCGCGCGTTCGAGAAGCTTCAGGCGGCGCTGCTTCGATTGGCGGGCGACCAACGGTTGCTTCCGGCAGCGTAAATCGGAACGGGCGGCTCAGGCCGCCCGGAGACCGCGCTCCCGCCGCGCCTTGGCGAGCTTCTTGAGCACCATGTCGCGCTTCAGCTTCGACAGATGGTCGATGAACAAGACGCCCTCGAGATGGTCCATCTCATGCTGCAGGCAGATCGCCAGCAGCCCGTCCAGCTCTTCCTCATGTCGCGCGCCATGCTCGTCGAGCCAGCGGGCGCGGATATGGTCGGGGCGCATCACCTCGGCATATTGGTCGGGCACCGACAAGCAGCCCTCGGTGTAAGGCACTTCGCTGTCCGAATGCTCGACGATCTCGGGATTGATGAACACCCGCGGATGCTTGATAGGGGGCGACTCCTCGTCGTCGGGGTCGGACGGCTCCTGCAGGTCCATCACCAGCAGCCGCTTCGGCACGCCGACTTGCACCGCGGCCAGGCCGATGCCCGGCGCATCATACATGGTGTCGAACATATCGCTGATAAGCGCCCGCAGTTCATCGTCCACCGCCTCGACCGGGGTCGAGATCTGGCGAAGCATGGGATCGGGCGTTTCGTAAATCGGAAGTAAGGCCATGGCGGCGATTTAGTCTTTCACGGCAACAGGTTCAAGCGACGGGGCGGCGCGCCCTGAGCGCTTGGGCCAACGTCCCCTCGTCGAGATAGTCGAGTTCGCCGCCGACCGGCAGGCCGTGGGCGAGCTGGGTCAGGCGGATGGGATATTTCTCCAGCCGCTCGGCGAGGTAGTGCGCGGTGGTCTGGCCTTCGAGGGTGGCGTTCATCGCCAGCACCACCTCGTCAATGCCGCCAGCGGCGACCCGCGCGACCAGGCGGTCGATGCCGAGGTCTTCGGGGCGTACCCCTTCCAGAGCGCTCAAACGCCCGCCCAGCACGTGATAGAGACCGGGGAACAGCCGCGAGCGGTCGAGTGCCCACAGATCGGCCACTTCCTCGACCACGCACAGGCTCTTGTCATCACGGCGCGGATCGGCGCAGATCGCGCACGGATCGCGCGTATCGAGATTGCCGCAGGTCGAGCAGGTCGAGAGGTTCGCGGCGACCGACTGGAGCGCGGCAAGCAAAGGCTCAAGCGCCCCCTCGCGTTTTTTCATCAAATGCAGCACTGCGCGGCGCGCCGACCGCGGGCCAAGGCCGGGGAGCCGCGCCAGCGCCTGGGTCAGTCCCTCGATTTCGTGTGAAGCCATTCGTGCCCCTTAAACCGTTCGCCCTGAGCTTGTCGAAGGGCTGTTCTTCCTTTTCCGATGCAGAAGGCTAAGTGCAGTCCTTCGACAAGCTCAGGACGAACGGTTTTTCGGTTTGAAGATCATTTTCATGGGAAGTCCGGACTTTGCCGTGCCGACGCTCGATGCGCTGGTGGCGGCGGGGCATGAGGTGATCGCGGCCTATTGCCAGCCACCGCGAGCCGCAGGGCGAGGAAAGGCATTGCGACCGACCGCAGTACAGGCGCGCGCCGAAGCGCTAGGGATCGCCGTCCACTCGCCCACCAGCCTGAAAACCCCCGAAGCCCAGGCCGAATTCGCCGCATTCTACGCCGAAGTCGCGGTGGTTGCCGCATACGGCCTGATCCTGCCCCAACCGATCCTTGATGCGCCGAAGTTTGGCTGCCTCAATGTACATGGCTCTCTCCTGCCACGATGGCGCGGAGCGGCGCCGGTGCAGCGCGCGATCATGGCCGGGGATGCGGTCACCGGGGTGACCATAATGCGGATGGAGGCGGGGCTCGATACCGGCCCGATGCTGCTCAAGCGTGAGGTTAGCATCGATCACAAGAGCGCCGGACAACTGACGGAAGAGATTGCACAACTTGGCGCGGAAGCGATGGTCGACGCACTCGCGCGGTTGAACGGCCTGCCTTTGGTCCCGCAGCCCGAGGAAGGCCTCACCTACGCCGCCAAGATCAGCAAGGACGAGGCCCGGATCGACTGGTCGCGCCCGGCGGTCGAGCTCGAGCGCCATGTGCAGGGCCTCGCCCCCTTTCCCGGCGCCTGGTTCGAAATCGGAGACGAGCGGGTCAAACTGCTCTCAGCTGAAGCGATCGACCTCTCCGGGATGCCCGGCGCTGTGATCGACGACCGGCTGACCATCGCCTGCGGCCAAGGCGCGCTTTCTCCCTCCCTGCTCCAGCGAGCGGGCAAGTCCCCAATGAGTATCGACGAATTTTTGCGTGGTTTTTCATTCACTCCCGGCGCAGTCCTCACATGACGCGGTGGAAGCTGACGATCGAATATGATGGCGGGCCGTTCTTCGGCTGGCAGCGGCAGGGAGAGGATCCGACCCTCCAGTTGGCGCTCGAGCGGGCCATCAACACCATGACCGGCGAACAGGTCACGGTCCACGCGGCGGGGCGGACCGACGCCGGGGTGCATGCGCTGGCGATGGCGGCGCATGTCGACATCGCCCCTGACGTCACCCCGCACCGGCTGCGCGAGGGGATCAATGCGCTGGTCCGACCCGGTCCGGTCGCGGTGCTCGAGGTCGAGCCGGTGTCCGATGACTGGCACGCGCGGTTCAGCTGCACCGGGCGGCGCTACCTCTACCGAATCCTCACCCGCCGCCCGCCGCCGGTGCTCCACCGCGGCCGCGTGTGGCACATCGGCAAGGATATGGACGTCGACGCGATGCGCGAGGCGGCGGCGCATCTGGTCGGCACGCATGACTTCACCACCTTCCGATCGGTCCACTGCCAGTCGGCCAGCCCGGTCAAGACGCTGGAATCGCTGGAAATCGAGTGCGATGGCGACGAAATCCACATCCACGCCGCGGCGCGCAGCTTCCTGCATCACCAGGTAAGGTCGATCTCGGGCTGCCTCGGCATGGTCGGTACCGGCCAATGGTCGCCGCGCGACATGAAGGCGGCGCTGGAGGCGAAGGATCGCGCCGCTTTGGGACTGAATGCGCCGCCCGAGGGGCTGTACTTCGTCGGCGCGAGCTACCCGAACTAGACCATCATCTCTTTTGCCTGTGTCTGGCTCAGGAACGCCAGCGGGCTGGCGCTGAGCCCATAAGCCCCCGCACAGAACACCGCGATCAGGTCGCCGACATCGGCATGTGGCAATTCGACCTGCTGGCCGAGGATGTCGAGGGGGGTACACAGATTGCCGACGACATTGGCTACTTCCTCAACCGGAGCACCAAAGCGCGTCGCCACCGCGACCGGATAATTGCGCCGCAGTAATTGCCCGAAATTGCCTGACGCGGCGAGCATGTGCTGGAGCCCACCATCTGTGACTAGAAAGGTCTCGCTGCGGCTCTTCTTGCGATCGGTCACGCGGGTCAGATAGACCCCTGCCTCTCCCACCAGCCAGCGCCCCAGCTCGATCGTGAAGCGGCTTGCGCCCAGCGACACCGGGCATTCGGCGAGCATAGCGCCCAGCGCCTGGCCCATCGAATAAAGGTCGAGCGGTTCCTCGCCCGCGAAATAGGGAATTCCGAAGCCTCCCCCGAGGTTTACTTCGGGTGGTTCATGTCCGGCCTCATCGGCAATCTGGCCGGCCAGCGCCACGCTCAAGCCCTGCGCCTCGACGATTGCCGCCCAGTCGAGGCATTGCGACCCGGGATAGATGTGAAGCCCGCGCCAGTCGGCCCCTGCCTCGACCAGCCCGCGCACCACGTCCGCGCATCGGTCATGGTCGATCCCGAACGGTGATGCCGCACCGCCCATCTTCATCCCCGCGCCTTTCAGCTGGAACGGCGGATTGACGCGCACCATCATCCGTGGGCGAATACCGAGCTTCCCGGCAATCTCGAGCAGCCGCGCAGCCTCGCCTTCGCTTTCGACGCTGACCGTGGCCTTGGCCTTGACCGCGCGCATCAGTTCACGGTCCGACTTGCCGGGACCGGCAAAGCTCAGCGGAATGCACGCCGCGCCGACCTGCTCAAGCGCCGCCAACTCACCCTCCGACGCAATATCGAAGCCGTCGACAAACTGGCAAATCCATTTGAGCAATGGCGGATAAGGGTTTGCCTTGACAGCATAATGAAGCCCGATCCCATCGGGCAATGCGGCCCGGAACAAGGCGATCTTGGCGCCAACAAGATTGTTGTCATAAACGAACAGGGGCGTTCCCCCGGCGTCCTCGACCAACGCACGCGCATCGATGCCGCCGATTGTCAGAGCGCCGTCGCCATTGGCATCGTAGCCGTCCGGAATTGCCCCCATCGCCTTCATCGCGGCACCCCCTCCAGCATCGCGCGCAGCGCGGTGCGATCGATCTTGCCATTCGGTCCTAGCGGCATTTCCCCGATCAGGACAATGCGCGACGGCCGCATGAAGGCGGGCAATTCGGCGGTGAAATGAGCATGCAGGCGGTCCTCGGCCTCCTCCCTTTCCGCAACCGCGACCAGCACGATCGCCTGTCCCAGTTTCTCGTCGGGCACACCAAACGCGGCAGCCTCGCTCACGGCACCGGACGCCAGCGCCGCTTCCTCGACCTCGGTCGGACTAACCCGGTTGCCGCTGGTCTTGATCATCGCATCGTCGCGCCCGCGGAAGCGCAGCAGGCCGTCGGCGCCGATCGCCATCGTGTCGCCCGACCACACTTCGCCGTTCCGGAATCGCGCGGCAGTGCGCTCCGGGTCGCTCCAATAGCCCTGCGCCACCAGCGGCCCCGAATGGACCAGTTCGCCTTCCTCCCCCGGGTCGGCTTGGCTGCCGTCTGCCCGCGCGATTCGAAGATCGGCAAAAGGGATCGCGCTGCCGACGCTATCGGGATGCTCGTCGACCAGGGCCGGGTCGAGGCTGGCCGAGCGGAACGCCTCGGTCAGGCCGTACATCAGGTGCAGCCGCGCTTGCGGAAACAGCCCCCGCAGCCGCCGCACGACCGGCTCAGGCAGATGGCCACCGCTGTTGGTCAGGGTGCGCAGGCTATTCCCCTCCCCGTTCCACTTCTGCTCAACCAACTGGTGCCACAGCGGCGGCACCCCCGCGAGCACCGTGACGTCATGACGTCCCACCGCCCGCACCACGTCGCGCGGTAGCAGATAATCGAACGCGATGGCGCACGACCCCGCAGCCCAGGCGGCGAGCAATTGATTCTGCCCATAATCGAACGCGAGCGGGAGCAGGCACAATGTCCGGTCGGCAGGCTTCAGCCCGAGGTAATGCTTCACACTGATCGCGCCGAGCCAAAGGTTGGCGTGGCTCAGCATCACGCCCTTTGGCCGCCCGGTCGATCCCGACGTGTAGAGCAGGGCGACGAGCTCGCCCGGATCGCGGGTCGAGGGGCCGAGGCGGTTGTTGCCGACAACCCAATCTTCCAACGCGACCGTCCACGCCTCGGTCGCGACCGTCTCCAGCCGAGCCTGGTTGGCGATCAGAAGCTTGGCCCCACTGTCGGCCAGAATATGCTCGGCCTGCGCCCGCCGCAGCACCGGATTGATCGGCACATGCACCAGCCCCGCTCGCGCCGCCGCCAGTGGAAGCACGCAGGCCAGCGCGGTCTTCCCCATCCAGCTCGCCACCCGGTCGGCCGGCTCCAGACCACGGGCGAGCAGTGTCGCCGCGGTTGCCCCAACCGCCTCCTCCAGCTCGGCAAAGGAGAAGGTCCGCCCGTCCGCCACCAACGCCGCAGCATCGGGCGTGCCGCGAACGGCGATATGATCGATTGGAAAGGGCGTCGGATCGGGTTTCACGAACCCGTCCTGTCATTGCGAGCGGAGCGAAGCAATCCAGTCGCACAATGCTTGCCCCGTCCACCACACTCGCTTAGTCACGCTGCAATGCAGCAGGGGAAGGCAAGGCATTTGGCGCTCGACGATCACAAAACGGTCGATGCGGCCCTGCGCGCCTTACTCGTCGATGTGCTGGGCCTGCCCAAGAAGCGGATCGCCGCGTTCGACGCCGAGACCGAATTGTTCGGCGCTTTGCCCGAGTTCGACTCGCTTGCGGTCGCGAACCTACTGACCGGAATCGAGGAACGACTGTCCGTCGTAATCGAAGATGACGATGTCGAAGCCGAGGATTTCATGACCTACGGGCGACTGCTGGCCTTCGCGGAGCGCAAGATCGCCGCCTAACTACTCCGCCGCAATCGCCTCATATTCTTCCGCCGCGAGAAATTTCTCGGCATCCAGTGCGGCCATGCAGCCGGTCCCGGCCGCGGTCACTGCCTGGCGGTAGATCTTGTCCATCACGTCGCCGCAGGCATAGACGCCCGGTATCGACGTGCGGGTGGAACCGGTCTCGACCTCAATATATCCATCGTCGTCAAGCTTCAATTTGCCCTTGAACAATTCGGTCGCCGGCGAATGGCCGATGGCAACGAAAGCCCCGTCCACATCGATCCGGCTGATCGCCCCAGTCCGCACATCGCGCAGGTCGAGCCCGACCAGCCCTTCGGGTGTGCCGCCGCCAACGAACTCCGCGACTTCGCTATGCCACACCACCTTGACGTGCGGGTTGGCGAACAGTCGGTCCTGCAAGATTTTCTCCGCGCGAAAGGAATCGCGGCGGTGGATCAGGGTCACATCCTGGCTGTGGTTGGTGAGGTAGAGTGCCTCCTCGACGGCGGTATTGCCGCCGCCGATCACTGCCACTTTTTTGCCGCGATAGAAAAAGCCGTCGCAGGTCGCGCAAGCCGAGGCACCCTTGCCCTTCATGCGTTCTTCGGAAGGAAGACCCAGCCATTTGGCCTGCGCGCCGGTCGCGATGACCATCGTATCGGCATGATATTCGCCGCTGTCACCCTTTAGCACGAACGGCCGGCGCGAAAAATCGACCTCGCTGATATGGTCCCACACCATCTTGGTCCCGACATGCTCGGCCTGCGCCTGCATTTCCTCCATCAACCACGGCCCCTGGATGACGTCGCGGAAGCCGGGATAATTTTCGACATCGGTGGTCGTGGTCAGCTGGCCGCCGGGCTGGATGCCCTGGACGACGACCGGCGACAGACCGGCGCGGGCGGCATAGATGGCAGCGGTGAGGCCAGCCGGGCCGGAGCCGAGAATCAGCATTCGGGTCGAGATGATGTTGCTCATCATTGCCACTTAAGAGCGCCGCCCCGCCCTCGCAATGGGCCGCTAGCCCATCGCCGGATAAGGCTTGGCCTTGAGCAGCGTGGACAGGTGCACCGCGTTCGAGGCAACCATCTGCGCGGTATCTCGTGTAACCTTCGGAATGGTCTTCAAGTCCTTGAAATCTGTCTTGTTCATCGCCTCTCCGACCCAATAGCAGGCGCTCGCCGCCGGTATCGTCCAACCGACGTCGTTCAGGCTCTGCGCCATTGCGGCGGTCGAGAAATGCGCACCATCCTCATTGCCCACGATCGCGAACACCGCGACCTTGTCATAGGCCGGAGTGCGACCGGCATCGTCGGTTTCGCTCAAAAAGGCGTCCATCCGCTCCATGGCGCGCTTGGCGATGCTCGACGGTTGGCCCATCCAGATCGGCGTCCCGAAAATCAGCACGTCGGCAGCAAGAATCTTCTTGCGAATTGCCGGCCATGCATCGCCCTCGCCTTCGTCGCTGGTCACGCCCGGCAAGATGTCGTGATCGGCCAACCGGATGGTCTCGACCAGTTCGGCGTCGTGATCCTTCAGGAACGACGCGATCAGA
>JAZKHF010000022.1:0-35164 GCA_040385545.1 Pseudomonadota bacterium
CAACAATTCCCACATCCACATTTGACGGGACGAGTTGATGTCGAATCCCCGCCTTCCGGTTGCCAAAGCTCAGGTCACTGGCGCCGCGCTCAAGAATCCGGGTCGCCACGCAGACCGCAAAAAGCCCTCTGGAACCCGCAAAATCGGCGAGCCCTATGCTCGAATGAGCGAGGCCGAACAAGTTCAGTGGCACGAGTTCGCTAACGACCTTCCTTGGCTGAACAGTTCACATCGCGTCCTGCTTCGCCTCGCCTGCAAGCTCGCCGCCGACATGGACGGTGAGGATTTCGGGGTGAGCAAGGCTCAGGCGCTGGGGTCGATCCTGTCGAAGTTGGGCGCGACGCCTGCTGATGAAAGCAAGGTGACGGTGCCTGATGACAGCAATGAGGAAGATGAGTTCTTCGGTCCAAACTGACCGCGCGACGGCTTATGCCAAGGCGGTTGTCGCGGGTGAAGTTGTTGCCGGTCCCCACGTAAGGAACGCTTGCCGCCGCCATCTGGACGATTTGAAGCACGGCGGAGCGCGGGGGCTGATCTATTCGCCCGACAAGGCTGCGCGGGCCATTCGCTTTTGCGAGACGCGGCTTCGGCTCAACGGCGGACAGTTCGAAGGCAAGCCGTTCCTGCTTCACCCGTCGCAGGCGTTCAAGTTTGGATCGCTGTTCGGTTGGTTGAGTGTGGACGGAACCCGCCGATTTCGCCGTGCCTACATCGAAGAGGGCAAGGGCAACGGAAAGAGCCCGACAGCGGCGGCGATAGGGCTTTACGGCATGATGGCCGACGATGAGCCGGGCGCCGAGATTTATCCGGTCGCTGCGCATCGCGATCAAGCAATGATTCTGTTCCGCGACGCGGTGGCGATGGTCGATCAGTCGCCTGATCTGGCAAGCCGGATCACCCCGAGCGGCGGGCCGGGCCGAGTTTACAACCTGGCTCACCTCAAAACGGGGTCGTTCATGCGGCCTCTGTCGCGATCGGCGGGCAAGTCGGGCTCGGGATTGCGGCCTCACATGGGGCTGGCGGACGAACTGCACGAGCATCCGAACCGGGATGCGGTCGAGATGATAGAGCGCGGCTTCAAGTTTCGCCGTCAGCCGCTGCTGTTGATGATCACGAACAGCGGGTCCGATCGCAATTCGATCTGTTTCGAGGAGCACGAACACGCGGTCAAGGTGGCCGCCGGGACGTTATCCCCGGGCGAGGACTTCGCCTATGTCGGCGAGCCGATCGACGACACGACGTTCAGTTTTGTGTGCTCATTGGACCCGAAAGATGACCCGCTAACCGACCCGAGCTGCTGGCCGAAAGCCAACCCACTGCTCGGCACGATCTTGACGGAAGAATATCTCGCTGGGGTGGTGGCGCAGGCCAAGGCACTACCCGGCAAGCTCAACGGCATTCTCCGCCTTCACTTCTGCGTCTGGACCGACGCTGACACGGCATGGATGTCGCGGGCGGTATTGGAACCCTGCCTAGCGGACTTCGATCCGGCCATTCACCACGGCAAGCGCATCGCTCAGGGGCTCGATCTGTCGCAGTCGCGGGACATCACGGCGAAGGCGTCGGTGGTCGAGACTGGCTCAGTCGAGGTCGAAGTTCTGGTCGACGGCGAAAAGAAGGTCGTCAGCAAGCCGACATACGATGCGTGGATTGAAGCATGGACCCCCGGCGACACGATCGGTGAACGGGCAACGCGGGATAAAACGCCTTACGAAGTCTGGGCGCGCGAGGGGTATTTGAACGCCCCGCCCGGCCAAAGCATCCGCTTCGATCACGTCGCACAGTCACTCGCCGACGACGATCGGGACTTCGACGTCGGCATGGTCGGCTATGATCGGTACGCTTTCCGCCGCTTCGAGGAAGAAGTCGCCAAGCTGGGGCTGTCGATCCCGTTTGTGGAGCACCCTCAGGGCGGCACCAAGAAGGGCAAGCCGACCGAGGCGATGAAGGATGCGGCACAGGCTGAGGGGCGCGAGCCTGAAGGGCTGTGGATGCCTGGGTCGCTTCGACTGCTTGAGGAAGCCCTACTCGAGAAGCGCATTCGCCTTCGTCGCAATCCGGTTCTGGTTTCGGCAATGATGTCAGCGGTGACTGATGAGGATCGCTGGGAAAACAGGTGGCTCGCTAAGGAGCGGGCAACGAACAAGATCGACGCCGCGGTTGCGCTGGCGATGGCGGTAGGAGTTGCGGCGGCTATGCCCAAGGGTAACACTACCGACGACTGGCTTGCGAGCCTTGCCGCGTGAACCTGCTTCGAAAAGCGGTCTCGTGGATCGCGAATGATCTTGGCGTCAGTCGTTACAACGGCAACAACTTCGTGACGAACCAGGTGACTGTCGCCGATTATAACGATGGAAGAGCGGCTTCCGCGGGCGGCGTTCTCGGCTTGGCGGCGGCGTTCGCTTGCGTCAACTTGCTAGCTGGCACAATCGCATCGCTTCCGTTGATGGTTTATCGGGAGCGCAATGGGCGGCGGGAGTTGGCTAAGGATCACCCGCTCTACCGGGTGCTGCACGATAGCCCGAACGCTGATCAAACATCGCTGGATTTCTGGGAGTTTATTTGCGCGTCGATCGAGTTGGACGGAAACTCCTATTGCGAGATTGAGCGCGGTCTGGACGGGCGCGTTCTGGCTCTTTCGCCGCCGATCGTGCCGGAATTGGTGAGTGTTAGTCGCGGCGAAGGTGGCGATCTCATCTATCGGTGGTGCGAAAACAGGCGAAATCGCGTCGAGAATCAGCGTTCAATTCTCCATATTCGCGGCTTTGGAGGGTCGGTTTTCGGGGGCATTTCGACCCTTTCGATGGGGCGTCATACGTTCGGAATGGCTCAATCGATCGAGCGAGCCGCTATTTCCACCTTCCGCAACGGCGCCCGTCCAACTGGTGTCCTTAGTAAAGAGGGGACGCCCTTCCAGGGGGATCAGCGAGCCAAAGCCGAGGAGTTGCTGCAGGCGAAATACAAGGGCGCGATGAATACTGGCGTGCCCATGCTGCTCGACAATGGCCTCAAATGGCAGTCGATCAGCATTAATCCGGATGATGCCCAGATGCTGGAAAGCCGGGCTTTCTCGGTCGAAGAAATCTGCCGCTTTTTCGGGGTTCCGCCGCACATGGTCGGTCATACCGACAAGGTGACGAGCTGGGGTACTGGTCTGGAGCAACAAACGCTCGGCTTCCAGAAATTCACCCTTCGCCGCCGCCTCAAGCGCATCGAACAGGCGCTCGAAAAGCAGCTTTTGACGCCTGCCGACCGCGCCCAGGGCGTCACAATCGAGTTCAATCTAGAGGGCTTGCTTCGCGCAGACAGCAAGAGCCGCTCGGAATTTTACGCATCTGGTCTTCAAAACGGGTGGTTCACCATCAACGAGGTTCGCGCGCTCGAAAATATGGCGCCGGTCGATGGCGGCGATACGCCCCGGATGCAAATGCAGAACGTCCCGATCACCGAAGCCGGGCAGTTGCCCGCGCCCCAAGCCGAAGAGGCTTAGGAGATGAGCATGAACGAACTCGACTTCGCGCTTGATACCAAGGCGATCGACGATGAAGGCCGGATCGAAGGTCTGGCTGTCGGTTATGGCAATCTCGACTTTGGCGGCGACATCGTTCTGCCCGGTGCGATCAAGGGGCTCAAGAAGTCGATCCCGATGCTCATGTTTCATGACCAAAAGCGCCCCGCTGGCGTCTGGACGGAATTCCAAGAAACTTCCGAGGGTTTGCTGGCCAAGGGCCGCTTTTCGCTGTCCACTTTGACGGGGAAAGAGGCACACGGGCTGGTCAAAGATGGCGCGATCGGCGGGCTGTCGATGGGCTATCGGGCGCTCAAGCACAAGATCGTGGGCAGGGCCCGCCACCTTGCCGAGATCGCGCTTCACGAAATCTCGCTGGTCACCATTCCGATGAACGAAAAGACGCTCATCACCAGCTTCAAAGACATTTTGAGCGGCGGCGAGTTGCCCACCGTTCGCGAATTTGAGGACTTCCTGCGGGAGGCAGGCGGTTTCTCAAAGACCTTGGCAGCGGGAATCGCGACCAAGGCACAGCCGCTACTTAATCGGGGGGAGCCCGAGAGTGCGGATGAATTGGCCGAGTTCCTGAAGGCGCTCCAAGCCTAACTTCCACACCTTGCCTCGAAAGGGCTAAGCACATGACCGACAATGCCAAGTCGGCAGCCGAGATGGCTGTCGAAATCAAAGCCGCGTTCGAAACCAAGCACGATGCCGTCAAGGCGATCGCCGAAAAGGCGCTTGCCGAAGCCGAAAAGGGCACCCCGCTTTCGACCACCGCCAAGGAACTGGCTGACGAAGCCATTCTGGGGATGAACGAAGCGAAGGCGCGTCTCGACGAGCTTGAGCAGAAGATGGCGCGCAAGACGACCGAAGGCAACGACAAGCCGAAGTCGCCGGGCTACCAATTCATTGAGAGCGACAGCTACAAGAATCTCGCCGGATCGGCGTCGCAGCGCGGAACCGCCTCGATCGAGGTCAAGGACATCACCTCACTTTCGACCGATGCTGACGGTTCGGCCGGCGATATGATCCGCGGCGATCGTCTCGTGGACATTACCCCGCTTCCGCGTCGCCGGATGACGGTTCGTAGTCTGCTCGGCTCGGGTCGCACCAACTCCAATTCGGTCGAGTATGTCCGCCAGACGGGCTACACGAACGCGGCGGCAATTCAGGCGGCGGAAGGCGACCTGAAGGCCGAGTCGACCATGAAGTTCGACCTGTTCACGGCGCCGGTTCGCACGATCGCGCACTACATCAAGGCGTCGAAGCAGGTTCTGGACGACGCTCCGCAGCTTCAATCGATCATCGACAGCGATATGCGGTATGGGCTGGAATATGCCGAGGAGGTGCAGATCCTCAACGGCAACGGAACCGGGGCAAACATCAACGGCCTCATCAATCAGGCGACTGCCTACGCGGCACCATTTGACCCCGCTGGCACCGAGACGGGCATCGACCTGATCCGCCTCGCGCTGCTTCAGTCCACGCTAGCTCTGCTTCCCGCGTCGGGGATCGTGATGAGCGAGCAGGATTGGGCGCGGATCGAGCTGCTGAAGGATGCGGATGGGCGTTACCTCATCGGCAATCCGCAGGGCACGATCGGCGCCAACCTCTGGGGCCTTCCTGTCGTCGCGACCCCGGCGATTGCGGTGGACAAGTTCCTCGTCGGTGCTTTTGCGAGTGCTGCGATGGTTCTCGATCGGGAAATGGCGAACGTCCAGGTCTCGACCGAGAATGAGGACGACTTCATTCGCAATATGGTGACGATCCGCGCTGAAGAGCGACTGGCCCTCGTGGTTCGTCGCCCGCAGGCGTTCATCTACGGCGACTTCGGCAACGTCGCCTAATGGATGAGGGCGGCGGCTTAGCGGCCCGCCGCCCTCTACCTTCCATCGCTCGGGAGACATGAGATGGCAAAAGCACCTGAATATCGCATCCGTCATTTGATGGAGGAGGAACTGCTCGGCACCGGCCCCAAGGAGGCTGCCCCGGTAAAGCCGCTTACGACGGCGACTGCACCTGCCAAGCGCGCGGCCAAAAAGTAAGCCATGTTGACCGCGCTCGAACCGGCAGACGGCGACAGCATTCTATCGCTGGCGGACGCGCGCGCTCATCTCAACCTGACCGCTGACGACAGCTTTCACGACACGGCGGTCATCGCCCTTCGTGACGCGGCGATTGATTTCGTTGAACGCTACACCGGCAAGGCTTTGTCGCAGCGCCTGTTCGAATGGACGCTTGACCGGTTCACGTCGGTTATCAACTTGCCGATTGGGCCGGTGGCGAGCGACGGGGCTGGTATCAGCTATTACGACAGCGAAGGGGTTGATACCCCTCTTGTCGATGGCGATTGGTTCTTCGGTCGGGACCGGATCGTCGCGGCTTATGGCAAATCCTGGCCCTATGCGAACGGGCATCCGGGCGGCGTTCGGATCACCTTCAAGGCGGGGTATGAGGCGGACATTCCGCCGATGCTGCTTGCTGGCGTGAAGCTGGCGATGACGAGCTTGTTCGAAAACCGCGCCTCGCCTGATTTTACCGCCGCGACGCGCTGCTGTGACGGTTATCGGAGCCCGGTTCTGTGAGTTTCCTCATTCGCCGCGGACAGTCCGTCCACTGGCGGATGAGCCTCGAGTATAACGACATTCCCGCCGACATGACTGGCGGGGCGTGGGGGATAGCGGAGACGAGCTTCGTTATTCAGCCGACATTCGAGCAGGGCGCGACCGAAGCGTTTGTCAACTGGACGCCGCAGCAGACCTCGCAAATGCGACCGGGCCGGAGAAAGCTGCGCCTCAAGTTTACCCAGGCAAACGGGGTGGTGAAGGTTTTCCCTGACATCTGGATCATTGTCGAATGACCGGCGAGACGACGCTGACGATCGAAGCCGAAGGCCAGCCCACGGTGAAAGTCACGATCGAGGCCGCGCCAGAGTTGGTTTTCCGGGATAGCGGGATGCAGGGTCCGCCGGGTGGCGAGGGCCGTCCGGGAGCAGACATCGGGGGATATGACCCCGGCGACCTCACCCTGATCTTCGACAACAAGCTGATTTAGGAGGCCGCATGGCAACGCTCGCACAGCGCATTACCGACCTTGCGACCCGCATTGCTACGGAAGCCAAGGCGCTCCGGACGCTCATCAACGGCAACTCGGCAGACCTCGCCGCTCTGACCACGACGGCGAAGGGCAATCTGGTCGCGGCTTTAAACGAGGTCCGCGCGCTCGCTGCCAGCAATTCAGGCGCGACGATCAACGACACGACGCCGGGAGCTTCGACGACCTATTCATCGACCAAGATCGACAGCCAGATCGCGGCGCAGATCAACGCCATTCTCGGGGCATCAACTCCGGCGTTGCTTAACACGCTGGACGAGCTGGCGAACGCGCTTGGCGACGATGCCAACTTCGCCGCCACAACGGCCACGGCTCTCGGGTTTCGAGTGCGCTATGATGCGGCTCAGACCTTGTCGGCTCCACAAAAGGCGCAGGCGAAGTCAAACATCGACGCTTATGGCGCGCTAGAAATTGGCAATCCGGACACTGACTTTGTGGCAACCTTCAATACCGGCCTTGCCTAATGGCGACGCTAGCCGCGCGGATTGACGCACTCGCCGCGGCTATCCGGACCAAGTGCAACGCGCTTTCGGCGCGGATCGACGGACTATCAGCGGGTTCCGATCCCTGGGCATGGGTCAAGCTAAGCGCCGACCGGACCAATTCGACTGTAACGCTGGCAGCGGCGACGGACCTTTCATTCACCGCAGCGGCAAATACGACCTACCTTGTCGAGATGCGAGGAGCCTTTACCGCAGCAGCGGCCACGACCGGCATTGCAATTGCGCTGGATATTCCAAGCGGATCAATCGTCGGCTCGTTCGATCATCCGATCAGCGCCACGGCAGGCGGGCAAGGCGAGCAGATCGCGGACAATGCCACGACGGGGGCGACGACAGGAGTTCGGGCCGCAGCGACCAACGTGCCCTTGGCGGGCTGGTGGATCGTCGCGGTGGGCGCAACGGGCGGCACGGTGCAGGTGACGTTCCGATCAGAGATTGCGGCGTCGGCGGTGGTGTTGAAGGCGGGGCTGACTGTGTTGGGGAGGCGGATCATATGACGGCGGGCAAGCGCAATCGCCTCATTTCCATCGTCCGAATGGGCGGCGCGACCACGAATGATTATGGCGAGACGACAGGGGGTAGTGACCAAGTTATCGCAACCGCTTTTGCTGAGGTTCTCTTCGGCACTGGCCAAGAGCGCCGCGAAGCCGCCCAGGAGGCCGGTAGCCAAGCGATCACGGTCATTGTGGCTTGGACCCCCACCCTTGCCGCCACGAAGCTCACAGACCGCGTTCAGGCGCTATCGGCGGCATGGGATATTACGTCGGTCGTGCCGGTCGGGCTCAATAAGGAAATTCATCTGACAGCGATGAGAAGCGTCTGATGGGCCGGACGCAGACGGTTACGCTCACTGGCTTCAAGGAATTGGAGCGCGCGTTGAAGGAATTGCCCAAGGCGACGGGCAAAAACGTTCTGCGGCGCATCGGCAAGGGTGCGTTGGAGCCGATGCGGCAAGACGCTCAGAACAACGCTCCTGTGGCCGATGCGCCATATTATATCGGTAAAAAGGGTGAGATGAGGCTTGTCCAGCCCGGAAGAATCAAGAATAGTATTGTCGTTTCGGAAAAACGAACTCGCCGTGCGAAAGGGCCGAGCAAGAACAAGCTAGTTAATGGTAAATGGCGCGCCTCGGCATCAACGGGCATCTCTATTGCAATGGGCCCCAGTTCAGGTGGCGGCCTCTATAATGCTGCCCGCAAAGAGTTTGGAAATAGCAAAACATCTGCGGAGCCATTCATGCGTCCAGCGTGGGCGAAGGGATCTGTGCCGGCTCTTGAATACATCAAAGACAACCTTGGCGACGAGATTGCCAAGGCGGCGCGCAAGGTAGCGAAGAAGCGGGCGAAAGCGGGGCTCTAGATGGATATGGAGGGTGCGCTTCGCGCGCGGCTACTCGCCGCCGCGCCTGTCAACGCGCTGGTCGCTGGCCGCGTTTATTGGGAGGACAGGCCGCAAGGATCAGTGCTGCCCGACATCACCCTAACCCCCATCGACGACGCTCGACCGCAGACGATGGATGGCTTTCAGTCCTTCCGCCCTACCCAAGTCCAGATCGACGTCCGCGCCACGACTTTTTCCCAAAAGAAGGCGCTGACTGAGGCCGTGATTGCCGCCGTGACGCCTCGCGAAACATCGAACGGCATCCGCTTTGACCGCGCCGCCGACATTCGACCGCGCTCGCTCAATGAGCGCACCGACACGCAATTCATTTACCGAACAGCGATCGACTTGATCGTCTGGCATTCACCGGCCTGAGGGAGGGCATCACAATGACGACTGCTGTTGAAACGGGTCATGGGAGCGAATTCTGGTTGAAGGTGAGCGCGGGCACGCTGACGAAGCTCGGCGAAGTGTTCAACATCCCTGTCCCGAACACGGAAGCGGCGGAGCTGATCGACGCCAGCCACATGGATAGCGAGGTCTACAAGGACTACATCCAGGCTCGGCTTCGCGAAGGTGTCGAGAGCGACATCGAGATGAATTGGATTCCCGGCAGCGCGACCGACACGCTATGCAAGTCGGCAGTCGGCCTCACTTGCGAATACAAGGTCGTTATCCCCGATGGTGTCGATACGGTCGAGTTTACGGGCTCCTGCCTCGTCCGCAATTATATGCGCAACAACCCGATGGACGACAAGCGCACCGGCACGCTGACTGTCAAATGGACCAGCGACCCGGTTGAGGCGGCGGGCGCCTAATGTTGGACCCTGAGGGCATTGTCAGCTTCATGGCTGGCGACGAGGCTTATCGCCTGTTCTTCGGAATGCGGGCGATGAAGGAAATTGAACGGCACTATGACAAGGCGTTCATGCTGGCGATCCAGTCGGTCATGCCTCAGCTTTCTGCTGAGGATATGGCGGACAAGGCCAAGCTCATCGAAGCGTCGTCCAAGGTTCGTTTGAGCGATGTCGCCAAACTGTTCGAATTCGGGCTCGCCAAGCATCATCCCGATCTGAGCGAGGATGACGTTGACGGGCTGATCGACGACATCGGCGTAGCGCGAGCAAGCGAATTGCTCGGTGACGCGCTGGCGGCATCGCTTGGCGCCGGGGAGGCTGACGAGGACGCTCCGAAAAACCCTCCCAAGCGGAGCCGAGCAAACAAGACTGGCTCGCGCTCCTAAGCGATTGGGTTGCCGGGGGGCAATCGGCTGACACCTTCTGGGATCAGACCTTCGCCACTCGCATTGCCATTATGAAGGGCGCGCGTGAAGCGTTCGATCGCCAAACCCAATTGGGCATGTTTACCGCGTGGCAGATCGCCCGATTGACGGTTTACCACGGCGACAAGCCGTTCGAACCGCTCGGCAAGTATCTCGAAAAACTGAAACCGCAGCCTCCGCGCCGACGCCAGACGCCAGCGGAGATGATCGCTGCCCTCCGCGCCATCAAGGCGACGGTGGCGAATTAAGCTTGAGATAGGCTTCGGCCTGATTGTTAGCGCAATATCCGATCATCGCCCAATCGGGCAGTCGGTTCTTGGTCCATTGTTCGGTGCATTTCTCAAGCGCCTTTTCCAGCGGCTTGCCGACGCTGGCGCTTGCCGCCTTGAACTTGAGCATCCCTTCGGCCTGACCCTTCACACAATAGCCCTGCATCGCAAAGTCATTCGGCCATTCCCCGGCACAATGCTGCTTAGCCAGTTCGAGATAGTCTGCTTTCGTGTCGAACGGGGCGGCTTGGGCGATAAGCAACGCGATCACGAACACTGGCAATCTCCGCTTAGAAACGAGGCATTATGCCCGGTAGTTCGCTGATCGGCAACTTGGCCGTCTCGCTGAATATGGAAACGGCTGCGTTCCAGCGCAGCGCGACCCTCGCCGAAAAGCGTGCCGAGACCATGCGCGGCAAGTTCGGCGGTCTGGCAAAGAGCATCGGCGGCATGGGCCTTGCGCTCGGGGCGGGATTTGTCGCGGGCGGGATTACGTCGGCGGTATCGGGCGCGTTCGAGCTTGGGTCGGCGCTATCCGAAGCAGCCGAGAAAATGGGCGTCACGGTAGAGGGCTTGCAGCGCCTGAGAGTGGCGGCGCGCGAAACCGGGGTATCGAACGAACAACTCGACGCGGCGATGGTCAAGCTCAACAAGTCGCTTGGCGGGCTGCAACTCGGCTCGGCGGCGGCGACTAAGGCATTTGCGCAAATCGGGCTTTCCGCGGCTGATTTGGCGGGCAAGAAGCCCGACGAGGCACTGCGCATCATCGCCGACGCGCTCAACAAGATTCCCGATCCTCAAGCGCGCATCGCAATCGGTTCGGAGTTGATGGGCAAGAATTTCGCTCAACTCATTCCGATGATCAGCGGTGGGTCGGCGGCGCTCGACAAGTATGCCGAGCAGTCAAAAAAGAGCGGTGAAGTCTCTGACGAGAATGCCAGGAAGCTCGACGAGCTGGCGGATCGTTGGGAAGGCTTCAAGGTAAGCGTCGGCGTCGCCAGCGCCAACATCATCGCCGCGACCGGCAGTCTGTATGACAAGGTTAATGGCTGGCTGATCGCAATGGGCGATGGAGCGCGGTCATTCGACGCCGCGACTGCCCAGATGGCGCGCAATGCCGTCCAATGGGTCAACAACATGGTGACGGGCATCGGCTCGGCGATCACCGGGCGCCTTTCCTCCATCTGGGAGGGCGCGAAGGAAAAGATCGAAACCGTCCGCCAGGCTTTCTTCAATCTCGCCGACAAGGTTCAGTTCCGCTCTTACATTCCTGATATGGTCGATGGCATCGCCTCGACGATGGCGCGGCTGCAAGAGGTGCTGGTCGATCCAACCCTGAACGCCACGCAAAAGGCCGGGGCTGCTTTCCAGGAATTGGGATCGCTGGTTGGAAGTGTATTTGGCCAAAAGGCGGGCGGCATCCTAAGTGCCGTTGGGCAACTGGCGAGCGCGCTTGGGCCTCTGCTTGGCGGCGGCACCATCAAGATGCCTACTACGGTTGGCGGTTCGTCTGGCGCCTATCCCCTGCCTAAGTTTGCAAACGGTGGCGCTGGTGTTTTTGGCGGTCGAGCCGGGAACGACAACAACCTGCTAAGTCTCAATGGTAGCCCTATCGCCCGTGTGTCGCGTGGCGAGCATTTCTCGGTTTCGCCAAATGGTGGCGCGGCTTCGCGTGTCCAGATCATTCCCTCGCCTTATTTTGACGTAGTGGTCGATCACCGGGCCTCGAATGTCGCAGCCCCGATGGCTTCGCGAGCAGCAATGGTGGGCGCGGCCAGTGGGCAGCAAGCAACGATGCAGCGGCAGCGGAGGTCAATTCCTTGATCGACCTTCCTGATTATCCTTCGCCGAATGGGGCGTCACCGGGCCTAGTCGATTTCGGCGCCTTCCTCCGCCCTCCGCTTGGCGGGCCTGTCCAGCGCGTAGACCGCATGGGCAACAGGTTCGCCGCCAGTTTCACCATGCCCCCGATGCCTCACGGCAAGTTGGGGCGTATTTGGGTATCGCGGCTGCTGCGTGGAAAGACCGAAGGGGCGCGGATCGCATGGCCGCTGCTCGATTTCGATCCGGGCCTGCCGGGGCTGCCCACCGTTAACGGGTCGGGGCAGGCAGGTCGGTCGCTGATCGTCGAAGGCGTTCAACCCAATTACACCTTCCGCGAGGGACAGCCGTTTTCGGTCATCACGGGCGGACGGCATCACCTATATTTTGTCGATGCCGAGGTCATTGCGAGCGGCACGGGAACCGCAACGCTTGCCGTCACTCCCATGATCCGCGTCGAGCATCTGGATGGCGACGAGTGCCACTTCGCCAAGCCGATGTTTGAAGGCTTTATTCTCGGCGAGGGGTGGCAGTGGGAAATGGACCTCAACCACCACAACGGTATCAACTTCGCGATTGAGGAAGCCGCCTGATGTTCGAAGGCGTCCGCGTCATGATCTCTGGCCTAATGGAGCTTGAGACGCTGACAGGCACCTTGCGGCTGTGTGACGGCGGATTTCTGGATTGGCCGGGGCGCGGGAAATTCGTGTCGTTCGATCCCGATTTCGGGACTATCGGATCGCTCGACGCCCCCGCCGAGCAAATCGGCGACGAAAGCGCCGGCGGGCGGCTGACGATCAACGTGCCGAGCGTCGAAGGGGCGATCGACCTCGCTCAAGCCGAGATGCAAGGCAAGCCGCTGCGATTCTGGCTGGCCGAAGTCGATGCCGACACGGGGCTGATGATCGGCACGCCTGAAAAGATGTTTGAGGGGCAAGTCGATACGGTGTCGATTTCGCTCGGCCAGAACGATCGGACGGTGGTGATTGAATATGTCGATGCCGCCGAGCGCCTGTTCGCGATCCGCGAGGGCAATGTCCTGACGAGCCGGTTTCATCAAACGGCGTGGCCGGGGGAGCTTGGCTTCGACCATTGCACGGGAGTGGGGCTGCAAGTGCCGTGGGGCGTGTCGGGACCGCCGCGCGGGACGATTGGCGTGGGATCGAATGCCGCGGCTCTGGCGGCAGGCGAGATTAACCGGATATTCGGATCGTGAAAGTCACGCCCCCGCCATCGCCGAAGAAGGGCAAGCGCATCCCCGAGATGGCGCGGCGGATGCGCGCGATCGAAAGCGTGCGGGCGCGGTTCGAGAACAAGCCGTATCGCATCGGGCAAAGCGATTGCGCCAAGCTGGTGCGGGCACTGCTGGTCGCAATGGGTCACAAGCGACTGCCTAAGCCGAAACCCTACAAGAACGCGATTGGGGCGAAACGCGAGCTGAAGCGGCTCGGGTTCGACAGCCTTGAGGCAATGATGGACACGCTGCTTCCGCGCATTGCCCCGGCGATGATGCTGCCAGGGGACATTGCGTTGATCCCCGCCGATCCCGACGACGCAGCAGGGGACGAAACGATGATCGTATCTCTGGGCGGCGCGAAGTTTTGGGGCTGGCACCCCGACCATGTGGCGTTGGTGCATCTCGTGCCTCCAGCCTCCCTTATCAAGGCGGCGTGGCGGGCATGAGCAAGGCGCTAAAAGTGGTTGCCGTGGTCGCAGCGGTGGTGGCGGTGGCTGCCACGGCGGTGGCGACGTTCGGGGTGAGCCTTGGCGTCAGTGCGGCGCTGGCCGCGACGGCAGCAACAGTGGCATCGGTCGCCAGCGCGGTATCGGCGGCCGCAAGCATGGGGGCTGCCGCACTGCAGAAGAGGCCGGGACTCAAGGGTTCGGTGAGCCAAGTGATGATCGGGGCGACAATGCCCATTCCCTACGCCATCGGACTGACGTTCGTCGGCGGGATGCAGGTTTACGACAATAGCGGGGGAGCGGACAATAAGTATCGCCACCAGGTGATGGCGGTGTCGGCGGCGGGGCCGATCGAAAGCATCGACGCATTCAAGGCGGATTATGCCAATGTCGGCCTGTCGGGCGAGAGTGCGTCGGGATGGTATTCGAGCTATCTGACGATGCAGAAGCGGCTCGGCGCGCGCCCTGAGACTGCGCATACGAGCAGCCTGTCGGCGATGCCGGGGTGGGGCGCGGCGCACAAGATGTCGGGATATGCGTCGTATCGCGTGTCGATGAAGTTCGACAAGGACGGCAAGCGTTTCGCCAGCGGCGTGCCGCAATTTGGCGTCCTCGTCAAAGGGGTGCGGGTGTATGATCCGCGGCTCGATTCGACCTATCCGGGCGGGAGCGGGGCGCATCGCTGGGACGACGAGGCGACGTGGGGCTGGTCTGAAAATGCTGCGCTGCACGCACTGGCATATGCGCGGGGTCGGTTCGAAGGCGATGTGAAGATCATCGGGGCGGGGATTCCGCGCGATGCGATCGACCTCACCGATTTCGTCGAGTTGGCGAATATCAACGATGCCAACGAATGGGCTGTAGGCGGGATCGTTTACGAAGCCCCCGACCTGTCGAAGTGGGACAACCTAAAGCGCATCCTTCAAGCCGGTGGCGCAAAGCCGATCTGGTCGGCGGGTATGTTGCGGCTGCATATCTCGGCTCCACGCCCGAGCCTGTTCCGGATCGAAGCCGACGACATCGCCGAAGGTTCGGTCGAAGTTCGGGCGATGAAGGGCTGGCGGGAACGGCGCAACAGCATCGTGCCGAAGTATCGCTCGCCTGACGCCAAGTGGGAATATGTCCAGGGCGACGCGGTGACGGCATCGACCTACCTTGCCGAGGACGGCGAGCTCAAGACAGAGGAAGTGCAGTTCGACCTCGTTCAGAATGAGGACCAAGCGGCGCAGCTCGCGGCTTACGAAATGGTCAACGCGCGAGAGTTTGGGCCGATCAACATGACGGTCAAGCCTCGCTTGCTGGCGTATCGGCTTGGCGAGGCCGGAACGGTGCATCTCCCCGAGGCGGGGCTGTTCGAGCAATTGGCGGTCATCACGGGACGGAGCGTCAACCCGGCAACGGGGGCGGTAACGCTGACACTGGAAAGCGAAACGAGCGCCAAGCACGCCTATGCCTTGGGCTTGACGGGAACCGCTCCGCCGACCCCGACGATCCGATCATCGCAGGAGTTGGACGAAGCGGCGGCGGATGCCGGGGGCGCAGCGGCCATCGTCAATGTCGCGCAAAGCTATGCCCGCAATCACACCATCTCAACCGCGACTGGGGGCGATGTCACGATCAGTGCGCATGAGCGGGTCTATTCGGACAAGGTCGTTCCGGTTGACGGAGCGACGGTAGCGACGGGGCTGGCCGACGGGACTGAAATCTTCCTTTATTACGAGGATGAGATGCGCACCGGTGGCACGGTGACGTATCAGTGGGTGGTAACACCGCCTGGGATCGCTGACGATGCTGGCGCCAACCCTGAGCATCCCCACCGCCATTTCATCGCCTTCGCCAAGATCGCGATGGACGCAACTGACCCGCCGAGCGGCGGTGGCCCGGCGTGGTGGAAGTTCGAGAGTTACGACGCCTAAAATTTAAGGAATGCCGATGCTGCAACCCGCACTGCTGCCGCTCGTCGGCAACCGATGGACGCCGTTCGTCTATTCGATCGATGTCGTCGGCATTGATCTGAGCGATGCCGCTTTCAAGGCCCAGGTTCGTCTCGGGCCAGGGACGCCCGGAACGCCCTTGGTCGATCTGGCGAACGCGACCGCCGGGACACAAGGGATTAGCGTCACGGTGGCGACCGTTGGCGGGGTGACGACCAGCACTGTCACGATGCGGATCAACGAACCGGTGATGGAAGGGCTACCCGCCAAACCGGGTGCCGAGCTTGGCGACGACGCGGTTCTTTTCTGGGATTTGCACGTCACGGCGCAGGGACTTTCCAAGGCCGTCTATTTTCGCGGACCCTTTATCGTCAAAAACGGAGCGACCCAATAATGGCCGATGTTGTGGCGCGTCTCATTGGTGAGAAACTGCATCTCACGATCAACAACATGACACTGACGCAGCGGAGCGATGGGGCTTGGGTATTCCCCGAAGTGAATGTCGAGCCGCTCGCGTACGACCCCGCCGTCATGTCGGCGGTGCAATATTCGCCGGTCATCGGGCAGTCGCTCGGGCAGGGCAAATCGGGCGGCATGGACGAAACGCTGGTGCAGGCGTTCCTGGCGAAGGCGTTTCCCCAAGCCAAGACAACCACCACCTATGGCGATCTTGTTCCTGCAATCGCCACGAACCTCACTCTTTCAGGCGGCACCGTTCCCCGCTTGTCCGGCGAGCATCCCCTGCTCGGGCTGCTCGGCTTCGCTTATGAGCTTGGCAACGCTCTGACCGACGTGTCGGCGGAGCATCGCATCGGCATCAACAATGCGGCGGGCGGGTCGGCGCTCAGCTATTCCGTCAAAGGGGGAGCCGCCTATTCAAGCACGATGGCCGCTCTGACTGCGGCAAAGAACTTTGCGAGCAGCATCGGCAAGAGCGTGTTTTACACCGGCCCCGCCATTTATCAGGGCGAGTCGAACCTGAACGACACCAAGGCGCAATATCTTGCCCCCTTCGTGCAACTCGCCGCCGATCATTCGGCTGACGGGCAGGCGATCACCGGGCAAACCCTCCCGCCCGCGCTGTTCACCTACATCACCTGCTCGAACCCGCTCAACACCGCCACCCGTTCGGGCGTGGCGAGGGCGCAGCACTTCGGGGCGATCGACTATGCTACCGGGGCGTCCGCAGTTCCGATCATCCTTTCGACGCCGACCTATTTCATGGCCTCGATGTACGATCCCACGGGGCTGCATTACCCCGCCGACTGGACCTATATGCTCGGGGCTTACGCGAGGCTGGCGCAATATTATTGCTACGAGCTGGCAAGCGATCTCCCGCTCAACGAGCGTTTCCCCCCGATGCACCCGGTCAACGTGGAGGTCGCGGGCGCGGTGATGACCGTGACCTACCAGATGCGCCGTCCCGGCCTGTCGCTCGAATGGGGTGTCGCGGATCGTCCGAACGGTGATGGGTTCGCCTTGCAGGAGGACTATGGGTTCGCGGCCCACGACGGCACGACGCTGGTGCCGCTCAATACGCCCGAGATCATCGGGACCAATCAAATCAGGTTCACGCTCGGCTCGGGGACGTGGGGCAACGGCTACCGGCTCGGCTATGCGCTCGACAGACCGACCAAGAACCACCTTTTCTTCAAGGGCAACGGCGGCAATCTGCGCGACAATCACGGCGACACGGTGCGCTGCGCCAGGATGAACCTGCCCATGCACAATTGGGCCGCGCCGATCGACATCAACATCGGCGCATCGAACGTCTGGAGCATGTCATAATGGCGAGCATCGACAAGATCAAAGGCCGCTACCTGTTCGGCGGTTCGCAGGCCGCGAGCATCGTTCCGCAGGCGGGATCGGGGAGCCTGATCCCCACGGCGGGCGCGGGCGGTTTCACCTATCATTCCAACTATGTCGATTGCAAAACGGGCAGCTATTTCACCACCCCGTTTAACACGGTTCCACGCGATCGGACCATCATCGTCGCGGGCAACTTTCCCGTTTACGAGCGTGTGTACGACGATGACACCGTTTATCGTTTTCCGCCAACGATTGCCCATGCGGCGGCTATGTCGGGCGCAAACTCGATCTGGACCGACACTACCGGCGCATATTCGTACTTGTCCGAGACGCTGACCGGGCTACCGAATTTCGGCCCCGGTAACGGGGACGGCTCGGCGTCGGTTGACACCTATGACCGCCCCGCTCCGGTCATCGCCTACCAAGACGGAGCATTCACCTTCATGCCGGGAATCATGATCGCGACGCACCCCGCCACGGGGCCGGTCGCGCTCGGCTTCCAAAGCGGGCGCAACCTCGCGTGGGTCAACGGCAATGTCGCCAGCTATCCCGATGCGGCGCTCGCTGGGGCTCCCAAGTCGCGCTTTGGCCATGTAGAAGCTGGCGGGGGCGCGGGAGCGCAGGCGACGGCGCATTGCTTTTTGCTGGGATATGCCGAATATTCGGCACTCACTCGCGAAGAGTCGCTTGAAGCGGCGACCGAGATGGTTGTGCTGCTAGAGGCGCGCGGATGGACGGGGCTGTTCCATAATCCGGTGACGAGCGAGGTGCCGCCAGTGGTGGTTTCCTTGTCGCCTGTCACCGCGCTCGGGCTGGTGGTCGGCACGCCGTTCACGCGGACGTTTACGGGCAGCGGCGGCACGGTACCCTATACCTTCGCGCTGGACGGCGGAACGCTACCAGCGGGCCTCACGCTGGTAAGTGGCGTCCTCTCGGGCACGCCAACGACGGCGGGGGCTTACAGCTTCGGGATCAAGGCGACCGATGCCAATGCTATCGCCAGCGCGACCACGACGTTCTCGGGCAGTGTTAGCGCGGGCGCATCATCGCAACCGGCTATCGTCGCGGCCAATGCCAACTTCACCGTCGCGGACTCGCCTACCTCTGGCTTCAAGCGCATTACTAAGACGGGCGGCACGGACGGCACGCTAGAGCGAGCAGCCTTTACCGCTACGGCGCTCGTCGATGGTTGGACGATTGAATGCAAGGACCCGCTCCTGGCAATGATGCGGGTGGGCGTGAGCAAGGCGGCAGGGCCAAACGGTCCCGATGCGCTGACGGGGTGGAACAGAGGGGCGGCGGATAGCATCTACCCCGGTTATTGGGTCGATGGCGGCTACGGCGGCAATTATGTCGACGAGGCCGGACAGACCTTCAGCGTAAGCCGAGAGTCGGCTGGCGGTGGTGGATATGTTGGCATCTACACCGGAACCGACCACACCGCCGCCGCGCTGGTTCAATCTTACACGATGGGCCAGACCGACGCAGCGGTGCCGGTCGTTTTTGATTGCGCGCTCGGGATCATCGGCGAGTATATCGACGTGAAGATTGCGTGATTGCTGCGGCTTCTATGAAAATAGAGTCGGCTGGGGTGCCCCGGTCAACCAAATGGCGAAGCGCGCGCACGCCACATAGCCAACGCCCATCGCGCCAAGCAGCCCGAGGCCCATCCACATTTCGCCGATCCACGTTCGCATCACGCGTCAATACATGATGCGGGGCGCGGTTCCAAGGCCCTGCCAAACTTAAGAGCCGCACCCGGCCCGCGCTAAAGTCGTGGGGATGGCCGCGCGCGCCCTCATCCTCACCAGAAAGGCGGCTGATCATGATGGATCGAGTCAACCCTGAACCACGCGAGCGGGTGGCGAGATGATCCCCGACACTTCCCGTGAAACAGCGGAGATTCTACAGATGGCGTACCCGCTCGGGACCGGCGAGTTTATCAGCCGGCACGAATTTACCAGCGCACTGGCGACAATCGAAACCAAGATCACGAACAGCGAGCTTCGGCAGCGCAATTGGGTCTTGGGTGGGTGCCTTGCGATCATCCTCGCGTTCGGCGGCGGCTATATGTCGCTAGTCGCCAAGCTGGACCGCCTTGCCGAGGCAATGCCCGCGATCGACCGAACGCTAGAGGGGCGCAAGTCCTGGATGCTGCGCCAAGACGAGCGCGATAGCCAGCAAGACCGCGCGCTGAAAACCGTCGTCCCCGATTACGAAACCCCGCCTTATGTGGAGCCGCCCCGATGAACCGCAAACTCATCTTTGCCGCCGTTCGCAAGATGCGCGGTAACAAGCCGTTTTCCGATGTCGAGGTGCGGGAACTGGACGCGGCGATTGATGGAGCGATTGCACTGGTCGCGCCGGGGGTGAGGCGCATCGGCCCGAAAGGGCTGGCGCTCATCAAACGGTTCGAAGGCTTGCGCCTCAACGCCTACAAATGCCCCGCCGATGTCGCGACCATCGGTTACGGATCGACCGGCCCGCATGTCCGCATGGGGATGACGATCACCGAGGCCGAAGCGGAAAAGCTGCTGCTGGACGATCTGGACCGTTTCGAGCGCGGGGTGGTCAATCTCGCCGGGACGATGACGGCGGGTCAATTCAGTGCCTTGGTCGCCTTCGCGTTCAACGTGGGGCTAGGCGCCCTCGGGACTTCGACCCTGCTCAAGAAGCATCTAGCGGGCGATTATGACGGCGCCGCGGATCAATTCGCACGCTGGAACCGGGCCGGGCCGAAAGTCCTAGCTGGTCTGACGACGCGCCGTGCGGCCGAAGCCAATCTCTACAGGGGCGGATAATGGCGCGCCCTTGGATCAAGATCGTCGTCGTGAAACCCGGCGATGCGCGCGGGTGGATCGGGCTCGGTTGCTTCATCATGGCGCTGCTGGTGCTCGGCATGATCAAATTCGAGCGCGAACTGCTCGACAGCGACGCCTTCCTGATCCTCGCCACCGCCATCATCATCACGGGGTGGGTCCAGGGGCCGGTGGGTTGGGCATACCAGGCGACAAAGAGCGGCGGCGAGCTTGCCGACAAGAATGCCGAGATAATCAAGCAACGTGCGGAGACTGACGCCAATCCGGCATTGGGGCTCAACGATCCAGATCGCCCCACTGGCACGGCAAGCGACCCGGTACATGTCGAACAGGAGAAGCCTCGATGATTGAACGCCTTATCCGCGCCATGCGCCGCACGGTCAGCCGTTGGCGGTCAAGCATCACCGGGCGCTTCGTGACCAAGGACTATGCCGAGGCCAATCCCGAAACCACGACCAAGGAGACTGAACGATGAAAGCCCTGATCCTCGCTGGGGCATTCGCGCTTAGTGCGTGCGTGCCCGCCCTTCCGACTAACATTCCCACCGCTCCGGTCGAAGTCGCCAATCGCACGGCGGCCGATGAGCAAATCGCAATCGGCGTCGAAAGCGGATACAAGGCGTTTCGCCTCGCAATAGAGTTGGGCGTCGATACCGGCGTCATCAAGGGCGAGCGTGCATCCCGAGCCGCATCGGCTGATAAGCGGGCCTACGCCGCGCTTCTGGTGCTCCGGCAAGCTTATGCCACCGCCAACGCCGCCGACTTCCTCACCGCCGCTCGCGCCGCAAATGCCGCGGTTTCGGACGCCATCACCGTTGCGAAAGGACGCTGACTATGATCGACCTCGCCTCAATCCTCAAGCTGCTCCCCGCCGTTGGACCAGTTGTCGCGGCTCTGCCCGAGTTCAAGAAGGTCTATGACGAGATCGTCGGCACCTTCAACGAGCGCGACCAGGCTGCGCTGAAAGACGCTTACGCTGATATCGTAGCCGACAACGACGAAGGTCATCGTCGGCTACAGGACAAGCTGGCGGCCGCCGCCAATCGCTGATACCTTCACGCTGTCAGTGTGCCAGGGGGTCGGGGGGAAACCTCCGGCCCTTTTGCTTTATCGGCACTCTCGACGAATAATCCCGCCATCGTCCCACCGACCGACATAGGCAGCTTGCCCCGCCCTGATCTGATAGCATGACAGGTTGAGCCCTCTGGCATGTACCACGGCGATCGTGCGGCCGTAGCGATCCAGCTTGATCGATCGATAGCGCACCGTTCCTAGACGGACAGCGCGAGCCAAGCTGGACTTGCTTGCCGAGCCGCTTCCTTGGACACAGACGCGCTGGCGGGGGCATTTCCCCATTTCAGGCGCGTCGATGCCGAGCAGGCGAAGGCGGAGCTTGCCGCAACGGATGCTATCGCCATCGACGATCCGCGGCGCTTCACAGACATAGGGTGCGTCAATCATTCCGGCCCGCCATCGCTATCGACATCGAGTTCGACGGCGATGCCAAGGTGGCGCCATTCGCTTTCCGCCGTGCGCTCGCCAATCAGCAGCCTGGTAACGTGGTAGGTGAGATGCTGCACCTCCGATTCCCGCAATGCCGAGGTGCGGGCCGCGTCGAAGTGGAGGATGACCGTGGTGGGGCCTTTGGCTTGCATTAGAACGGCTCATTTTCGGGCGACGCAGCTTCACTTGGGCCATTCACCTCTAAGCGCGCCTTAATCAGGCGGAGGATCAATACCTCTACGTCGTCATCCTCCCACACGGCGAAAAGCTGCTTGTCATCAAAGCAGCCGTCCCGCCCCATCATATCAAAGTCGAGCGGCGGCGATGGATTGCCCTCCTCGATCCATTGAAGCGCCTCGCCCCATTCGCCGCTGTCATTAGCGGTAGTGAAGTTTGGTGTCACAAGACCCTGATAGATGAAGTCCGTTTCGAGGCTGTCACCTTTGACCGACAATTCTTCGAAATAGCAGGGCGCATACTTGGCAAAGATCGTCCCGCTCGGCAGCGCAAGGAAGGTGGCGCGGTCAACAATTTTCATTAGTCGCTCCCTTGCGAAAGTTGATAGTCGCCGCATGGCCAAGACAGTGCAACTGGCTTGGGGCGGAGCCCGACTAGCGACGGTGCCGCAGGCATTCGCCCATCCTTTCGATCTAGCATATCCTCCCCCTCTATGCTCTACAGGATCATGACGGCGAGTGCGGCTCGGGTTTATCTGCACCGCCGTCAACAGCAGCTCGCAGCGCTTTCAGTTCCTCGCCATAGTTCGGGCCGGTGTAAGGTCCGCATTTCATTTGCATAAGCAGGAACGCGGTGGAGATATGAGGCTCGCATTCGTCCAGCTTGGCGATTAAAGCCCGCGCGGCTTCGATCACTACCTCGCCGTTTAACGATTGCTCCGGTTCGTATAAAGTGGGCGGATCAGTTTCAACGGGCGTTGAAGGTTCGGTGTCGGGAATAGCGGGTTCCTTTTGCGTGGCGGACTGGCACTTGCGGCAGAGGCATCGGATTTGGGCTGGGCATGGAAACTGGTCGCGTAAGCAATCGCTCATGTCGCGCTCCTGTTGGTTAGGGCGGCGATGACTGCTCGGGCAGCGAGTATGCTAGGCCCGTCTGTCCATGAATCACCGCTCGGTTTCTTGAAGATGCCACATTCGTGAAGCGTGCTTCCAATGGCCTTGGCTATCACCCCCTCGACCATCGCGTTGAAGTTCTCATAGCCAAGCTCGTTAGCAGCAGCGTGGTAAGAGGTGAGGAGGTCGGCGGCTTCGTCGGGACAACCTGCTTCCATCCGGCAAATGCCGTCGTCATGCTTTGACATGAAGGTCGCTAACTTCCGCAACTGAGCGATCAACTCCAGCGTCTTGTCGTCGCTCATGATCTTCCCCCTGCTTGGGTAGAGCGCATTGCGAGGTAAATGGCGCGGACACAGCCGTCACGCTTGTCGTCGCTGTCGAGGTTCGGCCAGCGCCTCATATATTCAGCCGCGCCCGCGTCGATCATCGCCTCACTCGGTTCCTCGCCAGTATCAGCAGAGGTGTCAGCAGAGGTGTCAGCAGAGGTGTCAGTGTTCGGGCGTTCGCCAGTATCAGTGAGGGCGGAAGTGCGACACAAGGCGCTACGGGCAATTTCTTCCCAGCCCGTTCCATCGGTCCAAGCTACAATGATTGTTTGGTCGGCCTCGCAATAAATACGCGCAAAATGCCCCTCCGGCACAAGCGTCATCGCGGCGTCGAGTGAGGCCGTGGAATGATAGCCAGGATATGCTAAATCCGCGCGATCCGGGACTATGCCGACCGCGACAAATATCTCCTGGCTCAAATGATAATCCGGACCCGTCGCCGCTTCGCACCGCTCCGCCAAGTCGATCAGGGTTTGCTTATCGGTCATCGGAAGTCCTTTACGAGGTCAGATAGGATGGCTTGGCGGTCAGTGGGGGTCATGTGGGGATGTTAGGCGACAACGGGACCGCCTCATCGTCATAGAGGCCCATTTCCTCGTCCAGTCGCACCATCTCTCGAAGGAGTTTCTTGCGCCGCTTCATCTGATGGGGCCCTTCAAGGATTTCGAGCGCATCGATGTAGCACTGGCGCTCATTCTCAAAGGCGGCGATCCATGCCTCAACATTCGCAAGTTCGGCCTTGGCGTTCAGGATAAGCTCGGCGTTGCGGGCGTCAGTCATGCGGTCGCCGCCTTCTCATATCGAGCGATTAAGCCTTCGTTTTCGTTTTTCGTGGCCGCTCGCCGCTGGCGGGCTTCGAGGTCTAGGATCAAAAGTCTTTGATCTGTCAGCGCCAACTTCTGGGCCTCCTTTGCCGCGCGAACCTCACGCAGCCGCGCGACGAGAAAGTGTTCTGTTGCCGCCATCTTTGCCAACCGCTCTTGCGGGTCCACGCCGAACGACGCGGCTAACCGCCCCTCTACTTCCGCGCTGACTGAGCGACTGTTTTCTTCCGCCGCCCCTTTGATCAAGGCAGCGAGAGTAGGATCGACACGAATGCTAATGCAGCCGCTCTTTGTCGTGTAGGGATTGCCCCTCGGGCGTCCGACTGGGTTGCTCATCGCGCGTCCCCCTGCCCTGCTAAGCTACTGAAAGATAATGGCGAGAACGAAAGCGCAACAAGGGTACAGCGTGTTGATTTCATTGTCCCTTTGCCTTTCACGGCTGAAATACGGGTTCGAATCCCGTAGGGGTCACCAGCGGCTGAAAACAGCCAGTTTTGAGAAACTAGCATTTCTTTTGTCCCCCCGCAATAGGGATGACGTCCCCCATCTTGATTCGTTCCGCCGCGCCAATCGCGATCATCAACGCACGACTGCGCTTGGTGTAGTGGCGAACGGTTTGCGGCGACATGGCGACCACCGACCCTATCTCTGTGTCGCTCAACCCAAGCTCGGCGAGGTAGCAGGCGGCGTTCTTTCGGAGGCCGTGAAACGAGTAGCCAAAGGAATCGATCGACTTCATCAAGTCGCGGATGCGTTCCTGTAGCGCCGTCGTGGATTTGAAGGGTTTGCCCGAACGGTCGTAGAGCAGCGTCACCGCCTTGCGCTCATGCTTCGCCAGCTCGGCAATCCAGAGCGGATGCATCGGCACGGCGACCTCGGTTTGGTTCTTGCCCGCCCGATACTGCATCACATGGCCGTCGTGCCAACTATGCTGCATCTTGATCGCGTCTCCGATGCGGGCGCCACTGCACAGCCCGGTGACGATCGCCAAGCGCGTCATGGGAGTGGCGTTCGCCAGCGCGGCGGTAAGCACCTCGCGCGGCCAAGGCTCGTGCTCGCCAATCGGAAGCGGCTTGATGTCGGCGGCAGGGTTGGTCGTGCGATAGCCGCGCCGGATGCCGAACTTCATCAGCGTGTTGAGTCGTGCAGACCAGTTGTTTGCCTTGCCAGGCTTGTCGCCGAACTTGTCCCGCTCGCGCAGAACGTCCCGCGCTGACATGGCTTCAACGGGCTTGTTGCCGTGATCCTGCACGAAGATGTCGAGATAGCGGCTGTAGTTCTGGCGGGTATTGGCAGACGGGATGTTGCGAAACTCGGCGCTTCCTCGATATTCAGCCACCAGCGCCGCCATCGTACCGCGCTTGACCGGCTCGCGCTCCTGCGTCTTGCTGACCCGCTGATAGGCTTCGGCGAAGTTGGGATCGTCTATCGCTGGCAGGCGGACGTAATAGTCGCGGCCCGCCTCTTTCTTGCGGTAATAGACCCGCCCGTCCTTTTTTTGGTGGACATTTTTCAGGTCTATGCGGCCCATCCCCGCCCCTCCCCTTCGCTGTCAGTGGCGGGTAAGCCGAACTGCGCGCGAACGAATCTGTCAAGCTGGCAGCGGGCATAAAGCACCCGCTTGCCGTCACGGACGGGCTTGGGATAGCGCCCCGCCGCCGCACCCGCGCGCAACGTTGAAGCCGACACGCCAAGATACAGCGCCGCCATGTCCTCGCCCATGCGGGCAGGCCAGTCGGGCATCTTCAAGGCGCGTTCTGGTGTCATGCGATAGTGGCAGGCAGCTTTGCCCAAGACCGGCACGGGCTTGGCCCGAAGGGTGCCAGAACGGGCCGAAGGCATCGCCCGAACAGCATCGCCTTTCTCTGTGAGGGGTTGGAATAGGTCATGCTACTCGTGCCTCCGCGGTTAAATCCTCGACGGACACACCCAACCAACTTGAAAGCGTCGCGAACGCCCAATCGATGAAGGCAGTCCGCTCGACCTCGGTCATGCTGTGGAAGCTGATCGAATCGTAATCCTTGATCTGCTCGCCGCTCGGTAGGGTCACGACGCGGACCAAGCCTCGCCGGTCCTTCAATACCTTGTGGAGCAGGGCGTCGGTAATCCCCGGCGCTTGCTCGTCGAGCATGGGCGCGCAGATGCCGAGCATGATCCAATAAAGGGCGATACGCTTGTTGTTGCCCTGGGTCCGCGTGATCTTGACGCGCACCCGCCCCGAGACGGCGGCAAGCGCCTGCTCAGCAGCAGGGCAAGCGGGGAATAGCCCGCCAAGCCGACGCTCGAAGAATAGTGGGGCCTCGTCAGCCATTTGCGGCCTCCATCAGCTTGAAGCGGTGCGGCGACTTGGCGAAGAACTCCGCCGCCAGTGCCTTGAGATTAATCCCGGCGCGGCGCTCAAACGGACCTTCGCCAATGCGATGCTGCTCCGTGTGGCAGTCGCGGCAAAGGCTGATCGTCCAGCGGTCGCTAGGCTTCATGCCCATTCCGCCATCGGTGCCTTCCCGAACGTGGGCGCACTCGATGGCGGTGGTCGACCCGCACGCACAGCAAGCGTGCCCACGGACCCACGCCCGATGAGCTGGCGAACGCTTACCGGCGTCCTTCTTGCCTGATTGCTTGGCTGTGCGTGCGGGAAGCGGCATCAGCTGGCACGCCCTTCGTGGCGCGTGTCAGCCGAAATAAAGGGAACATCGTCGTCCAGACCGGCGTCGAATGCGTGAGCATTGCGCGCGGGTTGAGCCGGGGCTCCCTGCGATCCGTCGCCCCCCTTGGCGTCCAGCAACACCAACTCGCCGCGGAACTTTTGCAGCACGATCTCGGTCGAATAGCGATCCGCTCCCGACTGGTCCTGCCATTTGCGGGTCTGCAGCTGGCCCTCGAGATAGACTTTCGAGCCCTTGCGGAGATAGGATTTCGCCACCTTGCCCAGGTTCTCGTTGAAGATGGCGACGGTATGCCATTCGGATTTCTCTTGCCGATTGCCGTCCTTATCCTTCCAGGTTTCGGACGTGGCGACGCGGAGGTTGACCACCTCGCCGCCGTTGGCGAAGGATCGCGCCTCGGGATCAGCCCCGAGATTGCCCACCAAAATCACCTTGTTCACTCCGGCCATTATGCTGCCTCTCGTTGGGGTTCGTATTGCTCGCGAAGGGCGGCAACCTTGTCGTCGATTTCGCTCAAGAACTTGGCGACTTCGGCCTCTATCTCGGAAATCCACTCGTCGCTGCGATCAAGCCGGATCACGATAAGCTGCATATGCTCGGGCAAGCGCGGGTCGAAGCTGGCGAAGTCGCACCATTTCCGCCCAGTGCAGGCCATCTGCCACATCATCTGCGTAACGTATTTCGACGGGATTGCCTTCTTGAGCAGCGTGTCGATATGCGTCGCGCTGTTCGGGCACTTGATTTCGACCAAGCCATCATCGCCGACCAGGCCATCCGGCGAAGCGCCGCTCATCGGGATGGTGGGGTGATCCGCAAAGCCGACCTCAACCACCTCGCACAGATGATGCGCGGCGTAGGCATCGCGCGCCGCTGCCTCATTGTCGGTGCCCCACTGCATCGACCCGTTGCTGAAACTTTCGGTCGGTGTCCCGCTCAGCCGCTCGGCAATCAGTTGCCCCGCGTATGTCGCGCGCGACGCTGAAACGCCACTCTTGGTCTTGGCGATAATGTCGGCAATCTTGCTCGCGGTGGCCTTTCCCAAGCGAGCGGCGAACCACTCCGCCGAGCCCTGATCCATGCTATGCATTGGCCGTCTCCCTGGCGAGCGTTTGAAGGCGTCGGATTGTGGCTTCCGCCTTGACCTCGGTAAGTTCGGGCAGCGACGACACCTTGTGCGCTTCCACGATGTCCTGGATTGACTTTCCCGCCGCGCCGGATAACTGCATGATCGTGGCGCACTGGTCGTCAGTCGCCATCTTGACAGGCGCGGGAACAACTTGGCGCGGTGCCGACTTCGCCGCCGCGTTGCCATCATCATCCTCGGCCGGAACGCCAAACGCCGTCATCAGCGAGTAGCGGCGGGCATAGGTGAGCGCCGAGCCGAAGCCCTGAGCGTCCTGCTTGTTGGCGGGAACGAACAGCTTGCCGCCGCTCATGCTTTCGCCGCTGGCGTGGTAGATCATCGTTTCGATGCAGACCCCGCCGGTCGCTTCGTGCGTCACTTGCGTAAAGAACAGGCTGTTCTTGATCAGCGCGGGCTTGATGGCGTCGATGACCGAACCGAGGTCCGCATACTTTGCTTTGAAGTGCGGATTGTTCGCGCTCTTGGTCGCTGCTTCGATCTCGCCGAATGCCAGCGCCATTGCCGATGCGATAGTGGCGGCCTCCACCTTCGATTGAGGATTCATGACGATTGTTCCTCTCCCATGTTAGGGGATGGTGGGGATGAAGGTTGGGCGATGGCCGCGCTGTCGTGAACGGAGCCGGCGCCCGTCTCCGCTCTGCGGGCTTCCATCGCTATCGCGATTGCTATGTCGCGCTCGTCTTTCAGTCGTTGGATGCAGTGGGTCGCTTTGCGAAGCTCGCCCGCTCTGGTCGGCATGATCTTGCCGTCGCTGTCTGGCGTTGCCTGCAAAATGCCCCGCGCCAAACCCCGTGAAGGGTGCAGCAGTTCAGCGGCCAGCGCGTCAGTGAACGCGACGCGCGAAGGATCGCAGCGCGGAGCGTCAAGACCGCTTGCGGGCGTGGCGGGAACCGCAAGAGCCTGACCCGTAAGGGGCGCGCCCGTCATGCCATCGCTCCAACAAGATGAGCAACAAACCAAGCCCCCACCAAAGTAGCGATCCCCAATGACAAGACAGTGGACCAGGATAGACGGTCGCTGTTGTCGTTGGCGGAATGGATGGGACCGGGAATGCGGACGCTGTGAACCCGGTGCGTATTAGGGATAATCCACGAATTGCGGCCCTTGTTGACGAAGGGGGCGGTCATGCTCGTTGCTCCGCACTGTCGATTTCGCTCAACAGCCCCTTGATTTCAGCATCGAAGCCCTGGCCGAGGTTGTCGTTCAGCATCGACTTGAAGAAGCCAGCGTAGATGATGTCCGTAAGGATGTTGTCGGCGGTGACGTGCTCGTAGCCGAACTCGCCAAGGTTGCGGACGCCAGCGGCAATCAGCTTATCGCGAATACTCATCGTGCACCCTCCTTCTTCCCCCACAGCGGTGCGCTGGTATCGGGATCGTAATTGGTGCATTGGTTGACGTTCCCGCCGCAGCACTTGCAGGGTGGCCATGCGTGGGGATTGAGGCCCACCGGCTGCGTTTCAATCGGCGGGATTCTCGCGATCGGTTCCGCGTTGTAATACTCGCCAAGCTTATTGATGAGGTCGCGGGTCGGCACGATCCGTTCGAGCATCGCCGATTCGATCCAGGGGCGGTTCAACGGACCTCTCCCTTTTTGGCGCGCGGATCGACATAGCCATCCACTCGGCACCTTTGTCCCGGCATGAGGATCGAGGCGTTGGCGAGAGATCGCGCGACGCCACATTCCGGACACTCGCGACCAAGCTGTTGACGCACCGACCGCCGATGATCACGCAGGGCGTGGTAGAAATCTCCCATGTCGCTCACTTGCCCTCTCCTGTGTTGGTGAGGGCGGGAATTGCGATCTTGAGGGCGTCATCGACATTGGCGAACGCGACCAAGGCGTGACAGGCCATGACAGCGGCCAGTTCGTTCGTGTTGACCGCTTTGACGAGGCCACGAAGCGCCCCCTCAAGCTCCGCAATCCTCTCTTCTTGAGATATGCAGGTAAGGGCGAGTTGAGGGGCGGCGGCGCGTAACACGTGACGTCCATAATATACGCGCTGGATTCTCTCGCTCTCAGTTTCGCCTTCGCGCCTCTCCGGCGCCGCGCCTTGAAGCAACGCGCGCGGGTCCACTGTTTCCTTAGTGGTCATGCCCCGATCCTCGAAGCTGAAATGCGGACAACCGGGGCAAGGCTCATCGCCTCGTCGAGCAGCCTCTTGATAAGCTGATCCGGCCTTTCAGATCGCAGCAGCGCATTGGCTTGGCGTGTCAGCTCGTCATAGGAACGACCAGCTTCCCATTCAGCGCGCTCGGCAGCGGTGATGGCCTCGAGCTGATCGTCGAATAGATCGCGCAATTGGCGGGCGGGCTTGCCAGCGTAATGCTGGACCTTGAAACCCATCGCGTCGGCTATGGTGTTCATCGGGGGATCGCGAAGGATGTCGGCGATGATGGCATCGGCGCGAGGGCATTGCGCCCAGACAGGCAGCGATGCGGCGGCGGTGATCTGGGATTGGGCGTTCATGATGCCACCTCGTGGCGGGCACGGAGAGCGGCAGCGCAAAGGGCGAGCGCGGGCGACGTACCTATGCCGTTCGACAAAGGCCCATTGCCTTTGCGAATTGCCACACTGGCCGGTCGCGATGCTTCCTCGGACCACCATAAAGACCACGACGCGCCCTGCTCAATCAGCGTCATCGCTGCGTCAAGCGAGGCGGTGAATGGCAGCGGCTTGAGGTGAGGCTTGGCACCCACCGCCAACGCAATGTCAGTCTCAAGCGCGAAGCTCGGCCCCGCCGCATCTTCGCATTGCTCGGCCAAGATCAGGAGAACGCTCACGCGACCACTCCGAGGCGGAAGCCTTCGCTGTAGTAGGCAACTGCGAAAGCGCCCTTGTTGCCGACTGCCTCGACGCGGTATTCGTCGCCAGCATCGGCTTCGGCGTTCATGGCAGCGGCGATGGCCTCGATCGCCGCAACATCGAAGTATGCGGCGCGGGACTGATTGGCGAAAGAGAAGTTAAGAAGGATTGCCATCGTAGTCTCTCCAGCATCGGGCCAAGGCGGCCTGTTGCTAGAGACAGTGCGATTATCGCAACCCTATGTCAACCGTTATTTTTGCGATTATCGCAACTAGAGGTCGGAAACCCTCTTTTTCGCTCGGCCGACGACGGTGAACTCATCGACGCCCAGCATGATCGCTTTATGCTCGGGATTGTTCGAGCAAGGCTCCAGGCGTGCCGGATTTTCGCGGTATTGCTTGAATGTGGTTTCGCCGTCGCCGTTGCGGACGACATAGTAGCGCCCTGACACCAACTCGCGGTCGCGGGGCTCGATGATGATGCCCTCGCCCTCCTCCGCCACCTTGTCCATCGAGTCTCCCTCGACGATCACCACAAACGCATCTGCACTCAACGCCCTGTCGGGACTCGGCATGTATCCCATAATCGTTTCAAAGCCTTCACGCCACGCACCCGCCGAGATCAGCCCCACGACAGGCAGCATCGTGGCGCTGTTTTCCGTAGCGTCAAGCCCAAAATAGCGACGTAGAGTGTTGGCCTCCGACAGTTTTAATTCGCGTTTACCAGCCATCGTCTTAGACATTTTGTCAGGCGCAATGCCGAGCAGACGGGCGATCCCGGCTTGGGTTTCACCACGTTCGTTCATCAGGCGCTTAAGCGTCTCAACGTCCATTGTGCCATCAAGGCGACTCTGTTGATTTCCGCAATTGCCGATTTCGCAATATAGCCCTTGACGTAGTGTTGCGATTATCGCACTATCGTCGCCATGTTCAAGCTCAGCGACAAGATAATCGACGACTTCGGCGGGACGACCGAGCTTGCCAAGCTCGTGAAAGCGCCAGCCTCGACCGTTCATAGTTGGCGCACCCGCATCAGCAATAGCCGTCTGGATCATCTCAAGCTGGCCGCGATGGCGGCGGGCAAGATGATTTCATGGGACACACTTGAGCGCACGGATCGGGCCGCCGCATGACCCGCACCATCATCGAAGCCCGCCTGACCGCGCTGCATCGCGAGGCTGCAATGCTCGAAGCCGATGGCAAGTGCGCCGCTCATCTCGACCGCGAGATTGCGGCGCTTGAGGCGAGCAACGACGACACTCCCGAGCCTTTCGCCGACAATGACGACGGACAGGATCGTTGCGCGTGAAAATGTCCGCTGCCCGCAAAGCAAAGATGGCGCACGGTCGTCGCCTGTGGATCCCCGGCATTGTCGAGCCCGCTTGCGCCACTGACGAGCATATCCCGTTCGCCGGTCATCGCACGATCGCACAAGTCGATGCCGACGCGCATTCGGCACGGATGGCAGCGGCCTGATGCTCACCATCATCACCCTCAACATAGCGATCATCATCATCGCCCTCATCTCGATTGCCCACGAGCCTTTCGATGATGGTGCCGATGGCGAGCGCGGCGTCGAGTTCGCTGAGTTTGTCCCTTTCCATCCTGCTGGAGATACCGATGCAGCGCGATAGTGTCCTTTACGAAAACGACCCGATTGCCCAAGTGCGCTATCACGCGGCGCTGCTGGCTGGTCTAGAGGCTGGCAAGCGTCAGCTTGGCGAGGCCGGATTGCGCGAGGCCCTTGACCTATCGCGCACCGGACTGTCGAACTTGCTGTCCGGCGTATCGGCCCCAAAGGAAAAGCGCCTTTGGGATTTGCGCGCCAAGGTGCCTGACGCGCTCGACGCTCTAGCCGACCTCTACGGCGCTCGCATCGTCCCCAAGGGCTCGGTTTGCGACACCGACCAGAAGGCCGCTCCCGCGCTTGTCGCCGCCCTGCACAAGGTCATTGAGGCGGAAGCTGACGGCAATATCGATCACGTCGAACTGCTTGGCATGGAACGCGAGATTATCGCCGCCGAGCACGCAATTCAACTCATTCGCAGCCGGATCACCGAACTTCGCACCCCGCGCGCTGTGTCGCTATGAGCGAAGGTTGGACAATAGGCGATTTGGCGCTGTGCGTGGACGCTTCACCAGCGCGTGATCTTTGCGGCAATGGCGGCATGGAAACCAAATATGTTGCCAATCTTGAGCACGGACGAGTCTATGAGGTCACGTCGCTTGTGCGCTGCCACTGCGGTGAACACATGGGCCTTGGAAACCACGCCGCGCGGGCGGGTGGCTCGATCGAACGCTTCCGCAAGATCAAGCCCGACGCCCACGAAGATTGCGAACCTGAGTTCGTAACCCTCTTGCAGCGCATCAAGCGCCCGGTGGCGGCATGAGCAGCCCCGCCGCCCGTGAACTAGGCCTCCTAAGCGCCGCCAAGGCCAAGGAGCCTATGCTAGCCCTCGCTCGTCAAATGCGCGCGTCCAGTGGCAAGCCGCCTCATCCCGCCCTGTCACCTACTTTCGTGCTTAGCCTGGGGGATCGGGTGTGACTGAAACGCACGGCCGCAAGCCCCGCACCACCCGCAAGATACTCGTGCGTCTCCGCAACGGTTGGATAGCCGGACCCTACGCCGCTCGTCAGCTCATTTGGGATGATCGCGGGCAGGAAGGCGATGTTATCGCCGCGGAGATACTGGCGTGAACCGCTTTTGCATCCGCGACCGGATTGATGCCGCCCTTGAAAAGATGGCTTGGCAGCGCATGGAAGTGCGCGCGATCTATCTCACCGAGGCCGATCTCAAGCAACTCAACCGGCTCTTGTCGAAAGAGTTCGGGCGCGGCTTCAAGCTGCACGCTTGCGGCTACCGGGACCACATTCTGCGCACTGGCAAAGAGTCGACGATCTACTCGACCCACGGCGTTGAAGTCGTCATTCCGAAGCGTTTGAGCCATCGCGTTGCCGAGCAGGTGGCGGCGTGAACCGCGGCAACAAGTTCTTCGCCAAGCGAACGGTCTGCGCTCAAGGCCATACCCATGCCAGCGGGCGGGAAGCGAAGCGCTGCGCCGAATTGCACCTATTGCTTCGCGCCGGGGAAATCGAAGACCTCGAGATGCAGCCGCAGTTCTGGTTCGTCATCGACGGCAAGCCCATGAAGCATGATAACGGCCGGCGTGTCGGTTACAAGGCGGACTTTCGCTATACCGATCGTCAGACCGCCGCCCTCGTCGTCGAGGACAGCAAGGGGCCGTTTCGCGACGATGCCTGGACGCTCCGCAAAGCCATCTTTCGCGCGCTGTTCCCCGAACTTCTGTTGAGGGAGGTGTAGCCGTGGCCTCCCCGCTTGCTATCGACCTGTTCTGCGGCCTTGGAGGCTGGACTGACGGCCTTCTTGCCGAGGGATGGCGCGTCATCGGCTATGACATCGAAGCGCACGAATACGGCGATCAGCGCTACAAGGGCGAGTTCGTCCTGCAAGACGTGCTTACCTTACACGGCTCGCAGCTCAAAGACGCGGACCTGATCGTCGCATCGCCGCCGTGCCAGGAATATAGCTACATGGCGATGCCGTGGTCGCTGGCGAAGGCCAAGGCTGCTGCGATCCGCGCCGACACGACCGGCGCCGAATTGGAACGGCTCAACCGGCTGTTCAACGCCTGTTTTCGCATTCAGAAAGAGGCCGGCATTGCCGCTGGTCGCCATATCCCGATGGTCGTCGAGAACGTCCGTGGTGCGATCCCTTGGGTCGGCCGCAGTCGGTATAATTTCGGGTCGTTCCACCTTTGGGGCGATGTGCCGGCGTTGATGCCCGCTGGTCGAGCAGTCAAGGTGCCGTCGTTCCGCTTCGATGGTTCGGGCGCTTCGTTTCAGTCGGCTTCCGTCCGTCGCACCGACCTCGGCAAGGGTGCGCGCTTTACGTCGCGCGATTGCGGAATGGAGCGCCAAGACGGACTGAAACGCCCCGGCCTTAAACTCTCCGAGGAGGGCTTTAACGTGTCGATGGCTCGCGAGGTCGCACCGTTGCTTAAGGGCGCGAAATACGTCCGCACCGAGGCCGACAAGCGCAATCATATCGGCATCAATCGCAAGGCCGCTAGCGCCATGATCGCCAAGATACCCGAGCCGCTGTCCCGTCACATTGGGCGGACCTTCCTGCCTGTTCAGGAGGCCGCATGACCACCCCCAAAGCAAGCGTAGAGCGGAAACCCAGCTTTCAATGCAAAGTCTGTGGCACCGAGATCACGCGCCAGTCCCGCACGGGCATGTGCCGTAAGCACGCGAATGAGGCCAACAACGCCGACCCGGTAGCGCGCCGCAAGCGGGCCGAGGGGCTTCGTCGGTTCGTTCGAGAAAACCCGGAAAAAGCGAGCGCCCAAGCCCGCAAAGCCGCTGCCTCCCGCGTTTCCAACCCCGAGCAGCTCGAACGCCTCAGGGCTCAAATGCGGGCTATTCAGCACCTTTCCTACACGCCCGAGGCGATGGCACGGCGTGACATGAAGGCGCGTGGAGCAAAAGTCACTGCGTATCGCCTCGCATGGTGCCCCGAGGCATATCGCCCGCTCTACATCCGCATCCGCAAAGGCCAGGGCTTCACGAAGGCCGAAGCGATGGAAATGGTCCTCAACCAGATTAAGGCGGACGAAGCCGACAACGCCAAGCTATCCCCGTTCGAGCGCCAAGAACGCGCCCTGAATAGTGGTGCCCGGATC